>NZ_BAER01000114.1 GCF_000315055.1 Paraglaciecola polaris LMG 21857 | reverse complement strand
TCTAATAAAATCCAGAGGCAGAGCATTATCATCATCAAAGAGAAAGTCTGATGCTGTTCAACAACAATACTATTCTTTTCTCACGAAAGCATTCCTCGAATACAAAAACACTCTCGTGCTGAAAAGCCCCAAAGAGATAAATGCAGGATTCAAATCATTATTAACGTACACCAGTAAGCATCTTCAAATAGATGAAGTCATAACAGAAGACGACTTTCGCCAATTAATAGTTGTTGGTCGCACAGGCGATGCACGCTGGCTTCATTATTTAGAAAAGGTTGTAAAAAAACAAGTCAGGTCAAAGGCGATGTATGTTCGAGATTTCCTAGTTTGGGTTATGTTGGAATATGGGATCGATATTGATGACGGATATGAACCGCTTTTATCTCGCTTAGAGACTGAAAGAGTTCTAAGAATGCAGAACCACCGAGGCGGTGGCGGCAAGGATGAAACTCCCAAAGCTCTAATTCCTTATCGAGTACATCAACTTGCCACTGAAATACTGCTTGAACCAAGCTATGAATGGGCAAAAACATTGCCCTACATGTATTTTAAAAACGAAAGCGGTAAGAAAGTTTTTAACCCAACGATAATAAACTTAATGGCTATCTTGTTTACGGTTCCTATTCGAGGCGTTCAAGCACAATGTCTAGATAGCGGAGAAGGTGATCCGTACAAATTTAATGTTGAACAATCGATCTGGGAAGAAAATGATGGAGAACACGCTAACTACTGGAAGGCATTAGGAGGGGCAAATCAACAACGAGGCTTTCTATGTAGAGACAAAACACTTATTTCGGATGCTAAAAAATCCAAAGATTATAATGACCAAGGAGAAGCTGTTGTTAGACGTGCTTATATGTACATAAACACAAATAAGACAGCAGATCGTAGTGTGGCTTTTAGTGACAGTAGCGGTTATACGATTCCTTGGTATAACCCTGATGTGATATCTATCACTCAAAGACAGATGTCTTTCCTAAATGAGCATCATCCAGTTAAAAAACCATCTAACTTTATGGAGATAGACCCAAAGGAAATTAAGCAAATCCTTGGCGCTGAACCAACAGATGCTGTGAAAAAGTTAATACCAAGTCGCTTCTATTTGTTTAGATGTAATTTGAACCCTGTACCTGAGTCATGGGACTTCCCACCAACTAAAGTGTCAATGATTAAGTGTTGGAACGCTTTAATGATTGAAATACAAAAGCGCCTTGACGAAGAAGGTGCTGATTATTCGGTGGTTTCTGCTGATAAGATGAAGAAATTTGAAAGTAATGTCGGTGGTGGTAACAGCTACATTAGCTACCTAACAATCCACTGTACAAGAGTTACAGGAATAACGAGGCTAGAAGAAGCTGGAGTGCCTATAAACATTATTTCTAAGTTTGTAGCTGGACATGCAAATATTAGGACGACGTTTCGTTACGTTAAACATGATCGTGAATATGTGAGTGAGAAAATCTCAGAGGCACAGGCAAAAATTTCTCAGAAGATGCAAATATCGCTATCGACCGACCTTAAGAAATTAAGCGCAGAAGAGGCCAGAGCTATGGCCTATATCCCTGATATATATAGCACTTCGTGGGAAGTGATTAAGGAAAGAGCATGGAACTCTAACACTTTAGGTATATGTCCGAATGCAGGGACTCTTTGTGATGAAGGTCTAAAGGATGGTGAGTTTACATTTTTAGGTGTTGGCAAATGTTTAACCTGTAAATATCTAATTAGCGGGAAGCCATACTTAATAAGTATCTGGTCGCATGTCAATCGTCTAATGTATAAAGCTAAGAAGCTAAACAGCCTATATGGTGAGTTACAGGCAGAATACAAAACGCTAATAAGAATTAGAAAAGAAGAATACAAGGCCAACGGTAAATCTGAAAAATGGCATGATAACACCCAACACCTTGATAAAATTGAGAATCATATGGAATCTAATTCACAAGAAGAAAATATACTGCTAGCCGAGGCTTACTATGGGATTACATTATTTGAAACAGTTCGTGAACTAACAAATACAAAAGATGATTTTGTTTACGGTTTAGGTTTTGATGAATGCTCAGATTTCGAACATATGAATTCAATTGTTGAGTCAGATGCCCATGTTCCTCATTTTAATAGAGATAAAGATTTGAAGTTCAAACGAGATACCTTTGTTGATATGGCTTTAATGGCCTTGGGAGAGCAACCCATATTCTTAAAACCTTTAACAGAAAAGGAAAGAGAGGCCGCAATATCCTCAGTGGCAAAATCAATTGAACATGATTTGAAAACTAATGAAGGTAAGTATCTAGGCGCTTCAATGCAGATTAAAGAGTTGTCTGGGAGTATTAAATGTCTACAGAAATAGAAGTTACTTTAGAAGGCTTGTGTGCAGAGGCGAGCGACAATGTTGAAACAAAATTAAGGGCAATAAACACAACGATAAAAAGCTTTAAAAAGAACCATGTGGATTTAACAGCGCCAAACCTTGTTAAGGCTTTAGGGGTGCTTGGCATTAATATGAGTAAAAGCGCGATTTACAATAAAAAAATACGCGGCAAACTTAACCCATATCGAGTCTTAGTAGACTGTTGGAATAAGGATATCAATGATGCCAAGGTCAATAAAGCTGAGTCTAACGCTAATGTAAATTTTACTGTCATGAGTAATGCAGATTACGAGTCTATTGGAAGTGATGTTGTTAAGTTCAAAGTGCAGAATATGTATTCCGAACTGAAATCAGCAAGGCATCAAATTATCCTATTAAAGGATATTCAAGACCTACCACTCGTTGAAGAAAAGGAGGGTGCTCTACTTTTCCATAAAAGTCATAAATCAATGGTAGCACATAGTTCTACAAGTATTGTTGCTGATAGTCCTGAAACAGTCGAGCAGCAAATCGAGGTTCTTGAAGACTTTATTGGTGGTAGCTCGAAATTGAACTTTGATGAAGAAGGCTGTTTAGTCGCTTCAAAAGGAATACGAAAAGATGATGTACTTAGTGATACGGAGCTTCAACAGGCTCTAGCCGCTGCCATTCATTTAATGAAGAAAAATAGGAGTTAAAATGGCTAGCGGTCAGCAAAAAGCACAGCAAAACCTCGATGCGTTTCAGTCATGGGTGGCAACGCAACAGGATGATGACTTTAAACAAATCGTGTATAGAGGTCAGCTAAATCGTATCGAAGTGGCAAAAGCCGTAGGCTGTTGCAAATCAGCCCTAAATCAAAATCGTTATATACGAAAGCACTTAAAAAAGCTGGAAGATAACCTGCGCGACAAAGGCGTGTTGCCACCACTGACCGACACCGCCAAAAAAGAAGCGGATAAGCCGAAACAATACGACAAAACGGCGAATCGCAAGGCACTTGATTCAAAACGTTCATCATCGCTAGAGGCTGAGAACATCGAGCTAAAAGCCAAAATCAAAGAGCTTGAAGGCAAGCTGACACGCTTTGGTGAATTGTCAGAAACCTTGTCCGAAATGGGGTTCATGCCCCGATGAATTCTGCCTTCCATGAAGACCAATTGCGCGTGACCAGTATCCCTTATACCTCATCAAAGATGGTGATATTCAGCGGCACACCGTTAAAGAAAAACTCTTACAGAGCCAACAGCGGTAAATACTATGTCACGATAAAGGTAGATCCTGACGCATTGCCTGCACAACCTGCAATTGGTCAGTATTGGTCAGTCAAAGGAAATCGACAAATCGAAAAGATGGACACGGGTGATTACGTTATGCAGCAGCATACCTACCAGTCACCTGATCATGTTGAATGCAGTTTGCCCGAAACAGGCGAGCAATTGATTCGATTCATCGCCAGAGAAGCTGCCTTTAAAGGTATTGGTGAAAGCAAAGCAAGAGCACTCTGGGAGCTTTTAGGTAAGAATTTCCATTCAACCTTGAGAATAGATACGCCAGAGTCTAGAGAACTGCTTAGAGGCGTTCTGAGCGAGGATTCCATCATCGCCTTGTTTGAGGGGTATGCAAAATACAAGAATCTAGGCTACTGCAATTGGATGTCCGAACAAAAAATACCTGCCAGTGTTCAGCAGCGTTTGTTGAAGTATCACACTGAGCAATCCATAGAAGCCATTAAACAGAATCCTTATGTGTTAATTGGTTTTGGCATGAGCTTTACAGAGGTGGATGCTCTTTCTCAAGCGCAACTTGAGGACGCAACAAATGATGACAGGCGATTGAGCGCAGCGCTTGAAGTAGCAATACGCAAAGAGATTGAGAAAGGCCATACCTTCACAACACAAGACAATTTACGCCCTCACTTAACCAAGTTACTCAAAGACAAAGAGCTGGTCGCCAAAGCGTTTAAGGCGGGTCATGACAAGGCTCAATACCTTTTAAATCATGAAACAGGCACTTATCATCCAACGGCTCAGTTGCTGATGGAAAATGTCGTCGCTAAACGACTTAAATCGCTCGCTGCTCAAAAAAAACTATATGACGATTATGCAGAATCTGCATATTGCTCAGCGGCAGGTGAGCTGCCTTACAAACTATTAAAAAAACAAGTTGAAGCGATCACAACATGTTTAGATAACGCCGTAAGTTGCATCACAGGTGGTGCGGGTACAGGCAAAACGACAGTGCTTAGAGCTGCATTGCGTGCCTATCATACAATGGGGTTTGAAATACATGCTGTTGCCCTAAGTGGTCGTGCGGCAATGCGCTTACATGAGTCAATTGGTTTTATCACATCAACGATTGCCAAGTTCCTGAGAGATGATCCTATTGATTCAGACAAACAAAAACATCTGCTTGTTATTGATGAATCCAGCATGATTGATTTACCAACCATGTATCGCTTGGTAAATCACATTCACCCCTCAGTGCGTATTATCTTTGCAGGTGATCCCGATCAGCTTCCGCCAATTGGTTGTGGGAAGGTGTTAGCAGACATCGTTGAGTCGAAGACGATAGTTAATACGACTTTGAACATCGTTAAACGTGCTGAGGCATCGACAGGTATCCCTGAGTATTCACAACTAATCAATCAAGGCAAAATCCCAGAATGTCTTACCACAGGCGCAATTCATTTCCACGAAACAGACAAGAAAAAGATACCTCAAGTCTGCTGTGAATTGTATCAACAATCCCCTGAAAATTGCCGTGTAATGGCACCAACCAAAGCATTGGTTGATGAAATCAACAAGCTCACTCAAGAGGCTGTGAATCACAGTGGCAGTAGGCTTGAGTTTGAAATGCATGGGGAGCAATTATTTCTAAATCTGCGTCTTAATGACATTATTTTGTTTACGCAGAATCACTATGATAAAGGCATTCAGAATGGCTCGCTTGGTATCCTCTCAAGTGTTGTCGCATCTGGAGAGAGTTATGGTGAAGTGACACTCGATACGGGTGATAAAATTGAAGTTACTCAAGCCGTGCTTGATTGCATGAAACTAGGTTACGCCATAACCCTTCATAAAGCTCAAGGGTCGCAATTTTCACGTATAATAATTGCCTTACAAAAAGGCAGAATTGTAGACAGAGCATGGCTATATACGGCTATTACTAGGGCTGAAAGTGAAATCCATATTGTAGGCAGCGCATCAGACTTTGCCGAAATAACAAAATCACCGAGTAATTCTCATAATCGAAGAAGTTATCTATCACGATTACTATCGTAGCACTGACATGGGGATTATTAAGGGGCGATAGCCCCTTGATGCTAAGCTCTGCATAGTTCAAAACTACATATAATGTTTCTCGCGTATGAGAAACTCATCGAATTCACAAATTTAACATCGCGCCCTGCCAGACTTCTTTTGCTTTTATAATTAATAAAAACAACTAATTTAATTGCAGAATTTACAGATATTTGCATTTTAAGGTTGGTATAGGTTATTTGAGCGATGATCAAAACGAGTGTAGTTGGTTGGATTTTAACAATTCTAATTAACGCTTTTTGCTAATGGGCAGTGTATTCTTGAACATAAGCATTGTAACGAAAAGTAACAGCGTAAGTATTGAGTGTAGAATTGCATGAGAAATTGAACCAGCATTGCATTGAAAAAGTGAGTCACTTTTCAGTTGGGGTTCTAGCCAGAGTTCACGTTGCTAACCATGGTTCAATATGTGATGCAAATACCATATGAAACTGAATCGTTTTTTGTGGGTAAGTTAGCAGAATTTATCATTTTATGTTTCTAGAGAGGAAATTTTTGGCGAATTTTGGTCATGTTTTGATTATGATTGTTCAAAATATTTATTCCTTAATTTGGAATAAAATGCTCTACTCATGAGGTATGTTATTTTTACTCAATAAAGCTTTTTTATAAGGATGTAATATGTCGTTAAGTTTTTTTTCAATTCAAAAAATTTCCATTCTAATTATCATGTCATTTACTTTTTTCGGTTGCGGGGGAGGTTCTTCTAATGGTGATAACACGACAGTATCTAATAA
>NZ_BAER01000115.1 GCF_000315055.1 Paraglaciecola polaris LMG 21857 | reverse complement strand
GGAAGTCATTATTACTGCCATTCCCATGTACCATATTTTTGTCGTTAACGGTTAATTTCCTCATTTATGCAGGCTGTGGTTCACATAATATCCTCATAACTAACCCACGAGACATGGATGGCTTTATCAGTACCATCAAAGAAAGTGGTTTTACGCTTATCACAGGTGTGAACACTCTTTATGTGGGTATGATGACACACCCTGATTTCGTAAATATTGATTTTTCAAACCTGCAAGCCACTATTAATGGCGGCACCGCGGCCATGGAAGCAACCTCTGAAAAGTGGCAAGCGATAACAGGTCTACCGATCATTCAGGGTTATGGATTATCGGAAACCTCACCTATTTTAACTTGGACTCAAGCAAGTGAGCGTACCTTTACCGGTAAAATCGGACGTGCATTTCCCAATACCGAGATTAAGCTACTTGATGATGAAGACAATGAAGTGCCGATGGGTGAACGTGGTGAACTGGTTGCCAAAGGCCCTCAAGTGACAAAGGGCTATTACCAACAACCAGAAATTTCTGCTGCAGCTTTTACATCAGACGGTTACTTTCGCACAGGAGATATCGCGATTGTCGATGCAGAAGGGAATTTCCAGATAGTAGATCGTAAAAAGGACATGGTGATTGTATCGGGATTCAACGTCTATCCCAATGACGTGGAACAAGTGGCGGCTAAATGTGATGGCGTTGTGGAATGTGCATGTTTAGGTGTACCAGATGAAAAAACCGGTGAGGCTGTGAAGTTATTTGCCGTTAAAGCGCCAGGCAGCAAGGTTACTGAGGCCGATATCATTGCCTACTGCCGGGCACATCTTACTCCTTACAAAGTCCCTAAATCAGTGGTATTCATTGACGAAGTACCCAAGTCAGCTGTGGGTAAAATGCTTAGGCGTGTTTTACGCGACGCATAACTCCTGACGAAATATTAAGCCAGCGATAGTTTAACCGCTGGCTTGTTTAAAATTTAACTCTATTTCGAGGAATCACCGTCTTTTTAAGAATCCGCTATTGACCATCAGATTCAACAAAAAAATCATAACAAACACTTAAAACGTGACTGGATTCGCTATCATCAGCACCCGATCTCTAGAGATATCATCAATCAAGCTATCATTTACGTAACGTCCTAGAAGCCCATTAATTTCCTTCAAATGCGGCATCAGAAGCTCTTTGTCTTTGGCTTTAATATTATAGTGATTGAGGGTTTTCAGGAGCTTTATCGAAGCACTGTTTAAACTGTTATTTTGTCTTGGTGTTGGATTATCATGGGTCGTGGCTAGTCCTAATTTGTGCGCAACTTCCTGCACTACATCGCCTTTATATTGAAACGCTGAAACGCTATTCTCCCCCAGCAAGGTTTGGCATTCAGTTACAAACCCTTGATAGTCCAGATGTTTTGAGAACCATGGGATATGTAACATCTCAGCAAACGATAAATCTTTGCCATAACAGGGGTTGCTGGCCACCTGGGGATTACGAATACATTGCTTATAATAACTTTCAATAAACCCGAGTGGTTCCCGAAACCACACCCACAGATCAACATCAAAAAGTTGGCTCAAAGTACGCAAGGCTTCTTTTGATTCACCCGGAAAATCCCACCAATAATTATAAATGCCCTCAGATGATAGAATAATGGTGTGAGTATCAGGTTTAAGCTGGGAGATGATATGCGTAAAATTCGCTAAGAAGTTTTCCAAATGCGCGCTGACTAAATTCTTTTCAAACCATTGATGTTTTGGTGCGGCTGGGTTATTTGATTCCGCTAAATTGTGCGGGTAAAGGATCCCCTTACCTCTGAGTTTGCGCTGTTTTTTGTCGAGATAGGTTTGTAAGCTTGTGGTGCCGGTCTTGGGTGTGCCCGCATGAATAATAAGCTTGATTTTCTGTACTTTACCTTGGGCTGATAATTGCTCCAGAGGTTTTAATTGCGTGGCTAATTCGTGCGTAAAATGCACAATTGGGTCATTTATTTTGATAACTAAAATCTCTGCGAAAGCGAAGTTGAAAAAGCAAAGTTCAAGCCAATGCCAGTGTAATAATGCTAAAAAACGATTATCGCATTTGGCCGGACGTCGACAAAGTATGGGATTATTTATGCCCGTTGACAGAACTGACATGGTAACACCAATAGGTTGTAGGTGTGACATTCAGCGATCAGGGCGTATTAAAAACATCAGCACGGGTTTAGGGCACTATGACTATCGCCTATTCCGTTCTTTAATATCATTCAAAAATCTGCTGGGGCGCCGGCACTCCATATTTTTCAAAATACGTGTCTACCTTGCCACTTTTACGATATTCGAGCATACGCTGAGCAACATCATCATAAATGCCTATGGCGCTTGAATTTAACGGGATGCTGATATAAACAGGATTCAAAAAAGTATCTACAAAGGTCGCTTTTTCAAAACGAGTGTCAAACAATTCTTCGTTGTGTGAGGCTGACGTAACCACCACATCTATTCGCCCTAGTTCTAGCATAGCGATAAGTTGATCGGTTTTCCCCACCAATGTCAGTGTCCTTGTATTAAGCACTGAAAATCTGGGAGAATAAAAAACCCCTCGAATCGCTCCAATGTTTACTTTCTCAAGATCGTCATATGACGTTATATCCCCACGAAATCTAGGCGATTTATAAAATGAAAGGTGCCTTATCGTGTAACCGTAAGTGATAGGTTTCAATACAGACTTGCGTTCAGGGGTCATAGAATGGCGGATCATCACGTCTACATTGCCTTTTTTCGCTTCCCTAATTGAGCGTACCCAAGGCACATATGCCCAGTTAATATCGTGTCCAAGCTCAGTAAATATGTCGGACACTAAGTCGGGTAACACCCCGGCACATTTGCTGCCATCAAAAAACAATTCAGGAGGATAATTACGACAATGAGCGGTAAAGGTTTCAGCCAATAGGTGCTTGGGCAATAAAGCAACAAGGCTAATCACCAGAAGTTGTATCGTTTTCTTCATCACAGCGTCACGTCCATTTTCCTGTCGCTCCCCAAACCTGAGTCGTCAGTTTAGGTGTAGGCTAAATGATTCACCTTGCAAAGTGTTTTCATCACATTCACAGATAGTTATTTCTGGGCTGGTTGCTTATGTCACCAAGCTTAATGCTCTCGCTTAATATTATACTTTTTCATAAATGCACTTGAGGCAAACGCCCCAGTAATCGCACCAAAAGAAATGGTGAACATAATAATAAAGGGCAAGGGTTTAAGGTAATAATGACTTAGCATGTTTGCCCCAAACCAATGCGTCAATATGCAGACTAGGAAAATAAGAATGGCAGTTTTATGGGTTGTGAAAAATAACGGAATGTCATACCAGCTCAGAGTATGACTGGTCGTAAATCGATTAAACCCTAGATAAAGGTATAATATTAGTGATAGCACAGCACTAAAAACAACCACTAGTGTATAAGGATACAGAGCAGCATCATGTAATAATGAATGCCCTATGCTTAATACGTAGCTGCTCATCACCAGCCAAAATAACAGTAGCGGGCCTAAAATAAGTCCCATCACCTCTCCTTGATTTACATGTTTTCGCAGTAAAGCGCGCCCTACAGCAAAAATCCTCAATGTTCACTTTGCGCTGATTAATAACAGGCAGGGTTATTAGTCTTATGCGATATTTTACTCACTGTACATTTTTACATCACAAAAGTTAAACAATGATTTTTACCTTCAACAATTCAGTTTCAAGCAATATGCGGCTCAAAGAGATAAGCAAACCACCGTTAATTTGCTCTCATTACCTGCCCCAGGGATTTTTAACATTAGGTACGCGTGATTAACTGCGCGTTTTTCAGGCACTGTAAAATTTGTTCATTCGATTGATCTTTAAGGGCCGGCAGAGGCCGGCGCACTGTGCTGGTAATGTCGACGCCTAATAGCACCAAAGCCGCTTTACTGGTTGCCTGCGGGCTAGATGCTTGCTTTAATAAACTGATGGGAAAACCCGTAACCCAAAGTAACAATCTATATTGTAATACAGGCGACATAGCGAGGTTGTTTACTATGGGCAAGATATGGGTTAGTTGACTATGGGTATGTTGCGCTGCTTGTTTATCGCCTTTAACCCAGTTAACAAAAAATTCGGTAGTGTGTGTAGGTGCAATGGCTCCTATCGGGCATATTGCACCTGCAGCGCCTTGGTTTATCAACTCAGGTAACAATAAACTCAATCCCGAAAAATAGGCGCTATCGTTACAATGCTGCAAGACCATTTTGGCACTTTTGACATGCAAAGCGCTGTCTTTCATGCCCACTACGCCTGTGTCGCTTAAGATTTCGATAAGCTGAGGGGCGTTTAGAAACAGGCCAGACACCTGAGGGAAATGATAGTACAGCACAGGTACAGGACTACTTTCCGCCACCGCTTTTATGGCTTTTTTAAGGGCGGCGAAATCATGTTTATAATAGCCGGTAAATAACACCATCACCGCATCAGCCATACCTTGATAAGCCGCAATTTTGTCCAGTGCGTGGTGCACACTAAAGGCATTGACACCAACGATAATCGGTTTGGCTTTATTCACACATTGATGAGCTTGCTTGACCACTGATAGTTGTTCAGCGTCACTTAAATAAGGCAGCTCACCACCACTACCAAGCACAGTTACACCGGCTGCCGGTGAGTCTAGGTAAAACGTTAGGCAGCGACTAAGGCCAATCAAATCTAATGACTCATCGTGCTTTAATGGTGTGGGCACTACAGGAAAAATTCCCGTCAAAAAACCAGTGGCCTTATTGTATTTCATTTCGGTTTATCTCAACTATGTTTGCTTGTCTTTGCCATGCGCCTAAGTTGCACATTCAACTGCCTTGTAGAGCGACTGTTTATCGTTGCTCTACACTTTCTAGGAAAACCGTACTCATTTTTGCTATTAATACCGGGCGATATTCTTCCGTCGCATCGGCGGCGAAGGTTAACAGCATGCCGCAAATCATTTGACAACGATACTCAGACAAATCGATATAGCCGTGCATCCAGTCGTAGCGTGCTATACGCTGATTGGCGAATAGTCTGTCGGCAAGTAATTCACTATTGATGTTTCCAACGAGGAATCCATGCTCTTTTGCGTCAAGGCAGACCTGATAAGCAAGCTTAAGTGATTTTTTGAAAATACCGCCAGCATGACCATGTTCGAACATGGACTCTTGTTCACCAATTACAAACGCCGCTTTGTAAAAGGCTTCATCATCATGATAAAGCGACATCAGATTGTCAGTGAATGACTCAACAGCCGAAATCGGATCCTTAAAAGCAGTGGAAGATAACACCTGCTCAGTGCGCTCAACCATGTCTACCACCAACTGTGTAAGCACCTCAGACTTGTTGCCAATCAAATTATGTATCGTTGGCACTGTTACATTTGCCTGAATTGCCAATTCGGCAAGGGTGAATGAGGCATAGCCACCAGTGGCTATAATGTCTCTGGCAGTATTGAGGATCGTCTGCTTGCGTTTCAATTTGTTGGCGGTGCGTGTTGCGACCCCACCCTGCGCTCTGACTGGTTTCATACAATCTGACTCATATATTTCATTGAGTAAACTTTATCATATATTAAATTTTATGTTGCATAAAATTTACAAAAGATTAAGAATACACTCGTTAACTAATTATTTACATATGAGGGATACACCATGATCACAGACATTAGCGATTCTATCGAGGCCTGCGCTGCCCATTATGGCAATGACGCTGACGCCATGCGCCAGTATCTGATTACCAATATTATTTGATGCCGATGGGCAGCTAAACAGTGGCATTCGTGCGGCGTATATAAAATATGGCTTTTATATCTTTGAAAACGTGCTGGATCCTCAAGAATTAACAGACATAGAGCAAGACTTGACCCAGTTAAAACAACGCTTTGCCGTTAACAATGGCGATAAAGTCAATGCTAAAGGCGAACCCGCCCTTGGGGTAGATTGTAAGGCCCCTAATTTGTTGTGGGCTAAGCCGCTTGGGGATCCACTTGGAGGAACCCCCATTGCCAATGGACGCCATCAAGTCAAACTATTTGAGCCTACTGCAGCCAGCGATGCCCCAAAAGAATCGCCATTTGTACTACTAGGCTCGTTACAATTTTCACCCGCCTGTTTACGTGTTTACGCCCACCCTGAGTTATTAAAAGTGGCCCAAGCTATCAACGGCGAAGATTTCGCCCCGTTTCATGAGTGCTTATTTATCAAGGAACCCGGCTTAGGTGCCGCGGTATCATGGCACCAAGATGGCGATACCCATTGGAATAATCCTGAATTTGATGCCCAAATTCACGGCTTCAACTTTATGGCTCAAGCCTATGGCAGCACAGCCGTAAACGGCGTATGGGTCGTGCCAGGTTCACATGCACTAGGACGACAGAACATTAAGCAAATGGTCGAAGACGCGGGCAGCGAGCGTCTACCTGATGCAGTACCTATTATCTGTAATGCTGGAGATGTAGTGATATGTAATCGCCAACTTGTACATGGTTCATTTGCCAACACCGGTTTTGAGCCACGCATTACCATCAACTTTGGCTTTCATAAACGTTCATCGGTATTAGATGTAAAAGGGGCAGGCATACACAGCGAAGCCGCTATATATGATGCCGCCATGATCGAAAAGCGCGCGCATGCGATAGGTTACGCCATTGAGGCACGCCGTGCCCAGTACCCCCAAGAAACCCCTTTTAGTTATCAGCCCCTTGCGCATTCGAGCACTGATTTTAGCTGGCAGCCGGATACACTTGCTAAGTTGAAAGATTACAACCTGCTAGATTTAAGTATTTAACTCTTAGGTTATATCGCCCGCCTAGGCAGCAATGGGCATGATAGGTGACGCACATGTAAGTTGTGCGTCAGCGATGTATCCTTATCAATTGTGCTCAGTGCGCCTAGCATTGAGTGGTGTGATGAAGCGTTATTAAGAGTAGTTACATTAGTGGAATATCGCACTTTTCATAATGGTTATAACCAGGTCGCAGGGCCAACAAAGGTATTAGGTCTCATACCAAAGTATCAGCTTGTAGATTTTTTAATCAATGCAAATAGCGTTTAATTACCTCAACGAAACGAGATTATAATTAAAATAAGAACCGAGGAATTGACCATGTTGAAAATTGTTAAAGCTTCTATCGCTATCGCCGCTACCACTATTATGTTTGCTGCACCTGCTCAGGCTGACGTAGCCGAAGCATTGCAAAACATCTGCACTATCGTTAAAGCAGACGATAAAGGTGAATTACGCAAAAAAATGAAACGTGTTCAGTCTGACTACCGACTTAAATTACAAGATTATTATTCAGGTATCAGCTGTGGAGGCAACAGCTTGATCCGTACCGCCATGTTAAATGGCGCAGTTGAAACCGGTACCTTAATGGTTAAGAAAATGCCAAAAAGCGACTTGAGCACACCTGAGCAAGACGGCAAAACTGTTGTGGCTTGGGCCACCGAAAATGGCTTAACCAATTCACCTATCGTTGCCGTATTAAACGACCGAATCTAACGAGATTATCCATCGATGCCCACGATGAGCGGGCTAACCTTTTCAACATGGTTCTGGGGATAAATTCCCAGACTAAATCACCAAGTAGTACTACTTGGTGACTAGGAAAACGGCCTCTTCTGAGGCCGTTTTTTTAATACCGGTATAACGCTTGGTTCCATGCCAAACGACTATTCTGCTTAATTGCACAGCCCGCTAATACATACTGCTAATAAATCCACTATAAACGACAATTGTCACCCCAATATATTGATAACCAAACCATTTATCGTTATGTTAAAATTTATATTTTACATATCGATAGTGAGTTTTCTAAGCGCACCAGTATGTCTCGCCTAATGCGTATACTAAAAGCAAAATAGCATATTTTACCCTGCGCTTATTTCCTCAGGCCAACGTTGTATGAGATAAAAATGACGGATCAGTTAGTTCAGAATATCCAGTACCGACGTGATGTTATGCGGGTGCTACTTATTATCACCTTTATCGGTGGTTGCATTTTCTCTGTCGTCAATTTTCAACGCGGTTTATGGCAATTAGCACTAATAGAACTGGTCTATGGGCTATTCTCCTTATGGCTGTGGCGCCGGATATTGACCACTGAGCACTTCCAAAGGTGGGTTACTATTTACGTAGTGCCGTTTTTCATCATTATGATTTACGGTTTGTCCGTACCTCAATCCTCTGAATCTATCTTTGTATGGATTTTAACCATTCCAGTCATTTCGTACCTGTTGATGGGACGCAAACAAGGCTTTTGGTTTTCATTAACCTTTATCATTTGCGGCATTTTAGCTTACCACTGGCGCTTTATTAGCACAGAACATAACTTTTCCCTCAATGTTGCCATATCGGTTAACGTGATTTTGAGTTCATTTTTAATGATGACATTTGCCCATGTTTACGAGAAAAATCGTGAACAAAATGAAGACAGATTGTTGTCTCTCGCTGGCACAGACCCGCTCACAGGCCTAGCGAACCGTATGAAATTAAATGAAAGTTTCCACCAACTAAGTGCCTTGGCCGCTCGTCATCAAGATCCGTTAACAGTGGTATTGTTTGATCTGGATTTATTCAAGAGCATCAATGATGTGCACGGCCACGCTGTGGGTGATGATGCACTGCGTCATGTAGCGAATTTTCTACAAAAAAACACTCGAAAATCGGATTTACTCGCTCGATTTGGCGGAGAAGAATTTGCATTATTAATGGTGGCCACCGATATAGATAAAGGTCACCAACAGGTCAATGCATTACGAAAATTGCTGATGAAAACACCATTCACCACGCAAAAATGTGAGATCCAAATCACCTTAAGTGCTGGTATCGCCAGCTTCGGACAAGATGGCCATGACTTGGATAATCTGCTCGATAAAGCGGATAAACGTTTATATTTCGCGAAAGAGAACGGCCGCAATCAAGTGATTTCTCAGGACCCCATAACGGCTAATGGCACTGGCAACCTCAAGGTTTAATCCAGATAGAAACCTGTTGAGCTTCGAACGGGCTACAACAGGTCTGCGCAAATAGTCCTGTAAGGAGGGTATATTTAATAAAAAAGCACGCTAATTAGCAAAGCACAATAACCCCATTTATTCGGCTAAAAATTGCGCAATGCTAGCATTTACTTCATTTGGTTTTTCGTGGTGTAACCAATGCGTCGCATCACTAAAACGTTGTATTCGGCAATCAGGTACATACTGTTCAATCCCTTCTAAAATGCCGGTTACAAACGCCTCATCTTGCTCACCCCATAGGACTAATGTGGGCGTAGCGATACGAATATTAGGGATTTTTAAACTGTATGCCTTTGTAGCGTTTTGTCGATCCTCAGGGGGTAATTGCGGCATAGCGCGATAATATTGCAGCATGCCATTAACAGCCCCGGGTTGCTTCCATGCGCGCACATATTCGGCCTGTTGACGCTCGCTAAACTGAGTATCGTGCATACCTGAAAATAGCATCTCTTTGAGCATGGCAAAGTCATTGTTTTGTACAAACTCCACCCCGTCATCGGCAACTAGTTGGTGAATGTAGGCACTTTTTTGACGTTGCTGGGGATTCGTTGCCATCTCCCGAGTAAACGTACTCGGGTGAGCGGCATTCAAAATAACTAACTTATTGAAAAGTTGCGGATGAAACGCCGCTAAAGGCCAAGCTATCGCCCCACCCCAATCATGTGCAATGAGGTTCACTGGTGCATTTGGGCTTATCGTTGCAACGAACTGTGCATACAAGGCGATAAGATTGGGTACGCTATAAGCTTCTTGTGATTCAGGTTTATCACTTAAATTGTAACCCATGAGATCCGGCACTATGACACGATAATGCTCGCGAAAGTGCGCTATTTGCGCCTGCCAAGTCCCCCAATATTCGGGAAAACCGTGTAAGAAAATTAGGGTTTGCGTATTGTTTTTCGGCTGATGACACGCAGCTTCTACGTAATGCAATGATACGCCGTTGATATCAGCGTAATGATGGCTTATAGGCATAATTTATCCCTTTAATAAAAAAGGCGAACACTTTCCTAAAGAAAAGGTTCGCCTTTACTTATTCCTATGAATAAGTGAGGTATTAAGCGCCTAAGTCGAATTGATCGACCGGCATACTCATTAAGCTATCTGAACCCGTTTCGATTGCAGATACTAATGAGCGAGTGCGCGTTAACAATCGGTCAAAGTAGAACTTAGCCGTGTGTAACTTCGCTTGATAAAATTCTGGATTATCAACGCCTGCATCTAGCTTCTCTTGTGCTAAAACAGCCATTTTCAACCAGAAATAACCCACTGTGACGTAACCTGAATACATCAAGTAATCTACCGACGCAGCACCGAGCTCGTCTGGATTATTTGCCGCACGCTTAGTGATATCAACAGTCAGTTGTTTCCATTCATCTAAATGCACTTCGATGGCATTTGACCATGCATTGAACTGGCCTTTGTCACGAATACTTAAGCAATAATCGCGTACTTCTTGGGTGAATACATCCAGCAACTTGCCATTCGAACCGACCACTTTACGCGCCAGTAAATCGATAGCTTGAATACCTGTTGTACCTTCGTACATAGTACAAATACGAGTGTCTCGAGCCAATTGCTCCATGCCCCACTCTTTAATGAAACCATGTCCGCCGTAAACTTGCATGCCGTAGCTAGTCGATTCTTGCGCAGTTTCAGTTAAGAACGCTTTAACGATCGGCGTTAAGAATGCCAATTTCGCTTCGCTTAACTGTTTGTCAGCTTCGTCTTTGCTGTATAACGTGATATCAACCAATTTCATCGCATAAATAGCTAATGCTCGGCTACCTTCGGCAAATGCTTTTTGGGTTAATAACATACGACGTACATCTGGGTGCACGATAATAGGATCAGCTGGGCCAGCAGGGTTTTGTACGCCCTTCATTGAACGGAACTGTAAACGGTCTTTTGCGTACGCAAGAGCGCCTTGGAAAGCAGTTTCGCTTGATGCTAGCCCTTCAAGGCCAGTACCAATACGTGCTGAATTCATAAAGGTGAACATGCAATTTAGACCACGATTCTCAGTACCAATTAAGTAGCCTTTCGCGCCATCAAAATTGATTACGCATGTCGCTGAACCTTTGATACCCATTTTGTGCTCAATAGAGCCACAGGTAACAGCGTTGCGATCTTCGTTTTCGCCATCAGCACTGACGTTAAATTTAGGTACCGCGAACAACGAAATACCTTTCGTTCCTTCTGGTGCTCCCGGAAGACGCGCAATCACAATATGCACGATATTTTCTGACATATCGTGTTCACCCGCCGAGATGAAAATCTTGGTGCCGGTTAAACTGTACGTGCCATCATCGTTCTTTTCAGCCTTGGTTTTAAGCATACCTAGGTCTGAACCACAGTGAGATTCAGTCAAGCACATAGTGCCTGTCCATGTGCCGGCCACTAATTTGTGCAAAAACATTTTCTTTTGCTCAGGGGTACCGTGGGCTTCAAGCGTTGCCATACAACCTTGACTCAATCCTGGATACATAGCCCAAGCATGGTTTGCGCCCGATAACCACTCACCTAACGCAGATGAAAGGGAGTAAGGTAATTCTTGACCACCGAATTCAGCTGGGTGAGTCATTGAAGGCCATCCGCCCTCAACATATTGTTGATACGCTTCTTTAAAACCCGTTGGTGTGGTCACCACTGAGTCTGTCCACGTACAACCCTCTTCATCACCGATGGCATTGATCGGCGCAAGTACGTTTTCGCTGAACTTAGCTGCTTCTGAAAAGATGGCTTCAACCATATCGGGAGACGCATCTTCAAAACCGAGATCAGCATAATGCTTTTCAAATCCCAGTAACTCGTTCATGACAAATAATGCGTCTTTCTGCGGCGCTTTATAACCTTGCATTGTGTAACCTCATTGCGTTTTAGCGCCTCATACGAGGCGCTTAAAATTTAGTAAACTTCAAATAAACCAGCTGCGCCCATACCGCCGCCAATACACATGGTGCATACCACGTATTTAGCGCCACGACGTTTACCTTCGATAAGTGCATGACCGACCATACGCGCACCGCTCATACCATAAGGATGCCCAATTGAAATAGCACCGCCATTAACGTTAAGCAATTCATCAGGAATGCCCAACTTATCTCGGCAGTACATTACTTGTACGGCGAATGCTTCATTTAATTCCCACAAACCGATATCGTTCATGGTTAAGCCATGTTGCTTAAGCAATTTAGGAATAGCGAATACGGGACCAATGCCCATTTCATCGGGTTCACAACCTGCAACCGCAATACCACGATACGCACCAAGGGGCGTTAGGTTTTGTTGCTCAGCCAATTTCGAGCTCATAATCACACTGGCTGATGCACCGTCAGACAACTGACTCGCGTTACCGGCTGTGATAACACCGCCTTCAATAACAGGCTTAAGGCTTTTTAACCCTTCAAGCGTCGTTTCAGCACGGTTACCTTCATCTTTGCTCAAAGTAACTTCGTGGAAGCTCTCTTCTTTAGTTTCACGGTCAACAACGACTTTAGTGGCCGTCACTGGCACGATTTCATCGTCGAACTTACCGGCAGCTTGACCAGCGGCAGTACGCATTTGACTTTGCAGTGCGTACTCGTCCATTGCATCACGGTCAATACCGTAGCGAGCAGCAACAACTTCAGCTGTTTGCAACATAGGCATATAGATATTTTTATGCATTTTAGCCAATGCAGGGTCAACCATGCGATGGGTATTCATGTATTTGTTTTGCACCAAGCTGATTTGATCAAGGCCACCCGCTACCATTACTGGTACGTTGTCGGTAATAATGTGCTTAGCGGCTGTCGCAATAGCGTACATACCCGAGCTACACTGACGATCAAGTGTCATGCCTGAAACCGTAACCGGTAAACCACCCGCCAGACCCGCTAGACGACCGATGTTCATGCCGCCACTACCTTGAGTTAAAGCGCTACCCATGATCACATCATCAACTGACGCGGGATCAATGCCGGCTTTTTTCACTGCTTCGCGAATGGCATGACCACCTAAGCTAGGCGCTTCAAGATTGTTAAACGCACCTTTATAGGCACGGCCAATGGGAGTTCTTGCGGTGGATACTATGACTGCTTCTTTCATAATTTTTCTCTCGTTTTTTAATAGGTTAAGTAGGCGTTACTGTTTGAAATCTGCAAAGCGTTTGCCTTGCTCAGCGAGCTTTTTCAACAACGGGGCTGGTTCAAACCAATGTCCGCCGTATTCACCTAATTCATCACGATACTTACACATCGCGTCGTAAACTTTTTTCAAGCCAATTTCATCGGCATATTGCATAGGACCGCCGCGATAAACTGGGAAGCCATAGCCGTACACATAGATAACATCGATGTCGCTTGATTTAGCCGCAATACCTTCTTCTAAAATCAACGCACCTTCGTTGATTAACGGGAAGATAATACGTTCTAGAATTTCTTGTTCAGAGATGTCGCGTTGCGCAACACCTAAGCGCGCAGCTTCTTCTTTCGCCATTTCAACGACTTCAGGATCTGGTATTGGCGTTCTGTTGCCTGGTTCATACATGTACGCGCCACGGCCTGACTTAAGACCCACACGACCTTGCTTAACCAAACGGTCAGATACCACGCAGTAGCTAGGATCATGTTCAATGAACTCACGACGTGATTCACGCACATAGAAACCGATATCCAAACCAGCCATGTCACCCATAGTAAATGGACCCATGGGTAAGCCAAAATCGTAGATGATTTTATCTACTTGTTGTGGCGTAGCCCCTTCTAACATCAAGCGAGCAGCTTCACGACCGTAAGGTTCAATCATACGGTTACCCACAAAGCCGAAACATACGCCAACCAGCACAGCTACTTTGTTAATTTTTTTCGCCATCTGCATTGACGTTTTAATGACTTCAGCAGAGGTTTTATCTGCTTTTACCACTTCGAGCAATTTCATCACGTTGGCAGGGCTAAAGAAATGCAGGCCAATGACATCTTCAGGGCGTGAAGTAGATTCCGCGATTTCGTTCACATCTAACGTTGACGTATTAGAGGCCAAAATGGCACCTGGCTTACAAACTTTATCAAGTGCAGCAAAGACTTCTTTCTTAACCGACATTTTTTCAAATACCGCTTCGATAACCAAGTCCACATCACTCAACGCAGCGTATTCAGTCGATCCGGTTAACAACGCCATACGCTCTTCAACAGCTTGCTGGGTCAATTTGCCCTTTTTAGCCGAGTTTTCGTAGTTTTTACGAATAAGTGCTAAGCCTTTATCAAGCGCTTCTTGCTTAAGTTCAAGCATGATCACCGGAATACCTGCATTGGCAAAGTTCATGGCGATACCGCCACCCATGGTGCCAGCACCTATAATACCTACCTGTTTAATGTCACGAACCGGGGTAGATTTATCGTAATCGCTAACATGTGATGCAGCACGTTCAGCAAAAAAGAAATGCTGTTGTGCCCGGGCTTCTTTTGAACCCATGCATTCCATAAACAACTCACCTTCACGCACCAAACCTTGCTCAAACGGCAATGAAACTGAGGCTTCAACGGCTTGAATACAACGCTCTGGAGCGAAAAATCCGCGAGCTTGTTTTTTAAGTCCTTGACGGTATTGAGCGAATAACTCATCCGGTGCACTTGCTTTATCAATCGCTACATCAGCGGTTTTACGAATTTTTGCACCATCTGCAATCACTTTTTGCACAAAAGCCATGGCTTCGCTTAATAGATTGCTAGGGTCTTCAACTATTAGGTCGAACACGCCGCTTAACTTGCTGGCTTTTTCTGGACGACCGGATACGATCATATCCAGCGCTTTAGCAACGCCAGCTAAACGTGGCAGACGTTGTGTGCCACCGGCGCCAGGTAAAATACCCAAGTTTACTTCTGGTAAACCAACCTTGTTACTCGCGAACGTAACTCGGTAATGACACGAAAGTGCGACTTCTAAACCGCCGCCAAACGCAGGACCGTTAAGCACGGCAATAATCGGCTTGCTTGCATTTTCGATGACATCTAATACGTTTGGAAGATGCGGTTCAAGATTACCGCCTGAAAATTCGCTGATGTCAGCTCCGCCAGAAAACAGCGCTAGTTGAGATGAGATGACAATGGCGTGTACGTTATCGTTGTCCAGCGCCTGCTTAATGTTTTCAATTAATCCAACACGCACCGACTGAGATAACGCATTAACCGGTGGGTTTTGCATATACAAAACCGCAACATTTCCTTGTACTTCAGCTACCACTGCTTGACTCATAAACACCTCTTACCAGATAAATTAGTAAACGAATACTAGGTCAGGCAGCTTAATCATCCAAATTTATTGGTTTTATAATGATTAATAATCCTAACTGATAACGCGAATATTCTTACAAGGAGCTTAATATTCATTAAATTCATACTTCTGCATTAATTTAGGCGAGTTGACTTTTTAAGGGCCAGATGATTTTCTAATACCCCATTTACATGTTTAACAAGGTACTTACATAACCTTGTTAAGTAAAAATTAGGATAGCCACTATGCAGTATTTACGCACCCCGGACGCCTGTTTTGAAGGCCTTAACGGCTATTCGTTCGAGCCTCACTACATAAGTGTAGATGATTTCGAAGGGGGCGAATTGCGCATGCATTACCTCGACGAAGGTAGTCAAGATGGTGAAGTGATCTTGATGCTCCACGGTGAACCATCTTGGAGTTATTTGTATCGAAATATGATCAAACCACTAACAGATAAAGGTTATCGGGTTATTGCCCCGGACTTAATCGGCTTCGGTCGTTCTGATAAACCCACGGAACGCGGCGATTACACGTATCAGCGCCATCTCGATTGGGTACGTAATATCTTAACCCAACTATCATTATCTCACGTGACCTTGGTATGCCAGGATTGGGGGGGATTGTTAGGGTTACGTTTAGTAGCCGAGCATCCTGAGTTATTCGCCCGGGTATTAGCAGCCAATACTATGTTGCCCACTGGCGATCACGCGCCGGGTGACGCTTTTATGAAATGGCGTACATTTTCCCAAGCAGTACCCGAGTTTCCAGTGGCGGGTATTATTAAGGGGGCAACCGTAACGGAATTGACTGAGCAGGTGATCGACGGTTACAACGCTCCTTATCCAAGCGAAGAATATAAAGCGGGTGTGCGCCAATTTCCTCTACTGGTGCCTATCAGCACAGACGATCCGCAAACCGATGCTAATCGCCAAGCATGGCAGGTACTGCAGAAATTTGAAAAACCCTTTATCACCGCCTTTAGTGATAGTGATCCCGTTACGGTAGGTGGCGACGGCATAATGCAGAAGCTCATCCCAGGAACAAAAGGTCAATCACATACCACGATCACTCAGGGCGGACATTTTTTACAAGAAGATCAACCTAAGCAGTTAGCCAAAGTATTACTGCAATTTATTAACGACAACCCCATTTCAACACATTAAAAGCGAGTATTTAACATGGATTCATTATTAGATTTTAGCGGACAAGTGGCATTAATTACCGGTGCAGGCAGTGGTTTCGGACGTTTATTATCAAAAGGCTTAGCCGAGCGCGGTTGTAAACTTGTGATCAGTGACATTGACCCTAAAGGTCTCGCTGAAACGGTTGATGGTCTGAAGGAGTTTGCGGACAGCATTGTGGCCCAGCACTGCGATGTGTCAAAAGAAGCAGACTGTAAAGCCATGGTTGATAGCGCAATGGAAAAATTTGGCCGAGTTGATATCGGTGTAAACAATGCAGGTATCGCTCACAGCATGGCGCCTATGCACACTCTTGACGAAGCGACCATGGACAAGCAAATGGCGGTTAACGTAAAAGGCGTGATGTTCGGTATGAAACATCAAATTGAAGTCATGCTAAAACAAGGCAGCGGCCACATTTTGAATGTGAGCTCTCTTGCAGGTCTTGGTGGAGCACCAAAAGGCGCAGCCTATGCTGCCGCTAAACACGCCGTTATCGGTTTGACCAAAACCGCCGCCATTGAATACGCACGCAAAGGTATTCGAGCGAATTCAATTTGCCCTTTTTACACGCCGACTAATATCTTAAATATCGATGGTGAAATTTCCCAAGACGGTATTAATCAATTAGCTGTGGGTTGCCCGATGAAACGCTTGGCAACACCACAAGAAATAGTTAATGCCATGTTGTTAGTACTGTCGCCTGGCAACACTTATATGACGGGACAATCCATTGCTCTCGATGGTGGTGTTACCGCTTGGTAGTACCCCAATAGATTATCGTTAAATACCGATTTAAAAAGGGCAATCTGATTGCCCTTTGACGTGAATAAGGAACCGCAAATGCAAGCACTCATGATGAAGTCACAATTGATGATTTCAAACATTTTAAAGCACGCCGAAAAGAACTACCCCCTGCGTGAAATTGTCTCGGTCACAGCAGACAATCCACGCCATCGTTATACCTACAAAGATTTTGCGGTTCGTAGCCGCCAGCTAGCTAATGCACTGAATTCTATTGGTGCTCAATTTGGCGATCGTATCGGCACCCTGGCATGGAATGATTATCGTCATCTAGAGCTATATTATGCTATTTCAGGCAGCGGTATGGTGTGCCACACCATCAACCCTAAGCTGTTCCCTGAGCAAGTAACCTATATTATCAACCACGCAGAAGACAGATTCATCTTTGTTGATGTGTTAGTCATGCCGCTAATTGAAGCGTTAGCACCTCAGCTGAGTAACGTTGAAGCCTTTATCGTTTTAACTAACAAAGCCAACATGCCAGAAACTAATCTTGAAAATGTGTTGTGTTACGAAGAGCTTATTGCTGACAAGTCGAGCGAATTTGAATGGCCTGAATTCGATGAAAACACCGCCAGCGGTATGTGTTATACATCAGGCACCACTGGCAACCCTAAAGGCGTGGTGTATAGCCATCGATCCACACTGCTACATGCATTTGCAGGGGCCCTGCCCGATGTCACCAACTCATCAAGTCGTGAAACGTGCTTACCTGTTGTTCCTATGTTCCATGTCAATGCGTGGGGCTTGCCATTTGGCACCATCATGACAGGCACTAAATTAGTCATGCCTGGGCCAAAAATGGGTGACGGCGAAACCTTGCAAAACTTAATTGAAAGTGAACAAGTGACCTTTAGTTCTGGGGTGCCCACTATTTGGTTAGCTTTGTTGGATTACTTAGATAAAAGCGCTAAGAAAATTCCTACGCTACACAAGGTATCCGTTGGTGGCGCTGCGTGCCCACGCACTATCATCGAACGTTTCAAACATAATTATGACACCATGGTTTATCAAGGCTGGGGCATGACGGAAACTAGCCCGCTGGGTACTATCTTCGGTTTACAACCCGGTATGGAAGATTACACCGACGAGCAAATAACTGACTTACAAGCCATGCAAGGTCGAGGCGTATTTGGCATCGAAATGCGCATTGTCGATGAAGACAACAACGAGTTACCTTGGGACGGCGTGGCTTTTGGCGCCCTTAAAGTACGTGGTCCTTGGGTCGTTAGCGGCTACTATGGTATGTCGCAAATACCGGGAGAAGAAGGTTGTCCGGTTGACGAAATGGGTTGGTTTGAAACCGGCGATGTGGCCACGATTAACCCACTTGGGTATATGCAAATTACCGATCGCACCAAAGACGTGATTAAATCAGGAGGAGAATGGGTCAGCTCAATCGACATTGAAAATGCAGCCGTTAGCCATCCTGGTATTGCTGAAGCCGCCGCTATTGGTCGTTATCATCCGAAATGGACTGAACGTCCACTGTTGATAGCCGTACGCAAAGGCGATAAACAAACCACAAGCGCAGAAGTACTAGCATTCCTAACCGATAAACTACACAAATGGTCAATGCCAGATGATGTGGTATTCGTTGATGAATTACCCCACACAGCAACAGGTAAGCTCAATAAATTGGCATTGCGTAAAACCTTCGAGGATTATCAATTCCCGGTAGCAAGTTAACGCATACACAGCACAAGATTAAACCCTAAAAAAGGCTCAGTGATGAGCCTTTTTTGTATCTATTGCCCTAGTTTAATTTCCCACAATTGACACACCTGTTAACGCTTAGGAAGTTGCATTTTTACAAATTTCCCCTAATCTGCGCGTCAAACGAATACATCAATAACGCTTAACACACTAGGCTGATGCATTACGTTAAAAAATATAATCGATAACAGAGACTTAATATGACATTAATACAACGCTGCTTAAGCACCGCGCTGGGTTTACTGATGATTACCCAAGCTCACGCCAGTGATATCGCTTACCGTTTAGACGAAAACGTAATACCCACATTCCAACAAATAAAACTTAAAATAGACCCCAATCAAGCCACGTTTAGTGGTGAAACGACCATCACAGTAAACATAAAACACGCCACTGACATTGTGCGTTTTTATCAACGGGACCTTGATGTTTATCTCGCTGAGCTTATCGACGGTCAGCGCCATATTCCGTTAACGGTACAAAGTAAAGAATACGATATTCAGCAGGGTAAAGCGTCCGAAATGCTGCCAGCTAAAACCTATCAGCTACACATGCAATTTAATGGCAAAGTGAATACCACATCGGACGGCATGTACTTGTCTACTTTTGAAGGACGCAATTACATATTTACCCAATTCGAAGACATGCACGCCCGCCGAGCATTCCCGGGGTTTGATGAGCCAAATTTTAAAATTCCGTATCAACTGACCATTACCGCACCCAGTATCAACACTGTGATATCAAATACCCCTGTGGCGTCTCGCACCTCAGCGGATGGTTGGCAAACGGTTACATTCAAAAAAACCAAGCCGATGCCAAGCTATTTGGTTGCCTTTGCTGTAGGCGAGTTAGATTCGGCGGATATAACCGGCTTATCTGTTCCTGGTAAAATTTACACCCCAAAAGGTCAAGCCCATCGTACTAAGTTTGCCGTTGCGCAAACGCCAAAAATACTCGCTGCCTTAGAAGACTACTTCGGGACGCCCTACCCCTACGAAAAACTTGATTTCATTGCTGTACCTAACTTCACCCATGGCGCAATGGAAAATGCTGGCCTAGTGACTTATCGCAGTAGCTTATTGCTGCTTGATGATGAACCTCGCTTAACCGAGCAAAGTGGCCCAACAAAAACCATCGCCCACGAATTAGCCCATATGTGGTATGGCAACTTAGTAACGATGGCATGGTGGGACGACTTATGGTTAAACGAAGCGTTCGCCTCATGGATGGAAAGTAAAATCACCATGGCGCTTTACCCTGAACAAAATACTCAAGCACAGTTAGTGCAAGAAGGTGCGTTTGGTGCTGATGCTAGCCCCACCACCAAAGCGGTCAAAAAAGAAGTTCGTAGCCAAACTGACGTGATGGACGGCTTAGGCTTAAATTACAGTAAAGGTGAATCTGTCTTACAAATGATTGAATCATTAGTGGGTGAGGATGCCTTTCAAAAAGGGGTGCAAAGCTACATGCACAAACATGCTTGGGGCAATGCTCAGGCAGATGATTTGTGGGAAGTGCTGGCCACTGTGGCAGACTTCGATGTGCCCGCCATGATGAAAACCTATCTAGATCAGCCGGGTTACCCCCTGATAAACATCGCTATCAATGGCGATGTAACCCAAAGCCGTTACCATTTAGCCGGTGCAAACGTAAAGGCTCAAACGTGGGTGGTTCCTTTGGCTATTATCTATAAGAAAGACGGTGAAATTCAGCGCACATCTTTGTTTTTAGATAAAGCGCAGGTCAATATGAGCGAGTTAGCACAAGCCCAATGGGCGTACCCAAATGACAATGCTATGGGCTATATGCGCTGGCAGATCCCAGCCGTGCAAATGCAAGCCTTATTAAATGATATAAGCGATTTAAACGCCAGAGAGAAAAAGTCGCTGCTGTACAATTCAGACGCGTTATTTAACGCCGACAAAATCCCCCTAGATCAACACATGGCGGTACTCGATGCTCTCGCACAAGACAGTGATCCTGTTGTGGCACGCTCGGTAGTGGCAGCCCTGAATGACTTAACCTATTTGGTCGACGAGAGCAATAAAGCCTTATTTGCCGGCTTTATCAGCGCCAAGTTAAGTCCATGGTTTGAACGACTTGGCGTCACTGAACAAACAAGCGACAGTAATGATGTCAGTCGTTTACGTAACGCTGTATTTGGTATGTTAGGTCGCTATACGCAAGATGCAGAGGTAATGAAAGAGAGTAAACGTATTAGCGAAAAATTCCTTAAAGATGACACCAGTACCGGCCGTGCGATTGCCAGTAGCGCCATGCGTAGTTTGGCAGTGAATGGCGATAAAGAGTGGTTTGAGCGTTTTCAAAGTGCATATTTTGCCACTACAGACGCCAATACCCAAAGTGCCATTGGCTACGGCATGTTATTTTCTGAGCCTGACACCATCCGTAAGGTTCTCGACATGAGTCTTAATAACGACGTCAGCCCTGCAAATGTGTTGCGTTTCATCTCCATCGCCAGCGAAGCCCGGGAAGATAAAGATGTGCTGTATCAATGGCTGGATAAAAACATGGAAAAAGTCACCGCTAAAATGCCGGCTTATCATATTGCTCGCATGCCTGAGTATGTGTCGGCAAGTTGTAGTCAGCATAACATCGCACTCGCCCAGAACTTCTATCAACAACATATGGATAAGTATGATGGCATGTCACGCAGTTTTGATGTAGCCCAAGACGAGTCAAAGCAATGTGTTCAATTAAAGGATGCCAACCAAGGTACATTTAACCAGTATCTTCAAGGAACATCCGCGCACTTCTGAGCCGACACAACTACCTATGAATGTCGTTTTTGTCTTGCGGGTTAATCATCCGTAAGATAAACACAAAAAAAGGCAGCCAGATTATATCTGGCTGCCTTTTTTACTGGTTTTATTGCCATCCTAAGACGCTGACAGTTAAACAACGCGCCACGGAAGAATGTAAGACTACTGGGTGACCATGATTGCTTTAACATTCACAAATTCGCGAATACCAAACCCGCCATGCTCTCGCCCGTAACCACTGTCCTTTACTCCACCAAAAGGTAAATTAGGATGAGCCAGACCGTAACCATTGATGTTGATCATGCCGGTATCAAATACCTCTCTGGCTAGTTTAATGGCTTTGTCTTCGTCTTGACTAAAGATACCCCCACCCAAGCCATAACGAGAGTCATTGGCAATACGCATGGCGTCTTGATCATTTTTTGCTTTGATCAAAGATGCCACGGGGCCAAATAATTCATCATCATAAGCCGGAGAACCAGGCTGCACATTTTCAAGCACAGTCGCTGGGTAAAAGTACCCCGTACGCTCTGGTACTTCGCCGCCGATAAGACAGTTTGCGCCGGCTTTTATCGAATCACTGACCTGCTGATGTAATTTGTCTCGTAGATCTTCACGGGCCATCGGCCCAAGGTCGGTATCATCAAGGTTCGGATCGCCCATTTTAATGGCTTTCATCGCACTAACAAATGCTTCTTTGAACCCGTCGTAGTTCTTTTCAGTCACAATAAAGCGCTTGGCCGACACACAAGTTTCACCATTATTGACGATACGCCCCATAACACATGCTTCAACTGCCACTTTAAGATCTGCATCATCAAGCACCACGTAGGCATCGTTGCTGCCTAATTCAAGCACTGATTTTTTAACGTTCTCGGCCGCAGAAGCGCCGACTTTTTTGCCCACACCGTCACTGCCAGTAAAAGATACGCCGCGGACTTTTTCATGTTTAATCAATTCACTGGCGGTTTCGCCATCAATCAAAACTGACTGATAGGCGCCTTTAGGAAAGCCAGCTGTTTCATACATTTCCTGAATTTTCTCTGCCATACCGAAAACGTTTGCTGCGTGTTTTAGTACCGCTACGTTACCCGCCATCAAATTCGACGCACTGTAACGGATAACTTGATATAAAGGGAAATTCCATGGCTGAATACCTAGCACTACGCCAAGAGGACGATAACTTACCAAGGCTTTACCTTGCTCGTATTCACGCTCTTCGTCAGCTAAAAGTTCAGGACCTTTTTCAGCGCTGTAACGACAAATCGCCGCACACAAATCCACTTCTTGATAACCCTGCTCTTTTACTTTACCCATTTCATCGATCATTAACGTCACCAAGGCATCTCGATTGTCATCGATCACGTCAGCCATGCTGTTTAGAAGCTTAGCGCGCTCTTCTGGGTCGGTGAACTTCCACGTTTGGAATACCTCATCCGCCTTATCGACTGCCTTAATCGCTTCATCTTTTGATAGTAAGGTGTACTCTTTCAACTGCTCTTCAGTTGTCGGATTAATCGTCTTCACCGTGTTTGACATAATCTTCTCTCTCCTAATGATTGAAATGAATGTGGAGTCATGTCAATAGGAGCAAGTAGAACGCCAACACGCAGGAGAAACAGCAAGCTGTCATAGTAAATGCCTACAGGGCACGAATAATGGGGCTTGCACAAACGTAAAAAGATATGTCACTAACCCCCTAAATACGCTAATGCACTTTGCAGCGCCGCTGCAGTCCTTACATTGGGGTAAATTTTACAACGTGGCGTTGTAAAGTCTTTAGGCTTATTCCCTTATCTATAGGGGACAGACGTTACTTTGGTAAGACTTTGTCCCGGCCACAGCCTAAACCAACAATCGCACAGCAAAAGCTAGCACTTGCGCACAGCCAAAGCCCGCCTGACCAGTTGCCTAATGACGAATACATGTAACCCGCCAACATAGGGCCAATGGCCGCGAGAGAATAGCCAAACGATTGCGCCATCCCCGATAACGACGCCGCTTGCATAGCATCCTGACTTCGAAAACTAATAAACGACAGCCCCAAAATAAAGCAGCCACCCGAGCTAAACCCCACTAGAATGGTCCATAAAAGCGCAAACTGAGGCGCGTAAAGTAACCCTAGGGCACTAGTACTGCCCAAAATTGACATCACGACAGCAGGCACTCGCTGATCTTTGAGTCTTGGCAATAATGGGATAAGCACAAACCCAGGCACAGCAGATGCTACCTGAAGCCAGCCGTGTAATACGCCAGCATACTCAGGGGTATGTCCCGCCTCAACAAGGATATTAGGCAACCAACCAATCAAGATATAAGTCATAAAGGAATTAAGACCGAGAAAGATGGTTACTTGCCATGCCAAAGGAAAATGCCACACTTTGCTGGTTTTTAGGGGATTTCCCCCGGGTATTCCACTGATATCAGCCCCCCTAACATCAGGCATGGTTTGGGAGCGTAGTCGTGGTACCCACAGTAATAAACTGACTAAAGTGATTAACGAAAACACACTTAGTGCGCCTTGCCAGTCTAACGCTTCTATATTGGCTAAAGGAGTGACTATAGCTGAAAACCCACCTGAAAAAATTCCCATGGCCAGCACATAACACGAGGTCATCACAGCAACACGCGCCGCAAAATCACGCTTGATCAAACTCGGCAGTAATACATTGCCTATGGCGATACCCACACCAATAATGGCGGTTGCGCTATACAGTGCCCACACTGAATCCATGAGGCGCAAATTAATCCCCCCACCTATGAGTAACAAGGCAATAAATAACGAGCCTTCAATGCCTATTTTTCGTGCTAACTTTGCTGCCATAGGTGATGACACGGCAAAGGCGATTAACGGCAACGTCGTCAACATGCCAGCTTGGGTATTGCTTAATTCAAAAGTCGCAATGATCTTGTCCAGCAGCGGTGCGATTCCGGTGATTGGTGCACGTAAGTTTGCTGCGACAAAAAAAATACCCAATACAAAAATAAACGAAGACGAGGCTATGATACTAGGCGTCAATCCCTCTAGTCTTTTAACAAACTGCATTGCTAAACCTCTGGCTAAACGGTTAACGATAAATAGAGGGCTATTATAGAAGGTTCTAAACGAATATAATTTAGCAATAATGACTTCAAATAACTAAATCCTGACAAATGAGCCTTTTTAACGCTATCCAATGGGATGATCTGCAACACTTTGAATCAATGCCTCAGTCGGTAGTTGCTCGGATTGAAAGGGTCCACAATAGTCATGAGTTGCCGTTGCATACACACCCAAAGGGTCAATTGATATTGGCTTTGCACGGTTATGTGACCTGTGAAGTTGCGGGTAAAATGTGGATGGTGCCCACCCACAGCGCGATTTGGATCCCCGCCCATACCACTCATAGTAACCGAGCATATAATAACGCGACCCTGTGCCATGTATTTATTCAACCCAGTGAACTACGTATGCCGGATCACACCTGTACACTCGCCATCACTCCCCTAGCCAAAGAGCTCATATGCCACTTCGCCACGTTGGAGCAGCATTACTCTGTGGTGAGTGCGACTCATCGCATGGCACAGGTACTAATTGATATATTAACCGATATGCCACAACAGCCCCTCGACTTACCTTTATCGACTCATCCGACTGTGTCTCGGCTCGCTCGACAGCTCTTTTCTCAACCCGGAGATAGAAAAACCCTCAGCCAATGGGCTGCTCAATTAGCAATGACAGAGCGCACTCTGGCACGCTTGATAAAAAAAGAGACCGGTATGACATTTGGTCGTTGGCGTCATCAGCTACACGTAATCGTTGCAATGCAGCAACTCACCAACAAGATGTCGGTACAAAGCGTGTCAGAACATCTTGGATACAATTCAGTCAGCGCATTTATTACCATGTTTAAAGGTGTATTGGGGCAATCGCCTAAGCGTTATACGGCTCAACAGCATAAATAATGGAAACCGCGAAATATAGCGAAAAGGGATATTCGTAAGGTTGAAAATATAATTGCGGATTACTGAACTGACAGGCAGATATGAGCTCAGGCGGTGTGAAACGGGTCTCCGTGACACAAGTTTATTCCTTTGCATTTTTGACTCAGATTTAAAATATTTAGACTTCCTATATAGGCATTGGGCAACCCGGCGGTGATGTCTATTTTTGAGTCTCGGTTCCAAAACTGATAGTAAATAGGCTTGATGACTGCATTTTTTGAGGCGGATTTGGCGACAGCTGACCATTATCCCTACATGGCTGCTATTAGCTTCGGTGTTCCTACGAATGTCCTTCCCATTCAATGCCTATTGAGTTTGCATTGTAACTGGCGTTAGTTGGCCTCTGTCTGTCGACATCGTGATGTCATGGCTTATGATGAGGTGATGCATCGTATCCACAGCGCGTTGCACGTTGTAACAGACCTGACGGTTCATATTATCCGTTATCATCAACCACACGCTATTCGAATAGCGGCGAATAGCAAGTATTACTTCATGATTGCAGCCCAAGTACAGCCTGTTGTTCATTGTTTAGACCCGGGATAGCGTTTATTATTCTTATATACAAGCTGCTGAAGTCGATTGGTCCGGAATTCATCATCACCTCATGATGAGAGTAACGGTTGCAGCCATTCATCCGCTGTTCGGTTAGGCAGGCCTTCGGGGATCTGACAGAGATTAGGAAATAAGCGACATCGAGGCACGTCTCGCCTAGTGTTCGTACATCGGCGATAAATCAGCTGCGAAAGCCCAGTCCCTTAAAAGAACGGGTTGCAAGCCACCGACAAAATTCATGCAAGTCGGTGGCTTGCCAGGCATTTATTCCTTGCGGGCGCCTTCCCAGCGCTTCAGCAGATCTTTATAAGGCACGGTCTCGCCCTGTGGTTTCTCGTTGGCAATTTTAGCCTTCGGTGCGCCGGGCTGGTTAAACCAATAGCTTGCTTCCCGTGGCTCATTCAGCTTGGGCCCACAGGTGGCCATTACACTGGCGCGTTCTAGGCGCATCATCACCTTGTCCTGTGCTTCGGCCAGACCGTCAAGAGCCTGTTGCGGTGTACGCTCGCCACTAGCGGCTTGGGCAATGTACTGCCACCACAGCTGGGCAAGCTTCGGATAGTCCGGCACGTTGGTACCGGTCGGCGACCAGTTCACCCGGTCCGGACTGCGATAGAACTCGACCAGACCACCCAGCATGGGCGCAGCATCGGTCATTGCCTGGGAGTTGATATCCGATTCACGAATCGGCGTCAGACCCACCAGGGTTTTCTCCAGGGACACGGTTTTTGCCACCGTAAACTGGGCGTACAACCATGCCGCCAGACGGCGTTTTTTAGGCGTGGAATCCAAAAATGTCCAGGAACCTACATCCTGATAACCCAACTTCATGCCCTCTTCCCAGTAGGGACCATGGGGTGAAGGTGCCATCCGCCATTTCGGCGTGCCGTCTTCATTCACCACCGGCAAGCCCTTTTCGGTCATGCTGGAGGTAAACGCGGTGTACCAGAAGATCTGCTGAGCAATATTGCCCTGCGCAGGTACCGGCCCGGCCTCCGAGAATGTCATGCCCTGCGCTTCCGGCGGAGCATACTTTCGCAACCAGTCGACGTACTTCTCGGTTGCGTATACCGCAGCCGGTCCGTTCGTGGCACCGCCGCGGGTCACACTGGAGCCGACCGGGTGGCATTCTTCAACCCGAATTCCCCACTCGTCCACCGGCATGCCGTTTGGCAAGCCTTTGTCGCCAGCGCCCGCCATGGAGAACCAGGCATCCGTGAAGCGCCATCCCAATGATGGATCCTTCTTGCCATAATCCATGTGACCATAAACGTGCTGGCCATCAATTTCTTTCACACTGACTGTAAAGAACTCGGCAATATCCTCATAGGCGGACCAGTTAACAGGCACACCAAGCTCATAGCCATAAATATCTTTAAACTGTTTTCGAAGGTCTTCGCGCTCGAACCAGTCCGCTCGGAACCAGTATAGGTTTGCAAACTGCTGATCAGGCAGCTGATAGATTTTCCCATCGGGGGCGGTGGTGAAATCCAGACCAATGAAGTCGTCCAGGTCCAGCATGGGGTTGGTGACGCTTTTGCCATCGCCTGCCATCATGTCGGAGATAGAAACCACTTTACCATAACGCCAATGAGTGCCGACCAGATCGGAATCGTTAACATAGGCGTCGTAAATATTACGCCCGGATTGCATCTGGGTCTGCAGCTTCTCGATGACATCACCTTCTTGGATCAGGTTATGGGTCACCTTGATACCTGTAATTTCCGCAAAAGCCTTGGCCAGAACATTGGACTCGTACTCATGAGTTGCAATGGTTTCGGAAACCACATTAATTTCCATACCGCGGAACTGCTCGGCGGCTTCGGTAAACCAGGCCATTTCCTTAAGCTGTTCAGCTTGGCTGAGCGTTGACGTCTCAAACTCTTCGGACACCCATTTTTTGGCCGCGTCGGAGTATTGATCCGCGTAAGCCCCTAGGCTGAGCCCCAGGCTTGCCGCACTTACTGCCATGCTCAGCATTAGCGCTTTCGGATACTTCTTATTCTTAAGCATATCCAACCTCGATTGAATTGTTAGAATTCGGGATGACAAGCGGGCAAAAGCCTTTGGTTTTACATACGTATCACCTGACGTCAGTCACCCGTGATGTGGCAGGTCGAAAACAATACTGTGATCGTTTTTGACCATAAACAAAACATTAGTTCGTTTACGAAAAAACATCAATGCGCAAATTTTTAAAATTTGCGCATTTTTCCCGACTTTTACGCGATCCGCTTTTGTTAGCCCCAGCGGAGCAGTATGGCGACCCAGGCAACCGAGACCGCCAGGGCTATCCAAAGGCTGAGTTCGGTTAAACCCAAAAACGTCAGATTGAGGTAAGCACTTGTGAGCAGACCAATGAACAAACGGTCACCACGGGTGGTTGCGATGGGCAGAAACCCCTTGCGCTCGGTGCAGGGAGAAACAACTTCGTACACCGTCATCACCAGAAGAATAGCGGCAATTACAGAAAAGAAAATAGCGACCGGTAAGGTCCAATTCATCCAGGCAATCATAATGACTCTCCTTATACCCGACCGAGGGCAAAGCCGGTGGCAATGTGGTTACGGACAAACCAGACCACAAGCAGACCCGGAAGAATAGTCAATACTCCGGCTGCGGACAACACGCCCCAGTCAATACCACTGGCCCCCATGGTCCGCGTCATGATAGCACCAATAGGCTGAGCATCCACCGAGGTCAGTGTTCGCGCCAGCAATAACTCCACCCAGGAAAACATGAAAGCAAAGAAAGCCGCAACTCCAATCCCCGAGCGAATCATCGGAATAAATATTTTCACGAAGAATTTTGGAAAGCTGTAACCATCAATATAGGCCATCTCGTCATACTCTTTTGGAACTCCCGAAATAAAACCTTCCAGAATCCACACCGCCAGCGGAACATTAAACAGACAGTGAGCCAACGCTACCGCTATGTGCGTGTCAAACAGGCCAATAGAGGAATAGAGCTGAAAGAACGGCAGCAGGAACACCGCAGGTGGCGCCATGCGGTTGCTGAGCAGCCAAAAGAACAGGTGTTTGTCACCCACAAACTTGTAACGGCTGAAGGCATAGGCTGCAGGAAGCGCCACCAACAGGGTGATCACCACGTTCATTGAAACGTAGATCATCGAGTTGATATAACCGGAGTACCAACTCGGATCGGTAAAAATCGTCGCGTAGTTTGCCAGCGTGAAGTCATGGGGAAACAAAGTCAGCTGTCCGAGGATTTCCTGATTGGTCTTGAACGACATGTTCAGCAACCAGTAGATCGGCAACATCAGCAGGATGATGTAGGCCGTAATACCGAAATTTTTACGTTTATTCATTTTCATCACTAAGCCCTCACTTTTGCTTGTCGAGGTGGGTTATAGCGGTAAAGAACAGCCATGACACCAACAGCACGATCAGGAAGTAGATCAGTGAGAAGGCGGCTGCTCGACCAATGTCAAACTGACCGATGGCCATGGTTGTCAGCGTCTGGCTCAGGAACGTCGTTGAGCTGCCCGGGCCACCACCTGTCAGGACAAAGGGCTCAGTGTAAATCATGAAACTGTCCATGAATCGCAGCAGCACCGCGATTACCAAAACGCTTTTTAGGCGAGGGAGCTGGATATAACGGAAGATAGCCCACTTGGAGGCACGATCTATTTCTGCCGCCTGGTAGAACGCTTCAGGTATTGCTTTGAGACCGGAGTAGCAGAGCAACGCTACCAGCGGCGTCCAGTGCCAGACATCCATCAACAGTACGGTTGCCCAAGCATCACCGGTATTGGCGGTGTAGTTGTAATCGAACCCGAGCTGGTTCAATCCCCAGCCGAACAGCCCAATGTCGCCACGGCCAAATATCTGCCAGATGGTGCCAACTACGTTCCAGGGGATCAGCAACGGGATGGCCAGCATAATCAGGCATACAGAGGCACGTTTGCCACGGGTAGGCATCATCAGCGCGATCCCTATTCCCAGGGGGATCTGGATCAACAACACGGCAGCAGAAAACAGAAACTGACGGCCCAGAGAGTCCTGCAGCCGCTCATCCCCGAGTATTTCTTCAAACCATTCCGTGCCCACGAAGTAAGCCTGTCCCGGGCCAAATATGTCCTGGACCGAATAATTGACCACTGTCATCAGCGGGATGAGCGCGGAAAATGCCACCAGGATGAAAACCGGCAGCACCAGCCACCAGGCCTTGTTGTTGGATACCTTGTTCATTCTGTCGCTCCCTCTACCAGAAATTCATCGATGTAAAGCTTCAGCCATTGGCGGGGAAAACCGATATGCACGGTATCGCCCTCAATCACCTGGTCTTCATCAATCCGCGCCAGTAACGTCTGGGACCCGAGCTCAAGAGTAACAATCCGATAAGTGCCCAGATCCTCTATGTACTTCACATGACACTCATAGCTGTCATCAGCCGGGGTATTGGACAGGCGAACAAATTCAGGACGAATCCCGATTTTGATGTTCGACGAGGTACTGGTCTCCGCGTATTTCGCCAGTTCCGGATGAATGTGCAGCGGCAGGCCATCAAATTCGACGCCCGTTTCCGTTCGCTGAACCGGAATCAGGTTCATGCCTGGGCTACCAATAAAATACCCAACAAAGGTGTGGTTAGGGCTTTCAAACAGCTCCCGCGGTGTCCCGAACTGGACGATCTGCCCTTCGTACATCACCGCTATCTTGTCGGCGAAGGTAGACGCTTCCAGCTGATCGTGGGTGACATACACCATGGTGATGTTGAACTGCTCATGGATCTGTTTGAGTTTACGACGCAGCTTCCATTTCAACTGCGGGTCAATCACGGTGAGTGGTTCGTCAAACAGGATCGCCGACACGTCGTCGCGCACCAGACCGCGGCCCATGGACACTTTCTGTTTCTCGTCGGCAGTCAGATTTCTGGCCTTGTTGTGAAGCACCTCACCGAGCTCAAGAATGGCGGCTATTTCGTCCACCTTGGCTTTGATCTTGGCTTTTGGCATGCCCACATTGCGCAGCGGAAAGGCCAGGTTGTCGTACACCGTCATGGAATCATAGATGACCGGGAACTGGAACACCTGGGCGATGTTCCGGTCTTTCGGCGACAGCTCGTTGACCTTCACGTTGTCAAACAACACCTCTCCTTCAGAGGGTTGTAGCAAGCCCGATATGATATTGAGCATGGTGCTTTTACCGCACCCTGAGGGGCCTAATAAAGCGTAAGCGCCACCATTATGCCAGACGTGACTCATCTGGCGAATGGCATAGTCTTCGGCGCCCGAAGGGTGTTTGCTGTAACTGTGCGCCAATGATTTTAGTTGTATTTCAGCCATCTTCACTCACTCCTTGGACAGGTGATGCGGTGCTTGAATCAAGCTCCCATCCACCCCGAAAACGAACAACTTGCTGATCGGTAAATAAATTTTGACGGGCGTATCCGTGTGGTATTGGTGCACCCCCATCAACTGCAGCACCAGCGAAAAATGGTCATTCTTCACGTGCATGAAGGTTTCTGACCCGCTGATCTCACCTAGTTCCACAGTCATGGCAAGCTCGAGATCATCGTCGTTTTGCGGTACCAGACTGATATGACTGGGACGCACGCCAAACTGATAGGCGCCAGGCGCAAGATCACTCAGGTTGCGAGTCAGCGGGTGATGGGCGTAGTCATCAAATGTGACTTCAGTTTCTGTCACCCGCCCTTTGATCTGATTAATCGGTGGCTCACTGAAAAGCTCCGCAGCTGTCACCGTCGAGGGTTGCCGGTACACCGACATTACCGGCCCGGACTGAATAATATTACCCTCTTGCAACAACGTCGTGACGCCACCCAGCGCAAGCGCCTCGTTGGCCTCAGTTGTGGCATAGACAGCGATGCAATTGCGTTCCTTAAACAACTCCCGCAATTCCGCCCGCAACTCTTCACGAAGCTTGTAATCGAGGTTGACCAGGGGTTCGTCGAACAGGATCAGACTGGCATCTTTGACCAGCGCGCGCGCCATGGCTGTCCGCTGTTGCTGGCCGCCGGAAAGCTCCGATGGGAAACGCTGAAGTAGTGGCTCTATCTGCAACATGGCAGCTGTTTCTTTGACCCGGCGGGTGATCTCAGGCTCTTTCATCTTGGCCAGCCGCAAAGGCGACGCGATATTCTCCCACACGGTCAAGTTGGGATAGTTAATAAACTGCTGGTAGATCATTGAAATATTGCGGCGCTGAACCGATTCATTAGTTACGTCCCGCCCGTCCATAAGCACTCGGCCAGTGTCCGGCTTATCCAACCCAGCCATAAGTCGCATAAGAGACGTCTTTCCTGCCAGGGTCCGACCCAGTAGAACGTTGAAGGAGCCAGCCTTAAAGGTGATATTGGCGCCTGCAATGTGTTGGACGCCATCAACCGAACGGGAGACGTTTTCCAGTGTTAACGACATAGATTTGATCCTTGTTTTTATTCGATTCCAAATGTGACAACGCAATGAACATACAAACATTGATGTGAAGACAAATAACAAAGGATAAATTACCCCTCAAAAATAACCTGCATTACTTTATTTCGTCGCGGAGAATCCATGCGTAAAAAACTAAATTCCTTGAATGAAGCCGATCATTCAAATTAGATTTTAATAAGGTCTACTGACGGACAAAAAAGTGATCGTCTTCAATGTTATTGAACGAGCGATTTTATGTTGTTACGCATTGACGCGGCCAAATGGCTATACCGTAGCTCACCGATGCACCTTGTAACTGCAATAGTCTATCTTCGTCATCCTGTCCAATATAAGCCTATACTGTAGTTATTAATTAAACTGTAAGATTACCCATGACTACCTTACCTGCAAAACAAAATACACCTCGCATCACCTCAGTTGCAATGGTCACTAAACTGCAGAGTATTTTAGCCGCTTTTTCTAATCCTCTGTATCTTTGGTGTGGAGTCATGTCCCCTTGCAGTCAGCTAAATTGGTGATAAATATTACTTGGCTGCATTATTTTTTTAAGCTCGGCCTCCTTTATTTCGGCTGAATAATATTTAACATAAATGTCTGGCTATTCTTGTGTATTTGATCTCAAAAAAAGCAATCCTCTCAGTATTTCTCGGTAAAATTCCATAATCAAAGAGTGAGCCCCGGAGAATAACCCTCATTTTCAGAGGCAATTTTATTTTCCTGTTGCACTTTATTGTTCACCTGAGGACATTCAAACTGAATGATTGGCAGGTTGGATGACTATGGAGTGTCGCGATAAACCGATGCTGGAAAAGACAACCTTACAATTAGTTAAAAACCCCGAGTAATCACCTAGGACAGTACATCTTAAATGTAGTCAATTGAAAGGAGATACGAAGCGTTTTAAGTAAAGACCAGTTTTGTGAAAAGTAATAGTTTTTTACTGTTAGATAATGAAATTGTTGAAAAGCACATACGGCGAAACTATGCGAAGGGCAGGAAAAAGCATTGATTTCAATCGATTAACATAACACATGAGCGACGGATGGCGACTGACTCTTGTGAGCGATGCAGACGTTAGTGATATTCAATTTTGATTGAATTATTACTTTAAAGTGGGTATTAACGCCTATTTTTCCGTTTGAAGTTATTATTGAACAAAGCTGCTAAGCACCAGATATTGAAATATCCATATATTCCTTTCTGTGAAAATTGACAGATAACAGTGTAGAAGTCTCACTAACACCTCAACATTTACACACTTTTAATTATATTAATCTGCTACACAAACAATGAGTTAAAAAGTTTTTTGTATACATTTTCTACCATGAAAACGGATATTATTGAGACTACTCGATAATATCCTCAATTTACCTGGTGTACTCCGAAAAACATATATTCGTCTTTTGAATGATGGCTTTATGGTTTAAAAAATTGAATAAGGTAGCCAAGAGAGTGTCAGAAAATGGCACCAATAAACCATAGGCCGATCGGTAAGTTCGAACGGTTTTCAGTCATTGACTGATTTTTGATTTTTGATTTTTGATTGAGATATTGTTTTATGGGTAACATCCATGACTCGGCAATTATTGTCGATCTGGAAGTAAATCGTATCTTCTGTTTCAGTGTTGTTGGCGCTGACAACATAAAAGCGGTCTTCAACATTAACGACTGACATATCTGATGAAGTCAGCCGCTTCCAAGATGCATCTAGATACGTTGCTGTAGGGTGTCGATAACATTACGTGAATGCCCCATTTCCTCAAGCAGCACGTAAAGTTGTGCGACAAGCTTTTGTAACAAAGCACTGGCTTCATCAGCTAATACTTCTTGCTGCGCTTGTAAGGCGTCAATCTTGCCAGCGTTGCTAGTTGTTATTTCCCCATGGGATTGAGATCCCGGCAACTAAGCCGAAATCATCCGTCGGTTCATAGCGAGGCATCTCAGCTGAAAATTGCCATTGCGACTTAGCCTCTATGCGAGCCAACTCTATTTACGACTGAGTAATACGTCGCTGCTTGGAATGATCATTGCTGCAAATTTTGTATAGTTCATCGTATAATCCTTACAAGTATGAGTGATTATTTTAGTAAAAATAATTATTTCAAAATGGCTTTAAAACAAGCTGATTTTTATACGCAACATATACTCCAATTAATCAATATAGGTGATCTATGATAACTACAATGTTAATTTCGCTACTTGGTGTCGCGATGGCATTGACCCTTCACTACGTTAATATCTCATGGCTGGCTGACAGAATTTCAGGCAAATTGCACAGCAAATTTGCAGCAATGCACGTTATCTTGCTGATTGCCGTATGCAGCCAAATGTTGATCGCGGGGTTATTCTGCCTGTGCTATTTAATAGGAGTTGAATTGGATCTCGGGGAATTTAATGGCAGACACAGTGTGAAAGATATCTATTATTTTTCGTTAACGACAATTACTACTCTGGGTCTGGGTAGCTCGCAACCCACCGAAGACCTGCGTATGATAGCTGGAGTGGAATCAGCAACCGGATTTTTACTAATAAGCTGTTCAGCATCGAAACTATTCACTTGTATGACTAACAAATAAAACTTGTCACTAATAAAAAGTGACAAGCTTCCAATCTACAAGCTAAGTATATGACGGCTTAAAAGGGATAATTTTCTCTCACAAAGCCTATTCGACCTAACAAATCATAGGTCATCACATCCGTTTTAGCGTCATTCTATGAGGTAAGGTAAGGAGCCTCTTTATCGAAGATATTATCTATGCCAATTGAGACTAAAAAATCATCATTTACATACTAGGACCCAGCTATATCTGAATAAGTCAGCGCATCAAAAAATTTTCCCAAAGGGTCCAAATTGCCACCGTTAACATAATCAGCCGCACTTATATAACGCAATGAATAGGTCGCCGACCATTTTTTACACTTTAATGAAAAGCTGAATTTACTGCGCCATTTGGTATAACGCCATTGATCTTCAGTAATAAAGCTCACCTTATCCATTGTCGGTTGACCGATAGAAGGGGTACTTTCATGGTCAAGTAATCGTGTCTCACCCAGGGTAGAACGAGCATCTAACCTCATGACTTGGAATTTAGGTCCGCTCATCTAAGCACTCATAACCACCCATTTCAAATTCGCGGCAAATCAGTGGGCGGTTCTCATAAATAGTACACAGCATAGTTTCGCGGTCGACGGCGGCGCACCAACCATCGTCTAAACGATGCATAACCTGCCCGCCCCAATCATCTTCGGCAATAAACTTTTCGGGTACGCCAGTTTCGGTGATCAACATGACTTCCAAGCGACAACAATTCGCCCTACAGGTAGAGCAAGTTACGTCGTTGGCTGGCAGGTTTATTACATCAATGGTCACAGGATTTATTTCGCTTTGTTTAACCAGATTAGTTTGACCAAGTTATCTTTGAACGTCTCGGTCTGCGGCGCAGATATATTACATGATTTATCGGTGCGCCCCTGTGATATTTAACGCATTCTAGTCTTACTTTGTTAAAATATGGCGCAGCACGCGTTTACTGTTCAATCTGGCTCTTCTTAACGTTCCAGGCATACTCATTGCAGCCGTATCATTAATTCAAGCGTTATAACAAATCCTCTCGTCATTCATAGCATCGTTAGCCATGTCTACAGAGAGCTTATTTTCAATTCGCCCGCAATCATCTTGCGCCAGTTGCAATTCGTCGTATTGCTTATTCTTGATGCGCGTTGACTGTGCTAGTTTGGTTGTTGCTATGAAAAGTATGATAAAAATAAAACAAGCAACCACAGGGAACACTCACGTGAACATAAGTAAAACCTCGATTCAGCTGGCGCTGTTGGCTGCGCCGTTAGCATTAAGCGCCTCATTTTCCTTCGCCGCAACTCACAACAATCCCCTTAAACTCGAAGATGTATTTAGTCTGGAATATGCTTCTGAGCTCGACATTACCAACAATGGTGATGAGGTGTATTTCGTGCGCAACTATATGGATATTCAAAGCGATAAAAAGCTGGGTAATATCTGGAAGGTCGATAAAAATAAAGTCATGACGCCGGTCACAAACGGCTTATATTCTGATTTCAGCCCTACCCTGTCACCGGATGAAACTAAGTTGGCCTATATTTCTACCGCTAGCGGCACTGCACAAATACACATCAAATGGCTCAAAAGTGGCCAAACAGGCCAAATGACTCATCTCAGTGCTTCACCTTCTAGTTTGAGTTGGTCGCCAGATGGTAAAATGCTCGCGTTTAGTCAATTTGTAAAAGGCACACCTAAGTCCCCCGTCAGTTTGCCCGGTAAACCGGAAGGCGCCAAATGGGCCGATTCCGCCATTTTCATTGATGATTTATTCTACCGCGCCGATGGTGCAGGCTACATTCCCCCGGGCAACAGTCAGATATTTGTCATCTCCGCGGATGGTGGCACGCCTAGGCAACTTACCCAAGGCGAGTTTGACCACGGCGGTAAAATCAGTTGGAGCCACGACAGCAAAGCTGTCGTATTTTCGGCAAATCTGCGCCCTGACAGCGATTTAGAGCTCACCGACGACAATGTGTATCGCGTAGAGGTGAATAGCGGCCAGATGCTGCAGTTAACTGATCGCATTGGCCCAGATAATAACCCAGTGGTTTCACCCGATGGCAAGCTGATTGCTTATCTGGGATACGATGAAAAATACACTAATTATGAAAACACCCAGCTATATGTAATGGACGCCAATGGAGGCGTTAGCCGCTCGCTCACTACCGATTTCGATCGCTCAGTCGGCAGTATTAAATGGGCCAATAACAGCAAAGGCGTGTACATCAGCTATGACGACAAAGGCGAAACCTACGTCGCGTATCAACCACTTCAAGGCAATCGAAAAGTCGTTGCTGAAAAAGTCGGTGGCCTTGCCTTTGGTCGCCCCTACTCAGGTGGTGAGTTTGATGTGGCCAAAGACGGTACAGTGGCATTTACCTACTCGGATCCCCAGCGCCCAGCGGATGTCGCAATTCAAAAAGGTGACCAACCAAGTGTACTTACCCAATTGAATGACGATGCCCTTGGCCATAAAGACATTGCAACCATTAAAGCGTTAAACCTTAAATCGTCATTTGATGACTTGCCCATCCAAGCATGGGTGGTTTACCCGCCAGGATTTGAGCAAGGTAAAAAACAAGGTAAACGTTATCCGCTTATTCTTGAAATACACGGCGGGCCTGTTGCCAATTATGGGCCGCACTTTTCAACCGAAATTCAACTTATGGCGGCCCAAGGTTATGTGGTGGTATACGCAAACCCAAGGGGCAGTGACAGTTACGGAAAAGAATTCGCACAAACTATCGATAAAAACTACCCCAGCCAAGATTACGACGATTTGATGTCCACTGTGGATGCCGTTATCGCCCAAGGCTCAATTGATGAGAAAAACTTATTCGTTACCGGAGGCTCAGGTGGCGGCACGCTGACCGCTTGGATTGTCGGCCACACAGAGCGCTTCGCTGCCGCTGTTGTCGCCAAGCCGGTAATAAACTGGTACAGCTTTGTATTGACCTCAGATTTCTATCCGTTTTTTTACAAAAATTGGTTCGGTAAAAAACCTTGGGAAGCACAAGACTTATACATGAAACACTCACCGATAAGTTATGTGGGCAATGTAACGACCCCAACTATGTTGTTGACCGGCGAGTCAGATCATCGCACGCCGATTTCAGAAACCGAGCAATACTATCAAGCGCTGAAATTACAAGGGGTTGAGTCTGCTATGGTACGTATTCCCGGAGCGTCGCACGGTATTTATACCCGCCCAAGTAATTTAATGGCAAAAGTGGGGTATATCATGTGGTGGTTTGATAAGTATCGTTCAAATAAATCAGATACGACTGACGGCCAAGCGCAAGAATAACCTTATTTACCCTCTATATATCAAGCGCTGATGCAAGCAAATCTCGTCTTGCATCAACGTTTCGTCCCCCCTACGGAGCGTTTTCCCCTACCCCAACATTAAGACAGGTTGCGTTTTACGTTTAAAAACTCGAACCGGCTTGTGTTAAAAAAGTGCGCTCTTGTTCGGTTGAACTGCGTTTGAGAATGGTATTTCGATGAGGATAACGACCAAACCGTTCAATGATCGCTAGGTGTTTTAGTTCAAACTTATAAGTCGAATCACTGGCTTTATTAGCAAATAATTCATTTGCCTGTTGGTGAATGACAAGCGATTCACTGTGCATAAATGGCATATACAAAAAGTTACGCTGCTGCTCATTTAATTCATCATCTGCCCCAACAGCGACGGCTTCCTGCGCTAAGGCCAGGGCAATCGCATCGTATGCAAATGCCTGGGGTGCATCACGAAAAATATTGCGCGAGAACTGGTCAATCACAATCACCTCTGCCAAGCGACCTAAAGCTGTTTTTCGCCAATGGCTTAGCTCGCATTGCACAGCTTGTTGGTGAACGTCATAAAATCGTTGGTTAAGCATCTGATCAAAATCAGCATTTTTTTGCCACCACTGGGCTGGTGTTAATTCATCAAACCAAAATTGAATAATTTGTTGGTAGTTCACCACTTTGCTCCTTATCTTACGTGCTCTGTTCACTGGTCGAGTAGAATTTAACCTTAATCATGGTAAAAATGAACCGTTACGCCCTTCGCTTCGTCTTGTTTTTTAGCAAGCAAAGCAGTAGCGTGATCTAATAATAATAAGGAAAGTTCCATGCATGAACCGTCGTCAGTGCAACCGAGATTACAATTAGCCATCCAATCACTGCAACAAGGTAAAATGCAGCAGGCTCGAACAATGTTCGAATCCTTATGTAACGAACAACCCAGTGTAACCCAAGCTTGGTTTGGGCTAGCTTATGTTTGTGGTCAACTTGAAGATTTTAACGCGTCTATCGCCGCCATTGGGCATGTATTAGACCACGAGCCAAAGAACGTAAAAGCGCTTATCTTTAAAGCGGACCAACTGGTGTATAACAAGCAAGAGCGCATGGCTTTATCCTTCTATGATGGAGCGCTTCAACTAACCAGCAAGCAAGCAAACCTTCCTGATGAAATTGTACGCGGCTTGCAACGAGGTATGGTACTGCGCGAAAAATATGATACTCAATACCGTGAATACCTACTCAGCGCACTGACAAAAAAGGGTTATGAACGAGGTAAAGTTAGCCAGCGATTCGACCAAGCACTTGATATCAGCTTTGGTACAAAAGAGATTTTTCTTCAACAACCCACGCGGTTCTATTTTCCCGGTTTACCCCAAAGGGCATTTTTTGAACGAAATGAGTTTCCTTGGTTACGTAAACTTGAAGCCAAAATCCCTGCAATAAAATATGAACTACAAGCCATGTTAAATGGCCAAGAGCAATTTTCACCTTATTTAGACAGTGGCAGTACTGAACCAAATTTTGTTAAACATCTAGATATTGTGGATAGCTTAAACTGGTCAGCAGCCTATCTTTGGCATTATGGCGTACTAAATAATCACATTGCCGAACAATGTCCCAATACCAAGCAAGCCCTAGATACGGCTCCTTTGCCTTTTATTACCGGGCAAACACCGGTGGCACTGTTTTCAAAATTAAAAGCAGGGGTAAAAATACCGCCGCACCATGGTTTATTAAACACCCGTTTGATATGCCATTTACCCATAATAGTGCCAAAAAATTGCGGTGGTCTGCGGGTAGGTAACGAAACCCGACAATGGGAAGATGGAAAAGCCCTGATATTTGACGACAGCATAGAACACGAAGCTTGGAATACCAGCTCAGAGGAACGTGTGGTATTGCTATTTGATATTTGGCGACCTGAACTAACCGAAGATGAAAAAGGCTTGATCACTGACATGCTGATTGCGGTAGACGAATTTTCAGAGCAAGGTAAGCACCTTTACATAACGAGTTAGCCACTAAACCTTGTTAGCTAACTCTTCGTCTGAACATTTTACCAATGCCAAACCAGAATGCGCCTTCGAGTACAATACCGAGTATAAAAAATGCAACTACGCCCGTCATACTGCCCGCTGAGTAACACAGCAATGCAGCCAAAATGACAGCGATTGATAACAACACTCTGTATATTAATCTCACGTTATGTCCTTAAAAATTCACTTAAGTGGTTAGATTAAAGCAACCAAACGCCCCTACAACTAGGGCTGAACTGCAACAAAGTGTTGCTCTCGCTACCATAGGATGGTTTGTCTTTGGTATGACACCCTATACCCTAGTATCACAGTGTAGATTTTTTAATCAATGCAAATAGCGTTTAATTACCTCAACGAAACGAAATTATAATTAAAATAAGAACCGAGGAATTGACCATGTTGAAAATTGTTAACGCTTCTATCGCTATCGCCGCTACCACTATTATGTTTGCTGCACCTGCTCAGGCTGACGTCGCAGAAGCATTGCAAAACATCTGCACTATCGTTAAAGCAGACGATAAAGGTGAACTACGCAAAAAAATGAAACGTGTTCAGTCTGACTATCGCCTTAAACTACAAGATTATTATTCAGGTATCAGCTGTGGGGGTAACAGTTTAATCCGTACCGCCATGTTAAATGGCGCAGTTGAAACCGGTACCTTAATGGTTAAGAAAATGCCAAAAAGCGACTTGAGCACACCTGAGCAAGACGGCAAAACCGTTGTGGCTTGGGCCACCGAAAATGGCTTGACCAATTCACCTATCGTCGCGGTACTAAACGACCGCATCTAACATAGTCTTTACTCAGACATCTATTTCAGCTTTCGCGTGTTGGCAGCCTTTTTTTGAGCGTATTTGAACTGACGCAAGTAAGAAGACGATGTTAAAATGGGTTGTTGAACACGCACCAAATACCATAAAAAAACGGCCTTAATTGAGACCGTTTTTTTATGCGTTGTTTATTCAAACAACGCAATATTGACAGTACGCTAGGGGTTTAACGACATTTTTCCCTTCACTTCTCGCCCCATAACCTTGTTAAGTGCATCTTTTGCTTGTGCTAACGGTAACGCCTCATCGACCACCACCTTCACTTTGCCTTGCACATACCAAGTCAGCAGTTCTCGCATATTTTGTGCGAAATCTTGTGGCTGATGTTGGGTAAATGACCCCCAGAAAACACCCACTACTGAGTATCCTTTTACCAAGGACAAATTCACCGGAAACTCAGGGATTGTCCCACCGGCAAAACCTACCACTAATAATCGACCATTCCACGCCATACTCCGTGAACACGCATGAAAGGTGTCGCCGCCAACGCATTCATAAACGACGTCAACACCTTTACCGTTTGTGACTTCTTTAATGGCGGTTTTTAAATCGACTTCACTGTAGTTAATCAGGATATCGGCACCATTTGCTTTGGCCATATCAAGCTTTTCTTGGGTTGAGCACACGGCAATAACCTTAGCGCCCATGAGTTTACCAATTTGCACTGCGGCCAACCCGGTACCACCCGCGGCACCGGTAACAAGTAATGTTTCACCCGGCTGGATATTCGCACGCTGCTTTAAACCATGATGCGCTGTTGCGTGAGCGGTAACCAGTCCCGCTGCTTCATCATCGGAAATTTCATCTGGCAAAGGTAATACATGAGTTGCTGCACAGGCTACTTTTTCCGCATAGCCACCAAGCATACATAACGCGATAACACGCATGCCCACTTTTAAATGCGTCACGCCCTCACCAACTTCACTAACCACGCCAGCGACTTCATTACCTGGAATAAAAGGCACTTCAGGTTTCATTTGATATAAGCCTTGAACAATTAGGCCATCAGGAAAGTTCACACCACAGGCTTTGATATCAACGACAACCTGTCCTTTGCCTGCTTTAGGATCAGGCATCTCTTTATATTCTAAATTTTCTACTGGTCCAAAGGCATTACATACTATGGCTTTCATTCTTTACTCCATTCGGGTCTGTCGCGCCACCAACCTATCAGCGGCGCAATTAAATGCTGATTATTGCAGTATCTTCAATGCATACTGGGCTAACGGCTGTACTAACTTGCCGACTTGCAACGCTTGTTTGTTAGAGGCGTTTCCGTCTACGGCTCGTTTCGCCACACCTTGAGCGATAGCGCCAAGTCGGAAGAAGCTAAACGCCAAATAGAAATTCCAGTTAGGGATATTATCAATACCCACTAATTTACAATATTGCGCCACGTATTCTTCTTCACTTGGAATGCCCAATGACGCACGGTCTACATCGCCTAGACCTGTTGCTTTGCCGACATTATCCGGTAAACGAAGTTGCATGCACTGATATGCTAAGTCCGCATACGGATGGCCAAGAGTCGATAACTCCCAATCAAGCACAGCAATAATATCGGCTGAATCTTTAGCAAACATCAGATTATCCATGCGGTAATCGCCATGTACTAATGAGACTTGCCCATCGTCCTCAGGGATATTATTTTCCAGCCACGTGATGAGCTTATCCATTTCAGGAATTTCATGGGTCTCGGACAAACGATACTGCTTAGTCCAGCGACTAATTTGACGTTCGAAATAATTACCCGGCTTGCCGTAGTCCCCAAGGCCCACCTCTTCAATATTGACTTTATGCAGCGCAGCCAAAACGTTAACCATGTTTTGATACATAGTCGCGCGGGTTTGGTTATCCGTTATTTCAGGTAACGAACTGTCCCAATAGACGTTACCGTCCATAAACTCCATGACATAAAACATGCTGCCAATCACCTCGGGGTCTTCGCAAAGATGATAGACCTTTGCCACAGGTGCTTGGCTATTTTCCAACGCTTTTAGCACGCGATATTCACGGTCTACAGCATGGGCTGATTTCAATAATTTTCCCGGTGGCTGGCGACGCAAAACATAGGTTGCATCCGCGGTTTGTAATTTGAAGGTGGGATTTGACTGCCCACCAGCAAATTTAGTGGCCGTTACTGGGCCACTAAAACCGGCAATATGTTCAGCCAAATAGGTGGCAAGACGTGCTTCGTCTAGCTGTTCTACACCGCTTTGCTTACTCATTGCGCTTACTCCAATTATGCGTTGTAATCTTTAATTAAGTTACGTCCAAGTTGCATCATGTGCACCTGATCAGGACCATCGGCTAAACGAATAGTACGCGCGTACGCATAGCTACCGGCCAAAATAAAGTCTTGGCTCGTACCTGCTGCACCGTGCATTTGAATAGCTTCATCAATAACTTTGCAGGCCATTGTTGGCGCAACAATTTTGATTGCCGCAATAATGTCTCTTGCTACTTTATTGCCGTAGCGATCCATCTTGTCGGCGGCTTTTAGGGTTAACAATCGCGCTTGTTCAATATCACAATGCATTCTCGCAATACTTTCACGCACAGATTGTTGCTTACTTAGTGGCTGACCAAAAGCAACTCGATTTTCTACTCGCTCACAGGCTAAATCTAACGCGCGCTGAGCACAACCGATCAAACGCATACAGTGGTGAATACGACCCGGTCCTAAACGACCTTGGGCAATTTCAAACCCTTTGCCTTCACCGATTAATAAGCTGGAGGCTGGCACACGAACATTCTCAAACAAGACTTCAGCATGGCCAACGGGCTCATCATAAAAGCCCATTGCACTCAGTGGACGCACAACCGTTACCCCTTTGGTATCAATAGGAACAAGGATTTGTGACTGTTGCTCATGACGTACTGCTGATGGATCTGTTTTTCCCATGACCACGAGGATTTTACAATCTTCGTTCATGGCGCCACTGGTATACCATTTACGACCATTGATCACATACTCATCACCATCACGAGTAATAGACGTTTCAATGTTGGTAGCATCAGATGAAGCCACTGCAGGTTCAGTCATGGCGAAACCAGAGCGAATTTTGCCTTCGAGTAGTGGTTCAAGCCATTTTTTCTTATCTGCTTCTGAACCATAGCGGGCCAATACTTCCATATTGCCAGTATCAGGCGCGCTGCAGTTGAACACTTCAGAGCTCCACATTACGCGCCCCAGTATTTCACACAAAGGTGCATATTCTAGGTTATTCAAACCTGCGCCATAGGGTAAATATTCTTCAGGTAAAAATAGGTTCCATAAACCGGCCGCTTTGGCTTTTCCTTTTAATTCTTCGATTAAAGGCAAGGTTTTCCAGCGGGTGGCCGGATCAGCGCTAGCGGCTTGCACGTCAGCTAAATATTGTTTCTCATTAGGATAAATGTGCTCATCCATAAAGGCTTCTAAACGAGCGATAAGTTCTTGGGTTTTCTGTGAGTAATCGAAGTTCATAGTATTTTATTCCATTTAACTAAACGTGATGGCACCAACACGCTCAGGTACATCGAGGTGCGGTACATTGTTAAAGCTACTTAACCGCACGGTGTCGCGGTTAAAAAAGAAATGACTGTAGCTGGCGTTGCGCACTTGCATGTTAAGTTCAATGACATGCTTAGCATCTAGCTCAAGCACTATGCTCATTAACATAGAAATCGCACCGCCTGAGCTAACCAGCAAAATGGGTTTATCGTGGCTTTCCTTACGCATGGCACTGAGTACCGCAAATACGCGCTGGCGAAACTCGCCCCAAGTTTCATTTAACATGCTGGGATCAAGTTGTTCATTTGACCAGGCACCCATGGCCTTTTTAAGTAACCGGTAAAAATCCGCAGCCGGCGCACCTTTTTGCACCGCATCGTTAGGGTGCTCAGCAAGATAAGCGGCAGCAATGTTTTGAAAGTCAAACTCATTCAACCCAGTGTGGGTCACTGTCTCTAACTGGGTATTTAATCCCCGACAAATGCCGCTTGCGGTTTCTTTATGTCGAACCATTTCACCCAACCACAACTGACTGAATTCAAGATTTCGAGCTGCGAAATATTCCCCTAGCCAATCAGACTGCTGGTGCCCTAGTGGACTCAGCTTATCGTAATTATCGGCACCAAAGGATGCTTGTCCATGACGTACAATATAGAACTCTGACATCTAACCACCTCAGTTTTAAACTGAAAATCATACTAGTGACAAAGCTATTATTAGTTTAATTGATTATTTTAATGGTTTTGTATTGATTGATGTTATTCAGCTAACAGATAACAACAGGCATAGGGCTTACAGGGAAGTGAGATTATTTTTATGCAATAAAAAACACAGATTAACATTTTACTAACGTCTTATTTACTTTCCGGCGAAAAAATTGCAGTCTTATGCTCATCCGACTAGTTGCTCCCGATGCAATGTGTTGGATCTCGTTCCCCTAATGAAAATATACCAACAAAAAACATTAGGGCCGCCAGCTAACACATTAAGAGAAGTAAAATAATGTCTACCTTACCTCATCGTTTAAAACGCACACCGCTTGCTTCAATAATAGGCTTCACTCTTGCCTTCGGCAGTGGATTCGCCCTCGCCCAAGAAGAAGCAGCACCTAGTGATAAAGGGCTTGAAACCATTACGGTAACCGCTCAAAAGCGTGCACAAAACTTACAAGAAGTCCCCGTTTCAGTTACTGCATTTAACGGCGAAGCGATGGCCGAAGCCGTCATCAAAGATATGTATGACTTGCAAACGAATGTGCCAGGTTTAGGTGCGTTTCAGAGCCAAAGTGCCACCAACTCTAGTTTCTCAATTCGTGGTGTGGGCACCTCGTCGCAAAACTTTGGATTAGAATCATCGGTTGGTCTCTATGTGGACGGTGTGTATCGCGCCCGTCAAAACTCGATGATCAATAACTTAGTGGATGTCGCAGCGGTAGAAGTATTGCGTGGTCCACAAGGCACCTTATTTGGTAAAAACACCCCATCTGGCGCCATTCTAATATCTACCGTGGCGCCAAGTCATAGTGGTGGCGACGCTTTTGTAGAAGCCACAGTAGGCAATTATGGTTTAGTGAATTTGTCAGGGGCCATGTCTGTTTCCGCCATCGAGGATGTATTGGCCTTTCGCGTAACAGGGTTTTCCAGTAACCGTGACGGCACCATAAGTGATGTTAACTTAGGTGAAGACACCTTAAACGACAGAGACCGTTTCGGTGGTCGCTTACAAGCATTGTATACCCCAAGCGAAGATCTTTCGGTACGCGTTATCGCAGATTATGCTGAAATCGACGAGATTTGCTGTGGTGCCCCCGTGCAGTTAAGTAACTTTCAAGCGAATGAAATTCCGGGAAAATTCGGTACTGACGCTGCGATAGATCAGCTAGGCGGTACACGCTTCCCTGGTGGCAACGCATTCTTCGACCGAGAAGTTGCCGTCTCTTTCTTACCCGTGGCCACTATGAAAGACCGAGGAGTTTCAGCAGAAGTTGACTGGGAACTAGACGATAATTACACCTTTGTGTCGATCTCTGCTTATCGTTCATTCGATTCATACGACAATATCGACAGCGATTTTACTGATGCGGATTTATTCGGCACCAGCAACGATTCCCAGCAAAACTCATTTTCACAAGAATTCCGCTTAGATTATACCAGCGAAGATCTTAATTTTATCGTTGGCGCTTATTTCTTCACCCAAGATTTGGATCTTGAATACAGTCTTTATACCGATACCATTTTTGACGGTTTCGCACTCAGTGTTTTAGGCCAAAACGTGGACGCATTAACCGGCACTGCAGGTTCATTTTCGAGCCTACTCGCAGGCATAGATGGACTAGCGACAGCAGGGTTAATTGCTCCGCGCGCAGCTGGGGCTCCCGCTGGAACTGGGTTTAACCATGTGGCTGAGCAAGAACACAAAAGCTACGCAATATTCAGCCAGTTCGATTACAAATTAAGCGCTGAATTTACCCTCACCGCAGGTCTACGTTTCACCAAAGAGAAAAAAGATTTATTGACGGTATTTACCGAAGTTGGACCAGGCATTAACGGGTTAGCAGGCAACACGCCGGTTGATTTAGTCGCCGCCCTAACGACGGCGGGTGGCATTGCAGCGGGGGCCATTGATTTAACCACAGCAGCGGGTCAAGCCACTTTGGTTAATTTCCAAGGTTTCTCCGAGGCAGGATGGGCTTTTCCCCTACTGGGTGATACCACTCGTCCACGCAGCGACATCCAAGAAAGCATCAGTGATGATCAAATAAGCGGCACTTTGAAACTGAGCTACCAACCAAACAGTGACACATTATTGTACGCATCTTACGGCAACGGTTATAAATCAGGCGGCACCAATACTGACCGTATAGCAGCAGGGTTTAACCCGATTTTTGATGCCGAAACCTCTCAGTCATTTGAGCTAGGTATCAAAAAAGATTTTCGCCAGCAAAACCTGCGCGTAAATGCAGCAGCACACTACACCACAGTGGATGATTTTCAAGCTAACACCTTTACCGGCAACGGCTTTAATTTACAAAATGCCGGTGACTATGAAATATCAGGTATGGAGCTAGAAGCAACTTGGCTGCCAATGGATAGCGTAGAAGTGCATTTGGGTTATGCCTTAGTGAATGCTGAATACAAAACGTTTAAAGCGGGTAACTGCTGGACCGCTTATACGTGGCATACCGGTATCGACGATCCTGGTCGCGTGAATGCAGACGACAGCTTCTGTGATCGCTCAGGGGATCGCCCAGGCGGAGAGCCTGAGAATTACGCCGTGCTAAGTGTCAAAAAAGACTTTGAATTAACAGACAGTATCTATGCTTATGTACAAGGTGAATACAGCTACACAGGTGATGTAATTCTTGATGGCAGTAATGACCCCTACGCAGTGCAAGATTCTTACAACATCTTGAACCTTCGATTCTTCATGAACTTCACGGATTACGATATGGACGTCATATTATGGGCGCGTAACGTACTAGACGAAGAATATATCAACCGTACCAACTTCAATACGCCTCTGCAGGAAGGTAAGCTAAATGCTTATATGGCTGAGCCAGCCACCTATGGCCTGACAGTGAAAAAACGCTTCTAAAGTAAATGTATAAGCAAAAAACCGGCGAAAGCCGGTTTTTTATTATCTGTCATTCTGTTATCAAGTCCGTTATCAACTTGCTATCATTTCATTGGTGCCTATCTCTGGTGTTTACTAAGGACGTATTTTGAATTTATTGATGTTAAGCAGCTCACGCGCGGGCGATGAAGAATATTTGTCCCACGCAACACATATGATTACCACTCATCTTGCCAACAGCCAAAAGATTGTCTTTATCCCTTATGCAGGTGTCACAATAGACTGGCCAAGTTACACTGCAAAGGTGCAGGCTGCGTTACCTCATTTACCTATCTCAGGTATTGAATCCTATGACGACCCCGTAGCTGGCGTGACGCAAGCCGATGCCATTATGGTCGGTGGAGGCAATACTTTTAATTTGTTACATCAACTCTATGCCAACAACTTAGTCCAATGCATTCAAACACGGGTCAAAAGCGGTATACCCTATGTGGGCTGGAGCGCGGGTTCAAATATCTGTGGTAACTCCATTCGTACCACCAATGATATGCCGATTATATTTCCACCCACGTTTGACGCCTTAAATTTAGTGCCTTTTCAGCTAAATCCACACTACAACGATTATCGAGCTCCTGGACACAACGGTGAAACACGTGCCCAGCGGATCGCAGAATTTTGCGTACTCAATCCCCACATGCCGGTGCTCGGAATACGAGAAGGTACAGCACTTGTATGTGCTGGCGACGCACTCACGCTGCAGGGAAGTTTAGCGGGTGTGATATTTGAAAATGGTTTGCAAGCGACCTTAAGTCCAGGACAAGATTTGCGTCAATACCTAAACGTGAAAGCGTAAAGATATCCCAACAATTTTGCCCTGGTACTTATAACACTAAGGTATGCGTAATTGACATGACCCCAAAGAGTGAATGTTGCTTGCAATCGCACATTGTCATCCCCACCTTGCTCACATTGGTCTAACTAAAGGACATTCATACATGACAGGTTCAACTGCGTTTTCGATTCTAGACTTGGCGCCTATTGCCCAAGGACAAGGCATAGCGCAAACCCTTGAGCACAGCCGCCAAATGGCTGTACAGGCAGAAAAACTAGGCTATAACCGAGTTTGGCTAGCAGAACATCACGGTATGCGGGGTGTGGGTAGTTCAGCCACATCTGTGGTGCTAGGTCACATAGGCGCTGCCACCAACAAAATCCGTATTGGCTCTGGGGGCATTATGTTGCCGAATCACTCTCCGTTAGTGATTGCCGAACAATTTGGCACCTTAGCCGCATTATTTCCTGATCGGGTTGATCTTGGTTTAGGCCGCGCTCCGGGTACTGATATGGCAACGGCCAGAGCGCTAAGACGAAACATGCAAGCCAGCGTTGAAGATTACCCCAGCGACATTCGTGCATTGCAAAGCTATTTAGGTAGCCCCAGCGACGATCAAACAATTATTGCCGTACCCGGTAGTGACAGCCATGTACCACTTTGGTTACTAGGCTCAAGTCTGTACAGCGCACAATTGGCGGCGCAATTTGGTTTACCATACTCGTTTGCCTCGCACTTTGCCCCAGATGCATTATTCGATGCCTTCAATATCTACCGTAGCCAGTTCAAACCTTCTGCTCAACTAAATCAGCCCTATACAATGGCTGGAGTAATGGCGGTGATTGCCGATACCGATGAAGAAGCACGATATTTATATACATCGTTACAGCAGCAATTTGCCAATTTGCGCAGAGGCGCCAATAAGCCCTTTGCCCGTCCCGTGGATGATATTAACACGGTGTGCAGCCCTGCTGAATTGTCGATGATTGCACACACATTGCAATATGCCATCGTTGGTTCGCCTGAAACTGCACATGCTCAGCTTGCGCGTTTTATTGAAAATACCCTTGCTGATGAAGTGATATTTTCATTTCCGATACACGATCAGAAAGCGCGCTTACACAGTATGCAATTATTAGCCAGCAGCCAAAACATGCGTAAAAGCCTCTAACAATAGGGTAATTTTACGTCACGGAAAATCAACAGCAGCGATTAGTTTGCTTTAATACTTTGTTTACAGGGATTTATTAACAAACATAACAATGAGATGAGTGTCGGTGACAAACCGAACTGAGATATAGCCATGAATATGAAGCACCCGATGTTACAGCTCGCTGTATGGGGTATATTAACTAGCCTAATATCCTACAAGGTATTAGCCAGCAACGACGATAAAAGCCTAGAGGTAGCAGTAGGTTGGAATAAACCACCGTATGTAAATTCCGCCGATGATAGCGGTTTCGAACTGGATATGATCCGGCAAATATTTGCTCGAATGGGCTACAAATTCAAACCTGTCTATGTGCCCTATGGTCGCAGCTTGAGTATGTTGCAAAATAGCCGCGTAGACGGTGCATTAACGTTGAGCGAAAATGCTGCGGTGCCCCCTGTGCAATTAACCGACAGTTATATTCAATATCAAAACGTAGCCGTGTCCTTGCAATCCAAGCACCTTGACATTAAACAGCCCAAAGACTTGGGCCGCTATGCGATTGCGGCCTATCAAACTGCCGCCAAAAATTTAGGTGAACAATACGCTTACGCCGTTAAACAAGCCCCGTTATATGTCGAGCTGCCAGATCAAACCAAGCAGGTCGCTATGTTGCTCAATGGACACGTTTCGGTGTTAATCATTGACGTAAACATATTTAATAATCTACAGGCAGTGCTAGAGCCTGGGACGAATAGACAACCTATTACGATCCACCATATATTCGCTCCCAGTGACTATCATGTGGGCTTTTTAAACCCGAATCTGGCGCAAGATTTCAATCAAGCTCTGAAAGCCTACCAAACATCCCTCGCCCATCAGGAGCTGGTGCATAAATACAATATTTTTGCTGATGAAGATGTTTAGGCCACAGTGCATCCTCTGGTGAGTACGCACAGGTAAAATGGTGAAATACCTTGTAAAATCAACCCGCGGCACATGACGACTTCGTGTAAATAGCCTAATAAAGAAGCGTCGAAAGGTCCAATGAACATCTCAGTTAATAGCGTAAAATCAATATGATAGCCCCATGACTAATGACGATGTTAAGCTACGACTCATAACGGCAGACAACTTGCTTACCATGCCAGTAACGTATGCATTTAGCATCTAGTCAACAACATCAATGCCTACGCACAATGTGCGTACGTGAGGGTGGTTATTAACCGAGTGTTAAATATACTCTAGCTAAATTACAGGAGTCTTCATGTTCTCAACTCGCCCTATTCCCAGTGTTTTATTGCTACTTTCGGCCATAGGCATAAGTGCATGTTCAGATCGTTCACAACTCGACCCCGCCACGACCTTTGGGAGTGAGCCTACCTTAGTTGAGCCGGATGCCACACTTATCCCCACCGTCAATATCGCCGATGCCGTTGGCTGGCCTGAAGGAAACAAGCCCACGACAGCGCTCAACGCATTGCAAGTTAATCCCTTCGCCAAAAATTTAGATCACCCAAGGTGGCTATACACCTTGCCCAATGGCGACGTACTCGTGGCAGAAAGCAATAAACCACAAAAACATGATGAAGAAGGCGGCATAAAACAATGGATCACCAAAAAAGTCATGAGCAAAGCCGGAGCAGGTAGTCCCAGCGCCGATCGTATTACTCTGCTTAGAGATGCAGATAAAGACGGGATCGCGGAAACGAAAACAACGTTTCTATCCGATTTACACTCCCCCTTTGGCATGGTGTTAGTGGGGAACACACTTTATGTGGCAAATACTGACGCCATCGTGAGCTTCCCCTACGAGCAGGGGCAAACTGAAATTACGGCTGGGTCGAGTGAAGTGATTAAATTACCCGCCGGAAAATTAAATCACCATTGGACGAAAAACATCGTGGCCAGCAAAGATGGCACTAAGCTTTATGCATCGATAGGCTCCAACAGTAACATCGCCGAAAACGGCTTCGACGCTGAAAGAGGCAGAGCGGCAATTTGGGAGATCAATATCGCCTCAGGTGAGCACCGTATCTTTGCCTCTGGATTACGCAATCCCGTGGGAATGACTTGGGTAGGCAATACGTTGTGGACATCGGTAAATGAACGGGATGAATTGGGCAACGATTTGGTACCTGACTACATGACATCAGTCCAAGACGGCGCATTTTATGGCTGGCCTTATAGCTATTATGGGCAGCACATAGATACGCGGGTAGAACAACGTGCGCCAGAACTCGTTAAAAAAGCGCTTAAGCCTGATTACGCGTTAGGCGCTCACACGGCTTCGCTGGGGCTATTTTATACCGATGGAAAGCATAATTTGCATGATATCGGCCAAGGAATGTTCATCGGCCAGCATGGCTCATGGAACCGTGAACCGCGAGCAGGGTATAAGGTTCTTTTTGTGCCATTTAGTGACCAACAGCCGGCGGGTAAACCGATTGAAATACTAAGTGGATTTTTAAGCCAAGATGGGCAAGCCCAAGGTCGTCCCGTCGGTGTGGAAATAAACAAACAGGGAGATTTATTGGTTGCCGATGATGTGGGAAATATTATTTGGCGGGTTTCATCAAGCGATTCAAATATTACCCATAACCCAAACTGATCCGGTCTTACGTAATCTAGGTCACCCAAAAAATACCGGCATAGAGGCATGCATTGCCCCTATGCCATAATCGCCTAATAAATTTATCGTTAAAGGCGTACTTGCAGCTGCTTTTCACGTTTTTTAATGTGGAAAAGCCTACTGCAGCCCAACTAATACTGCGCAATATCGGTGTATTTATTCCCTAACGAAGGTCATGGTTTTAATAAACCAGAAAACAGCTTAGCGTTTTTCGCCGTTACTGAAGCGTTTCTAGGATCTTGCTTAGGCGGTCGCGTAGAGGCCATTGGCGATGACTTTACCAACTCCAGCATCGAAATCGTTCACGGCGTTGATTTCATACCGGGATTAAAAACCCATTTATCTGAAAATTAAACGGCTGATGGTGATCTCGGAAAAAGAAGCTTCGGCTTCTTTTTTATCCTGTAACAGCGCCAAAATTTAAGGCAATGATCATGCTGCCACCGATAGCAGGCGCCCAAACTTCCTCAATAATCCCTCCGAAAGCTTCTCCCCGCCAATGACCGGCGAGCTATTTCACTGCGCTTAAGTCAGCCCTGGGGCTTGGTTGCGTGTCATCTAAAAATATAAGTTTGGCAATGTTTCATCGGCCGAAACATCAATACAAAGTAACATCAGCAAATAAAACGTCGCTATTCTAAGCATGTACTTATCTCATTGGGAACGACTCAGTAACGCGACAAAAAACATAATCGCGTATGTTATCGGCTCTAAAAACCACCTACCCCTTTCGCGATCCACATACTCACTAAGAAGCTGACGGAAAAATCCCAGTAAACGTACAGTTAAATGCAGTATATTGTCGCCATAAGCTGGCATTATTTACACATCAAATCTGATTAAAGGTGTAGTGCGTAAATTGCGCCCAAACCGCTTGGGCAACCGGGCCTAACGGCTGTAACTTGTTTTTCATAATATAGTATTTAAGGGGAATTTCATTTGGTACATCCAATAACGCCAATCTAGCGATAGTGCCATTTTTAATACTTTGCTCAGCAACATGATCGGGCAATTTCCCCCACCCCATGGCATTTTCAATTAACATTTTCTTGGTTGAAAAATCATTCACATACCATCTACGTTGCCCGCCCTGCACACCCCATTCAGTGTCTTTTGAGCCTTTACCTGAGTCTTGAACGATGATTTGATACTCATTTAACAACATTTGGCTGCTATTTAATTTTGGGTGGCGATTAATTAAGGCTGGCGCAGCAACATTTATTAACGAACCATTGGTGAGGAAATGACCATCAATTTGAGGGTCAATTTGCAGATCATTGAATGTTGGGCTAATGCACAGTGTCGCTAGATTATGTTGAATCGCCTCAAACGCACCCGATATATATTCTTGCTTGATGATAATCTGAGTATGGGGAAATTGATTTTGCACGTTTGCTAGTAATGGCAAGATCCCTTTTAAATTAAATGACGCCTCAATTGCAATGGTAATACTCGCTTCGTTGCCCTGTGAAAGGTGCGTTGCCACTTGCTGCAGAGCTGACGCTTCTTTTAGCAGTAACGCGGCTTTTTGATATAAAGCCTTACCGGCTTCGGTCAATTCTAATCGATAACCAGCACGATTGAATAACGCCAAATTAAATGCGCTTTCAAGTTGGCGTATACCCTGACTAATAGCCGGCTGCGTTTTATGTAGCCGCGTACTGGCTTGACTTAATGAGCCCAACTCGGCGACCGTCACAAACATGATGAGTTGATCAAACTTCATAGTCACTCCTTAACTTATAAAGTATTAGTTTATAAGTTCTTCACAAACATTCAATATTAATTAACTAACCATCAGTCTAATCTTCTCTCACGGACTGAGAAACGACTTAGTTTTAATTTAATTTTGTAGGAGAAACACATGAGTAAATTTAGAAAATATGGGCTGTACGCATCACTAGGGTTAGCAACAATGGCGTTCGCGGCGGCGGGTATTGCCAAGTTAGCCGGTGTTGAGCAAATGCACATGTCATTTGCAGCAATGGGTTTACCTGTTTGGTTTGGCTATTTTATCGGAGCAAGCGAACTGGCAGGTGCAATTGGAATTTGGCTTAAAAAACTCAGCATTTCAGCCGCCAGTGGGTTGTTAATCATAATGGCAGGCGCACTGTATTTCCATCTCGTATACGACGCGGTTGCCAATGCCGTACCTGCAATTGTTTTGTCGTTATTGTTGATAAACATCATCCATAATCGCCGTAAAGGAGTCATCACCCAATGAGTATCCCCACTGAAAATATAGTGCCTTCTTCATTGATGCCAATACTTTATATTCCCCATGGTGGCGGTCCATTGCCGCTTATGGGTGAGGAGCAACATAAAGAACTCATCGCATTTTTAGGCCAAATCCCCCGAACAATACAGCCACCTAAAGCGCTGGTGATCATTAGCGCACACTGGGAATCAAACCTAGTGAGTATTTCTTCATCCGCCAATCCGGGGATGATTTATGACTATGGCGGCTTTCCCCAAGAAACTTACCAATATCAGTATCCGGCACCCGGTCAACCTGAGCTTGCTCGTCACATTGGCCGTTTATTTGCTGCCAACGACATTGATTACGCAATAGATCCTGAGCGTGGTTATGATCACGGTACATTTGTACCATTAATGTTGATGTACCCTAAGGCAAACGTCCCAGTGGTGCAGGTCTCATTGGTGCGTTCGTTCGACCCCTTACAACACATAAAAATAGGTCAAGCCTTGAGTTCACTGCGAGAGCAAGGCGTATTAATCATTGGTTCAGGCATGTCATTTCATCATTTTAATGGAAGCAATCAAGACAGCCTAAATTTTGACAACTGGCTAACAAATGCCCTAACAGACAAAAACTTAGGACAAAGCACACAGCACTTAATCGACTGGGAAACCGCCCCCTCCGCTCGAGAAAGTCACGCCAGGGAAGAACACTTGTTACCGCTTCATGTGTGTTTTGGCGCAAGCATTGCCCAAAATACACCCGCCGTAAAAGTGTTTAGCGGATTGTTGTTTGACAAAAAAATATCTGCATTTATGTGGCAATGATAGCCGAGAGTCTAAATCAGCCTGTATTTAAGGGCACTTACCAGCGCCAATCGGCTGCGAGAAAATCAGAAAAAGTAGCCGCCACCTTAATTAAAAAGGCGGTTATCTTAATTTCGCACTGTCGCTACAAGGATAACATTGTGTGTTTTGATTAATCTCTGGATAGCGCATCAACAGGGTTAAGTTTTGCTGCATTGCGGGCTGGAATATAACCAAACAAAATGCCAATCAAGGTTGAGCAGACAAACGCGGCAAGGATAGATGAACTCGAATAAATCATCTGAAAATCACTGTTGGTGTATGTAAAAATCACACCGATTAGATAGGCCAGTCCGATGCCTAATGCCCCACCACAGAAACAGACCAACACAGCTTCGATTAAAAACTGGCGCATGATATCGGTTTGCCTAGCGCCTACTGCCATGCGTATACCTATTTCGCGGGTTCGTTCTGTGACAGACACTAGCATGATATTCATCACGCCAATTCCTCCTACTAATAACGAGATGAACGCGATGGCAGAAATAAGCAAGGTCATGGTTTCAGATGTTTTAGCAATACTTTTGCGCACTGTGTCTGTGTTAATAGTAAAAAATCAACCGTGCCGTGACGCATGCTCAGTAAACGGATAATCCCTTGTTCCGCCACATCACTGGCAACATTTCCGCCGACTCTTACCGTGATATCACTGACATAATTTTGCCGAAATATACGCCCAGACACAGTCGTATAAGGCAGCCAAACATTGAGTTCATCACTGTTGTCAGACACACTTTGAATCGGTTGTGTCACGCCAATAACGCGCACAGGAAGTTGACCGAGAAAAATAACATTGCCCAGTGCATGGCCTTGCGAGAAGAGTGCTTGTTCGGTGTTTGCGTCAATCACAGCGACTTGGGCTAAGGTCTCAATACTGTCTTCAGTAAAATATTGCCCCTGGGCCAAACTGTAACCCCGAACACGGAAATACTCACTACCTACCCCTTGCACTGAACCGGTAACCGTTTCACTGGAATAACGAATAGCCACATTAGCCCTGAACACGATCACCTAGTTCGTTGCGGGCAGTAAGCAGGATAACGGGGGTATTAACTCCCGCTCGGCGAAAAGAACGCAGTATATCTAGGCGATCACGTCCCGGAAGCATAATGTCGAGAATAATCGCGTCATAGGTATGTTTACATGCAAATTCATAGCCTTGATTACCATCAATGCAATGGGAGACATTAACGCTTTTTGCGCCCAAGCCTGCACAGATAAAATCAGCTATTTTTTGTTCGTCTTCGACAAGCAGTATTTTCATTCAGTGTGTGTCCCTAACGACCGATGAAAGTATCCCACCTGAAGCCTTGCACTCGCAACAAGTATGACCAGATTGTCATTTTAAAGAACGACACAATCCTTATGTCAGGTATCAAAGTACTGACTAAACGGATGAAATAAATAGTGAACGTTTTAGCGCTTAAATTTTACGCCCTAAGTAATCAGGCCTAGTGCCTGCAATCCAAAACACGCTTTTACATCCTCAGGCGCTGATGCCCTTGGCACACGCCCCAGTAAAGGAGCCTGCAACAAGTTTTGCAAACTCTGAATATTTTCTTCCAAAAAGGGCATATCAGGCTCAAGCATATTAGCAACCCAACCCACCACAATCAGTCCGTCCTGTTCAATGGCTTGTGCCGTTAATAAGGCGTGATTCACACAGCCTAACCGCATGCCCACCACTAAAATAACCGCTAGCTTGTGTGCCACAGCAAAATCAGACAAATATTGCTCATACCCTTCACTGTTTTTACCCAGAGGTAAGCGCCAACCACCTGCCCCTTCGACCAACAGCACATCACTTTGTTTATCAACCAAATGCTGGTAACCCAGATTAATATCATGTAACTCGATGAAGGTACCGTCACCCGATGCGACTTTTTTCGCACAAGCTAAGTGCGGGGCTATCGGCTTTTCAAAGGCAATGGGATTCACCTCGTCGTAATCAAGCACTAGGCTACTCGCCAGCTGAAGCTGTAAGGCATCTTCGTTGCGTAAACCCAAAGTGGTGCGCTCACAACCTGCCGATATCGGCTTATATGCTGCGGTGGATAGTCCAATATCGCGACACGCGGCAAGTAAGGCACAGCTCACGAAGGTTTTACCCACTTCGGTATCCGTACCGGTAACAAAAAATGCATGTTGTACACTGGGTTGTTGAGCGTTATTAAGCGACATGACGCATTTCCTTAATTTGAGGGTTTTTGGCTTTACTCAATAGCTTGAAGTAGTGAGTCTAGGGTTTTGTGATCTGTAAAAAACACACACTGTAGGTCAAAGGCAAGCCTTGGTGGCTGCCGAATTGCTCTTGATAATATTGCTCGAGGGTATGTAATGTGGGACGGCTAATGGTTTTTTTCTGGCCATTACCAGTGACGACATTGGCGCCAATCTGTTTCATTGAGCCAAGCAGCGTGCGAACATCTGCGTGCCAGGTCACATAGTTTTTTTGCTGCATTTTCACCTGTAAACCTACTTTTTCAGCTGAACTTGCCCAATCATGGGCTGACGCGAAATGATTAATTTGCCGCGTATGATCAATATGCTGCCAACAGGTATCGAGTTCATGCATTGAGCCTGCACACATAATTGCCAGTACACCACGTGCGCCACTGACCAACACTCGATTAATTTCATGGCATACCTGAGTTCGGTCTTTACACCATTGCAGCGCCATGGATGAAAATACCCCTTCAAGCGTATTATCCCCCAAAGGGATGTGTTCAGCGTCACCCTGTAACCAACAGATAGTTGATAGCTGCGGTGCTGATTGCCCACTGATTGGCTGTTCCCAGGCTTGTTCGGCATGTTGTAACATGCCGAAGGCTAGGTCCATGGCCAAAATATTTTGCGCTTTATTAACCCCAGTTTCCGCCAACTGCCGCGTCACCCGGCCCGTCCCGCAGCCAATATCGAGCACTCGGCGAGGTAATTTTGTTAGGTCATTTTTAGTGTGCTCAGTAAACAAAACCACTGCGTCATCAGCAATATCAATTTGCACCTGCGCTGCGTTATCATAGCGCGTCGCGGCTCGACTAAACTGCATGGCGATACGTGACTTAAGACGCCGTTCAAGCGTTACGCTATTTACTGGGTTCACCATTGGCCGCTCATCTACATGTTTGACCATTGCAGTCCCGTGCATTGCTTTATGCCCCATAAGCATCATCGCCCATGACTAACGTCAAGCCGTCAACCAATGCCTGAATATCTTTTTTATGATGAGCTGCGCTTAATGTAATGCGCAACCGGTCGGTTCCTTTGGGTACAGTTGGGGTGCGGATCGCACTTACCCACAGCCCCATCTTACGTAACCCTTGACTGATACAAACCGTGCGCTCTGGGCTGCCAATAATAATGGGTTGAATGGCGGTCATTGATGGGGTTAACACAATACCCTCGGCATTAGCTAACTGACGAAAGTAGCTAATATTATCTTGCAACAATGCACGCTGATCACTTTGCTGTATCGCTTGCAGGCTCGCCAGTGTTGCCACTGCTTGCGCAGGCGGCATGGCCGTACTGTATATATAATGCTTCGCAAAGTTGGTTAAATAGTCGATTAGCTCTTGGCTGCCCGCAATAAACGCCCCAGCAGTGCCAATCGCTTTACCAAAGGTGGCCATTAACACAGGCACGTGTTGTTGATTTAATCCATGCTGCTCTAGGGCACCCATGCCTGTTTCGCCCAGCACCCCAAAACCATGGGCATCATCCACCATTAACCACGCATTATGCTGCGCACTGATAGCGGCCAGCTCCTGTAAAGGCGCTTCGTCGCCATCCATACTGAACACACCTTCGGTGGCCAGCAAAATATCTTGGGTTTTACCCTCAGCACCTGCATGAATTTTAGCTAACAGCCGTTGCAGATGCGCACTGTCATTATGGCTGAAGCGACGCAAGGTAGTGTCGCTGCTCATGGCACCGTCTAGCAATGAGGCATGCATTAATTTGTCTGCAACAATATGCCCCTCATGTGTATTCTTTTGACTGATGGGGGATTGAAATAGTGCTTGGCATAGCCCTTGATTAGCCGCAAAACCTGAATTGAACAACAGCACAGCGTCACGATTCAAACTGTGCGCAAGATGCTCCTGCAACGCTTGATGAGCCAAAGTATGCCCAGTGACCAAAGGAGAAGCACCACTGCCTCCGCCAAATTGACCAATGCCGTCTATCCAGCCCTGCATGACAGCAGTGGATTGACGCATTCCGAGATAATCGTTACTGGAGAAATTTAGGTAGTACTGGCCGTCCACTTCAATTAACGCACCTAGCGCAGAGTCTAAGGTGGTAACTTGGCGAAACAAGTTGTCTTTGCGCCGCTCAGCAAGCGCTGCTTGAATAAATTCAAAGGCCATTAAGCGCTTACTGTCTCAGTTTTTTTCTGAGTCGCATCATAAAATAAATCTGCGGTTTGTGACGTTTCTTTACTTTGAATTTCTTCCATTAAGGCTGCTTGATGGGCTTCATCGGAAAATTCACGAGTTTGCTTGGCATTGATACCGAGCTTTTTGAACAAAGTCACGTCTTCATGGGTTTCGGGATTCGAGGTGGTCAACAACTTACAACCGTAGAAAATCGAATTCGCACCCGCCATAAAGCACATGGCTTGCATTTGCTCATTCATGGCTTCACGCCCTGCTGATAAACGCACAAACGACTTAGGCATAATGATACGTGCAACCGCTATGGTACGAATAAACTCGAAGTAATCTAAATCTTCGACATTCTCCATGGGTGTCCCTTTAACCTTGACCAACATGTTAATCGGCACACTTTCTGGATGGTGATCTAAATTAGCCAATTGCATCAGCAAACCTGAACGGTCAGAACCCGTTTCGCCCATACCAACGATACCGCCAGAGCAAACATTCATGCCGGCTTCACGTACATTGCCTATGGTATTCAAACGGTCTTGATAGGTACGTGTGGTAATAATGTCGCCGTAAAACTCCGGTGAGGTATCCAAGTTATGATTGTAGTAATCAAGACCGGCTTGCTTCAGGGCTATTGCTTGCTCACGAGTTAACATACCGAGTGTCATACAGGTTTCTAAACCCAATTTTTTCACTTCACGCACCATGTCGGTAACATAAGGCATATCACGCTCTTTCGGATTACGCCAAGCTGCGCCCATACAAAAACGTGTTGAGCCTGCAGCTTTGGCTTCACGAGCACGTAAGATAACTTTTTCGATTTCCATCAGGCGTTCTTTTTCAAGACCTGTGTCATAACGAGCACTTTGCGGACAATATTTACAATCTTCAGGACACGCGCCGGTTTTAATTGATAATAACGTGCTGACTTGGACATAATTCGGATCAAAATGCGCTCTGTGTGCACATTGCGCTTTGAACATTAAATCATTAAAGGGTAATGCAAATAGCGCATTCACTTCTTCTAACGTCCAGTCATGGCGAATATCACTGGTTGTGCTGTTACTAAGGGCATTGACACTGGCTGACATACTTGATCCTTTACATCATAATAATTCGCGCTTAGTCTAAGTCCGCTTAGCACATTGTCAACTTAATTTCATTTTTAAACTTTACAAGTGGGTACTTTTTGAACGATTCAATTCAGGCAAACCTCGCCTTTGACCAACAACACATTTGGCACCCTTATACTTCTGCACTTGATCCCCTGCCTTGTTATCAGGTATCTGGCGCCCAAGGTGTCCATATTCATTTAGCGACCGGTGAAAAATTAGTCGATGGCTGCTCATCCTGGTGGACTGCTATTCACGGCTATGGCAGAGCTGAATTAAATCAAGCCGCCAAAGCCCAAATCGATGATTTCTCTCACGTCATGTTTGGTGGGCTAACCCACCAGCCTGCTATCGATTTATGCCGTAAATTAATCAACATGACCCCTTCAGGTTTAGAGCGCGTGTTTTTGGCGGATTCAGGCTCTGTGTCAGTGGAAGTCGCCATGAAAATGGCATTGCAATACTGGGCCTGCCAAGGTAGTCCGAATAAACACCGCTTTATTACCCCGCGTAATGGCTATCACGGTGATACCTTTGCCGCTATGTCGGTATGTGATCCGATCAACGGCATGCATTCTTTGTTTACCGATGCCCTCGCCCAGCAGATTTTTGCCCCTGCACCACAAACCCGTTTTAACCAAACTTGGAACGAAGACGATATTGCTCCTTTGGAAGAATTGATCCAGCAACATCATAAGGAGCTTGCCGCACTGGTACTCGAACCCATAGTACAAAATGCCGGAGGGATGCGTATTTATCATCCGGAATATTTAAAACGTGCTCGCCAATTATGTGATGACTACGGTTTGCTGTTGATATGTGATGAAATTGCCACTGGCTTTGGTCGCACCGGTAAACTGTTCGCTTGTGAACATGCGGATGTCAGCCCCGACATACTGTGCGTAGGCAAAGCCTTAACCGGTGGTTATGTGACGTTAGCTGCAACCCTATGTACTGAAGATGTTGCACAGGGGATCTGTCAGGGTAGCCCTGGGGTATTTATGCACGGCCCAACCTACATGGGCAACCCACTTGCGTGCGCTGTGGCAAACGCCAGTTTAGACATAATCGCCACAGGAGAATGGCAAACTCAGGTCGCTGACATCGAGCGCCAATTGCAGCAAGAACTGGCAACATGCCGAGATTTGGAGGTTGTTGCCGATGTTCGCGTTTTAGGTGCGATTGGCGTGGTTGAATGCAAATCAGTGGTAGATGTCGCTACTTTGCAGCGCAAATTTGTGGCCGCAGGGGTGTGGATCCGCCCGTTCGGTAAACTGGTGTACATTATGCCGCCTTATATCATCACGCCAAATGAACTAAGCCAGCTCACACAGGCAATTTATGACGTGTTAGCTTAGGGCGTAGCACAATAGCAGTTAATGCATCACAGGTGGCGTGGTGTTCATATGTTTAACCTGATGCGCTAACAAGGTAGCTGCGGGATCTTGCGGGCATTGGCGAATGAAATACTGATAATCGATGATCGCCAGTTGTGGACATTGCAGTTCATGCAGTAATACCCCACGATCTCGGCGTTCATAGGGATTATTTGGACACAGAGTAATCAATAACTCTATCGCCCGCAGAGCTTGTTCATAGCGCTTAGCGTTAATCAGCGCCGCTTTTATTTGGTTCAGCATATGCACGATAACTTCATCGCTGCTCGCAGGTTCAAGAGCTTCCTTAGGCATAGATTCATTATCGATATCTTCTATTACGCTAAAATACATTTTCTCCAAGGTATCCCCTGATAAGACCCGCCCATCAAGGGGATCAATAAACAAGTATTGCCCTTGGGAGCCCGGGGTATTTTGCCTATTAGATTGGCAATCTGCCAGCACAGCAGGCAAACCCGCTAGCCCATTATCAGCGGTATGGGTGAGTTCACAGCGCAGCAGAAAATGACCAGGGAAATTAATACAACTCACCTTAAAACCAAGACGCTTCGCTAGGCTACTAAAGACAATCGCCAATGTCACAGGCGTGCCACTGCGGTAGCTCATGACCTCATGCATCAAGCTATGCTGACAAGAATCACCTTGATTATGTGTGCCGCTAAACGCCAATTCGCGATAAAAAAACTGAATAAAGCGTTTTAGGGCATTGGCATCTGGTTGGTGAATATGAGCGAAATGTTTAGCCCGATTCGACCAACGATTGAGTTGCTGCAAACACTCACGGACATTGACCGGCATGCCATCGCCAACACTGTGCTGGCTGGCGATCAGCCCCGCATATAGTAGTTGGTTGCTTTGAATTGCTTGCTCTAAAGACTGCACTGGGAGATCACCTCATCCATAACGTATCTATTTTATCGGAAAGGACGGCGTAATCTTGATAGAAGAATGAAGGATTGGCTTAAAAAGTTGAACTTGAAAAAGGTGTTGCCTGAATACCTCGGGCAACACTCAATATACCAAGAGTGCCCGTTTTACGAGAATAAAATAGGCTGTTTGCTGATAGCCACCAAAGCGGTAAAGGCAATCCAACTTAGCGCCCCTACAAATCCGATAACGCGCATAAAGTTAGTGCGTGCCATTTTAAGCGCTAATGCAACCATAAACACATACATGAACAAACCCACTAGTTTCTCGGTTACCCAAGGTGTGACAAATGGATATTGGCTAATGAGAACACATAAGGTTGCGGCACTTAACAGTAAAAGCGTGTCAACGATATGTGGGGTGATTTTGACCCACTTTTTCTGCAGCATACTTGAACCGGTCATCGTCCAAAAGAAGCGAATAATAAAAAGTAAAACGCTCAGGGCGATACAAGTCAAATGAATGTGTTTTACAGCTGTGTACATGAAGTGGTCCTTAGTAAAATAAAGTGGGATCTTACGCTATGTGCATTAACGTACACAATCTAAAGTTACATCTTCAATTTTATCGATATTCTGACTTAATATGGCGACAAGATTAGGATCAAATTGACTTCCGCTTAACTCCTGCATACGCGCCAAAACAAGAGGCACTGGCCAAGCATCTTGATGCTGGGTAGCGCTTCGCATCACGTTATAAGCAATGGCTATTGAGGCGATACGAGAAAATAGATGTATGTTTTCACCGTGCAAACCATAGGGATGCCCTTTGCCATTCCAATGTTCATGGTGCTCTTTGGCAATAGTAGCAGCCACTTGAATCAGCGGCCGCTTTGAATCTTTGAGTAAGCGATAACCCAATTTTGTGTTCTTAGCAATCAAATCAATATCGTGTGTGCTCAATTTATCGGTTTTAAATAAGGTGTGGGTAGGCGCATATAAATTACCCACATCATGTAACGGCACTGCCGAGGTGAGCAAGCGTAATTGCTCTTCATCTAATTCCAAAGCTTGGCCTAAAATCTGGCATATTTTAACGGTACGCTGAATATGACTGCCCACTGCACTGCCTTCTTCCATGGCTTGACCTAAGCGTTCGATGATTTCTCGCTGAGTATCTTCGATGTCTTTTGTCAGCATGATATTGTCGAATGCGATTTGTACATTTTGTGAAAAAATTTCCACCAACTTTTTCTGCGCATCAGTAAGGCGTTTTGGCAAACCGGATAAATATAACAATGAGCCGCACTGAGTATGGCTTTCGCAATAAGCCACTAAGTACTCGTCAGCATACACTAAGGATTTATCCTTTAAGGCAACGCGACAGGCATCTAATTGCTCACCGGATAAAACGCTTGGAAGGGCTTTGCCCGCAGCACTTTGATACTCGCCTTGGCCGGTAAACACCACAAGATTATCTAACGAATGCGTGCATGACCCGGAGAACGGTCGCGGGCCCGCTACAGCGCAGGTGAGATACGCGGCATTATTACCGCCACCTAACAACGACGATAATTGCTGTACTATGCCTTCAATAAAGCTTTCCATTGAATGGGTACGAAACAAATCTGCCGACGCAGAAATGATTTTTTCCAGTCCTTTTCGATTCTCGTTAATGGCAACGATATCCCGATAAGAACGTAACGCGGCGATGACCACAGTAAACAGTTTTTGCGCGGTGAGTTCTGTTTTCGATTTATAATCGTTAATATCGTAATTAATGATGACATCACGTTCAGGGGCTTGGCCTGGTTGGCCGGTACGTAAAATAATACGAATGAAGTGATTTTCTGCTTCGTTGCGAATAAAGTCGGCTATTTTTAAGCCTGCATCATCGGTTTCCATGACCACATCAAGCAAAACCACCGCAATATCATTATCTTTGAGTAGAATGTCTCTGGCTTGTTGTCCATTGTATGCGCTGAGGAATTCTAAATTTTTGTTTTGAAATTCAAAGTCATTTAATGCCAGTTTGGTGACCGCATGGATTTCAGGCTCATCATCCACAATGAGGACTTTCCATGTGCCCTGATATTCGACTTTATCTTCGTCTAGGTCTTCTGCAAATAACAACTCGTCGTTCATTCTTTCTATTCCCTTCCCTTGCACAATGTCTAACTTGATACTGTTGTACGCCTATATGCTCGTCCAAAATAGTACGCTTTTCAGATAGTTGCAACGTTTGAAAAAGAACAAGGACAAAACTCATGGACACTTAGACCGCGAGACAACCAAGGGTGATACGTGGTTGACCGTTAAGATCATTGACAGAACGAATTTGGCTAAAGCCCTGAGCGGCCAGTAATGCCTGAATTCCCAGTGCTTGCTGATGGCCATGTTCGAAGGCCAACCAGCCCTGTGGTGTCAAATAACTGCTGGCTTTCGCGCAAATCAAACGAATGTCGTCTAAGCCATCGGGTCCAGAGGTTAACGCGCTAGCCGGTTCAAAACGCACATCACCTTGTTGTAAATACACGCTGTCATCTTCAACATAAGGAGGATTACTGACAATCAGTGAAAAGCGTGTCTGAGCAACATGTGCAAACCAATCGCTTTGCTTAAACGTTACCTGGGGGAGTTGGTTCAACTGAGCATTTTTTTTCGCTAACGTGACAGCATCAACACTCTTATCAATACCCGTAACATGCCAGTTGGGCATTTCACTGGCCAAAGCCAACGCAATCGCCCCCGTTCCCGTACCGAGATCAAGCACATGAGCTTGCTCCGGTAAAGACAGCGCCAATGCGGTTTCAACCAATAATTCAGTTTCGGGGCGAGGAATTAATGTTGCGGGTGAGACCTGTAAGCGCAGACTCCAAAAGTCACGATAACCGATAAGGTAGGCAATGGGGTGACCGGCTTTGCGCTGAGCCACCAATTGTTCAAAAGCCAACAATTGCGCGGTATTTAATTCCCTTTCAGGCCATGTCATTAAATACACGGATTCACATTGTAAAACCTGACACATTAACAGGCGACTATCGAGGGCCGCACTGTCACTCACCTGCAATTGCCGTTTAGCGCTCGCTAATTGCTCAGCGATACTGTGAGCACTATTTATTGTGCTCACACTCCCTACCCTTCGTCAGACAATGAGGCCAATAAATCGGCTTGGTGTTCTTGACGAATGGGCTCTAGTACTGCATCTAAGTCACCCGCAACCACATCGTCTAAACGATATAAGGTTAAGTTAATACGGTGATCAGTAACACGCCCTTGTGGGAAATTATAAGTACGGATACGCTCAGAACGATCGCCACTGGCTACTAGGTTACGTCTGGTTGATGTTTCTTCTGCTTGACGTTTATCTTCTTCAAGCTTGTTCAAACGAGATTGCAATACCGCCATCGCTTTGGCGCGGTTTTTATGTTGCGAGCGCTCATCCTGACACTCCACCACTATGCCTGATGGTACGTGGGTAATACGAATTGCAGAGTCGGTTTTGTTAACGTGCTGACCACCGGCACCTGAGGCGCGAAAGGTATCAATTTTCAAATCCGCTTTGTTCACTTCAATCGCTTCTGACTCAGGCACTTCTGGCATCACGACTACCGTACAAGCTGAGGTGTGAATGCGCCCTTGGGATTCTGTTTCTGGTACGCGTTGAACCCGGTGTCCACCTGACTCAAACTTAAGCACACCATAGGAGCCTTCACCGATAACATTGGCAATGACTTCTTTATAGCCGCCATGATCACCCTCGTTGGTGGTAACCACTTCTACTTTCCAGCGGCGCGACTCAGCGTACCGGCTATACATACGGAATAAGTCACCAGCGAAAATTGCCGCTTCATCACCCCCGGCACCAGCGCGAATTTCAATGAAGCAATTGCTTTCATCATTAGGATCCTTAGGCAGCAATAAAATTTGCAGCTCGTCTTCGTATCGTTCAATAGCCTGTTTGGAAAGCTTATATTCTTCTTGGGCCATTTCGCGCATTTCAGGGTCGCTTTCTTGCATCATTTCCTGAGCGGATTCAAAGTCGCCTTTTGCACCTTGATATGCCGCAAAGCATTTAACTACACCTTCAAGTTGTGAATACTCTTTGGTTAATGCGCGGTATTTATCTTGGGCGGCAATAATTTCAGGCTGACTGACTAACGCCTGCACCTCTTCAAAGCGTTCGGTTAACGATTCTAATTTACCTTGAACTGATTGTTTCATGTTATTCCTGCTAAGCACCTTTACTTGGTTTTATAACTTGTTGGTTCGCAACCCGCAGGTTCGCACCAAGCAACAAAGGTGTGAATGAAGTTACTTAGATGAGTCGTTCGCGCGAGCTAACCCTAACGCATCCTGTAACAGACTCATATTTTTATTATCTTGCTGCATCGCAGCTTTTTTTAATGCTTTGGTTGGCGCGTGGATCAACGAATTCGTTAATTTATTCGCCAGTTCTTTGATCACTTGTTCAGCTTCTTTACCGTCAGCCAATTGATTAAGCGCTTTGCTTAAAAGGGTGTCTCTTTGGTTTTCACTCTGCTGGCGAAAGTCACGCAACACATCAATGGAAGTCTGACCTTGACGCCACTGCAAATATTGCTCAGCTTGCTCATCAATCATCTGTTCTGCTTGTAACGCAGCATGTTGACGAGACTCAAGGTTCTTTTCAACGATTTGTTGTAAATCGTCTACCGTGTATAAGTAGGCATCGTCTAACTCGCCTACTTCTGACTCAATATCACGGGGTACCGCTAAATCAACTAAAAACATCGGTTTGTGGCGTCGGTCTTTCAACGCTCGCTCAACCAAACCTTTGCCAAGTATAGGCAATTGGCTCGCGGTAGAGCTGATCACAATATCGGCATCTTTTAAATGATGTGGAATTTGGGTCAAGGTTAAGGTCGTAGCACCCAGTGGCTTAGCAATAGCTTCAGCCCGGGCCAGTGTTCTATTCGCCACGCTAAGCTTTTCGACACCTTGCTCATGTAAATGCTTGGCAACCAGTTCGATGGTTTCACCGGCCCCAATTAATAATACGTTGCTTTTCTTTAACGAGGAAAATATATGCTTGGCCAGTTGCACCGAGGCATAGGCTACAGAAACCGCATTAGAGCCGATTTCTGTTTCGCTGCGCACACGTTTCGCCACTGAGAAGGTTTGTTGAAACAGGCGTTCAAATTCACTTTTGATAACCCCTGAATCTTTCGCACTGACAAAGGCTTGTTTGACTTGCCCCAAAATTTGCGGCTCACCTAATATCAGCGAATCTAAGCCGCTAGCAACACGCATAATATGTTTAACGGCATCCTGCTCGTGATAAACATAGCTGTTTACACTTAATTCGTCGGCTTTGGCGTGATGAAAGTCCGCTAACCATTGACTCAGTATATCTGCGGTCAAATTTTTCGCTTGTGCGTATATCTCTGTCCGATTGCATGTCGATACAATCACAGATTCTTGTGCACCAGTCAGTTGTGCCAAAGATTTCAGGGCTTCAACCATGGAGTCCGGGGAAAACGCGACTTTTTCGCGCAATTCTACTGGCGCAGTTTTATGGTTAATCCCGAAGGCAATTAAGGTCATGCGGATTACAGCTTTTTCATTAAACAGGGTTAAGGCCAGATCAGGGCGGCATTGTACGCAAAAGGTAAAACTATTGAAAGCACCCAGCCATCTATGTTCCTATAGCGCCTTTCATTTTATGAGTATGTTGCCGTGAGCGTGCGTTCAAATTTGCATTTCGTATTATTTATTCTCATGAGCGCATTACTTAGCGCCTGTGCTACCCCGCCCCCCAGTCATATCCAAGTGAATAGCAAAGAGCACCAAGGTAAATTGAGCGAAATTCAACAATGGAACTTAAAGGGCCGCATGGCATTTAAAAGTGCTGATGAAAAATTTAGTGCTAATTTGAACTGGCAGCAAATTGAAGACAGTTATCACCTTTCGCTTAACACCATGCTGGGCATTAACATCTTATCCATGCACGGCGATAAAGATTCCGTTGAATTAGATGCTGACGGCGAGCACTATCAGGACACAGACGCAAGTCACTTAATTTGGCGTATCACAGGTTGGCAAATACCTGTGTCTCAATTTTCATTCTGGATAAAGGGGCAAGCCGGCCCAACCGACCAAGCCATATATGAGCAAAGTGGCGTGGTGAATCAACTTATTCCTCATTGCGATACCTGCGTCGGTTGGCTTATTAGCTATAGTGATTATCGGCAGGTCGGTGACGTATGGCTGCCACATAATATCAAACTTAATAATTCCCCTCTTGGGAACCAAATTCTGATCAGAGTAAATAAATGGACCATACAGTAGATTGGTGGCCTAGCCCTGCCAAGCTTAACCTCTTTTTACACATTAATGGTCGTTACCCAAATGGGTATCACCGTTTACAAAGCTTATTTCAATTATTGGATAAAGGCGACGAGTTAGCGTTTAACGTCACCCAGCAAGCTGATATTGATTTATTGACCCCCATCGATGGCGTACCCAACGAAGAAAATTTGATCGTAAAAGCCGCACGGTTACTACAGCAGCATGCCGATGTTCAACAAGGATGCGACATTCAATTGCGCAAAATTCTGCCTATGGGCGGTGGCATAGGAGGCGGATCATCCAATGCAGCGACCACATTAATTGCGTTGAATCATTTATGGAAATGTAACCTTAGCCTGACAGAATTGGCTGACATCGGTTTAACGTTAGGAGCCGATGTGCCCGTTTTTGTCATGGGTAAAACCGCCTTTGCGCAAGGTGTAGGTGAGCAACTTACGCCGGCTCATGTGGCGCAAAAGCACTACTTAGTGGTGTTTCCTCAATGTCATGTGTCTACCGCAGAGGTGTTCACCGATCCCGATTTGCCTAGAAATACCGCACTTATTTCCTGGCAGGAGTATGAATTTGACCAAACTCATAATGACTGTCAGCAATTAGTCTGTAATCGCTACCCGAATGTTGCAAATACATTACGCTGGTTGTTAGAATACGCGCCGTCCCGAATGACAGGCACAGGTGCATGTTTGTTCGCGGTCTTTACTAGTAACCAAGAAGCAGAAAATGTGTTGGCTAACCTACCATCAGGTTGCTCAGGTTTTGTCGCGACTGGAGTCGATGTGTCTCCAGTACATGACAAATTAGCGCGTCTTGATAGTAATAGCTAGCGTACGTAAAACGCGTGTATACGCGGCGAAAGGTTATAACAATACGCAGTATTTATGGGATATCGCCAAGTGGTAAGGCAACGGGTTTTGATCCCGTCATTCGTTGGTTCGAATCCAGCTATCCCAGCCATTTTCACTTTTACGCACTGAGGAATTTAACGTGCCAGACATGAAGCTTTTCGCTGGAAACGCAGTACCTGAACTTGCACAGAAAGTAGCTGACAGGCTATATACCAAACTTGGCCACGCCAGTGTCGGGCGTTTTAGCGACGGAGAGATCAGCGTAGAAGTACATGAGAATGTCCGCGGCTCAGACGTGTTTATTATTCAATCCACTTGCGCACCGACGAATGATAACTTGATGGAACTCATCGTCATGATCGATGCATTCCGTCGTGCATCAGCAGGTCGTATTACGGCTGTTATTCCTTATTTTGGCTATGCTCGTCAAGACCGTCGTGTACGTTCAGCTCGCGTCCCAATTACCGCTAAAGTGGTTGCCGATTTCTTATCAAACGTGGGCGTTGACCGTGTTTTGACAATTGATTTACACGCAGAGCAAATTCAAGGTTTCTTCGACGTTCCAGTAGATAATGCCTTCGGTACTCCCATTTTGCTTGATGACATGCGTCGTCGCAATATCGAAAACCCAGTTGTTGTATCACCTGATATTGGTGGTGTAGTGCGTGCTCGTGCAGTTGCAAAACTGCTTAACGACACAGACTTGGCCATCATAGATAAACGTCGTCCAAAAGCGAACGTTGCTCAGGTTATGCATATTATTGGTGATGTGCAAGACCGTGACTGCATCATAGTCGACGACATGATCGATACCGGTGGCACGCTGGCAAAAGCAGCAGAAGCGTTGAAAGCGCACGGGGCGAAAAAAGTGTATGCGTATGCAACTCACGCCATTTTTTCAGGCAACGCCGCGCAAAACCTTCGAGACTCGGTGATTGATGAAATTATTATCACTGACAGCATCCCCCTTAGTGACGAAATTAAAGCCCTTGATAAAGTGAAGCAATTAACCTTATCAAACATGCTGGCAGAGGCGATTCGCCGCGTCAGCAATGAAGAATCAATCTCGGCGATGTTTGAATATTAACCAGCCTCGACAGATGATGATAAATGTTTAAAGCCGCTATTTGAGCGGTTTTTTTGTCTCTTCGCCCCATATGTATCCAAGCTACCAAGCGTGGTTTGTTCCCTATATGGTACATAACTTGCGCGAGTACTGTATCCAGTCAGTAAAGCGGAGTCCTTATGGACCAAATTTGGCAACGTTTCCCTTATTCATGGCTGATTGTCGGCGGTTTGCTCAGTATCAGCATTATCGTCATGTATATGATAAAGCGCGTTATATTGGTGCAATTGCAAAAAATAAAACCCAGTGACGGCCAACCGGTGAGCAATATACTGCTGGTGTCCCTCAGTAAACCGCTGAACATTTTAATTCTGGTGGCCAATATCTATCTGCTTCAGTACTTGCTAGTTAAATGTGCATTAATATCCGAACTGCTCTCCCTAAAAGTTGATAAAGCCGCCCAGATTGGAATAGTTGTTGCGCTACTGGTCTTCGCTGAGCGGTTCTGCAGTCATCTTGCAAGCCATTACTCCCAGACCTCAGATGTGGTGCGCACCAGTCAAAGTATTATCAAAGGCACCAGTAAAATACTTATAATCGGTATCGGCGGGCTAGTGATATTAGGTACCTTGGGTATTTCTATCACCCCTTTAGTCGCCTCATTAGGCATCACGTCCTTAGCGGTTGCATTAGCGTTACAGCCGACATTAGAAAACTTCTTCTCAGGGGTCCAATTGGTGATCGATAAACCTATCCGTGTAGGGGATTTTGTTGAGCTTGATTCAGGGGAACAAGGCTTTGTGGAAAGAATTGGTTGGCGTTCAACTTGGATTAAAATGCTGGCGAATAACCTAGTTGTTATGCCCAATAGCATGTTGTCTCAGTCCAAAATCATTAATTATGACTACCCAGAGAAAGAGTTGTCTGTTCCCGTCGATGTAGGAGTGCATTACGATTCTGATTTAGAGCATGTAGAGCGCGTCACACTTGAAGTCGCTAGGCAAATATTACACAGCCATAAATGGGGCATAAACAACTACCAAACATTTGTTGTATTTCATACGTTTGACAGCTCGAGTATCAACTTTACGGTAATGCTGAGGGCTGAAGAGTATTTTAATCGCTTTTTTATTAAATCGGCATTTATCAAAGCATTGCACGCGCGTTTTCGTCAAGAGGGTATCGTTATTCCCTACCCAATCAGGGCGATTAACACAGCACAAGAGCAACCTAAAAGCACATCGTCCTAAGCTGAGATTAGCCATTTTTGCGTCATGAGCTTTGAATTAAAGCTGCCAGATTTCGAATCAGCCAGCTCCCCCTAGCTACGAACGAAGAGGCGCTTGCAATGGAAGGAGATCTTTCTTGTTAACTATCAATGCCAATGGTAATATTCGCCGCCCTTTTTTATAGGGTTGCAAATGTTTTGCTCATTCATGACTGAGGCATTTAGCGAACATAGTAGATTTTGGTCGCAGAAATCTACACTTAATTACTTACTATTTGGAGTTACCCATGTCTGAAGGAATTTTCACTCTAGACGCAGAAGTTCGTACTGATTTAGGGAAAGGTGCGAGCCGCCGCCTACGTCATAACGACAAAGTACCAGCTGTATTATACGGCCTAGGTAAAGAAGCCGTTTCTTTAACTTTGTCTCACAACAAAGTTTTTCAAGCGCAAGAATTCGAAGCTTTTTACTCTCACGTTCTTACATTGAACGTTGACGGTAAAAAAGTTGAAGCCGTTATTAAAGACATGCAACGTCACCCGTTCAAGCCTCGTGTAACTCACTTGGACTTTTTACGTGTTGATGCGAAGCAAGCTCTTCAAACAAACGTACCTTTACACTTCGTAAACGAAGCAAAAGCAGAATCTATTAAAACTCATGGTGGCCACGCTGAGCACCACATGGTTGACGTAGAAATTAGCTGTTTACCAGCTGACTTGCCTGAGTTCATCGAGGTTGACGTAATTAACGTTGAACTTGGTCAGACTCTACACTTGTCAGACATCGTTCTTCCTGAAGGCGTTACTTCAGTTGAACTTGCTAAAGGCGAAGATCACGATCTAGCTGTAGTAACAGTTAAAACAGCCAAAGGCCCAAGCGTAGAATCTGAAGAAGATGATGCCGAAGGTGAAGAAGCTGCTGCGGAATAAGTTGTTTGTCTAACATTCAACTGATTGTAGGCCTGGGTAATCCAGGCCTCGAATACAAATATACCCGCCATAATGCCGGTACTTGGTTAGTCGAAAACCTTGCCCGGATGCACAATTGTACTCTGAGTTTACACAGTAAATTTTTTGGTTATACCGGTCGCGTGACCATAAATGGCCAAGATATACGTTTGCTGATACCCACCACTTATATGAATAAAAGTGGCCAAGCGGTTGCTGCATTAGCAGGATTTTATCGCATTCCCCCTGAATCTATTTTAGTTGCATATGATGAACTCGATTTGCCTCCCGGCATCGCCAAATTTAAATTAGGCGGCAGTTCAAGCCAAAATGGTATTCGCGATATTGTATCAAGCTTGGGAAATAACAAAGATTTTTATCGTTTACGGGTAGGCATAGGCCATCCAGGTCACAAAGGTAAAGTGACAGGTTATGTATTAGGTAAAGCCCCAGTAAATGAACAAGAACAAATGGACGCTGCCATAGATGAAGCGGTTCGTTGTATAGATATATTAATTAAAGATGATATGAAAAAAGCCATGAATCGGCTGCATTCATTTAAAGCAGAATAAGCATCGTCAGTCAAAACTGATACTAAAGATAAAAGAGGATCAAAAAATGGGTTTTAAATGCGGCATAGTGGGATTACCAAACGTAGGTAAATCAACGCTCTTCAATGCTTTGACCAAAGCCGGTATCGAAGCCGCTAACTTTCCGTTTTGTACGATTGAGCCGAATACAGGAGTCGTACCTGTTCCCGATCCTCGTTTAGACAAGCTAGCTGCTATTGTTAATCCAAAACGAATTTTGCCTACTACCATGGAATTCGTGGATATTGCTGGTTTAGTGGAAGGTGCATCTAAAGGTGAAGGTTTAGGAAATAAGTTTTTAGCGAACATACGTGAAACTGATGCGATCGGTCATGTAGTACGCTGTTTTGATAACGACAACATTGTACACGTTGCCGGCAAAATCAACCCACAAGACGATATTGACATTATCAACACTGAGCTGGCGTTGGCTGATTTAGAAACCACCGAAAAAGCGCTGTTACGTGTAGCAAAACGTGCCAAAGGCGGCGATTCCGACGCTAAATTCGAGTTAAAAGTACTTGAAAAAATTAAGCCTCATTTAGATGAAGGCATATTATTGCGTTCAGTTGAGCTTGAAAAAGAAGAAGTAAAAGCAATTAGCTATATGAACTTCTTAACATTGAAGCCCACCATGTATATTGCTAACGTCAACGAAGACGGTTTTGAAAATAACCCTTACCTAGATAAAGTGCGAGCTATTGCCGAAGGTGAAGATGCCGTTGTGGTTGCGGTATGCGCCGAAATGGAAGCTGAGATAGGTGAACTAGAAGACGACGAACGTGCTGAGTTTATGGCAGAAATGGGCTTGGAAGAGCCTGGGTTAAATCGCGTTATTCGCAGTGGTTACGATCTACTTAACCTAAATACCTACTTCACCGCAGGTGTGCAAGAAGTACGCGCTTGGACCTTCCCAATTGGGTCTACTGCTCCGCAAACCGCTGGTATTATTCATACTGATTTTGAAAAAGGCTTTATCCGCGCTGAAGTCATAGGGTATGAGAACTTTGTCGAATTTAATGGTGAGCAAGGCGCAAAAGATGCCGGTAAATGGCGCTTGGAAGGCAAAGAATATATCGTAAAAGACGGTGACGTTATCCACTTCCGCTTTAACGTTTAGCATTCACGGTTAATCATATTTTGATAAAACAGAGCTTTTTAGCTCTGTTTTTTTATGTCTGCACATAAATTTACCAAACCAAACAAGCTTTCTGCCATTTAATTTTCGACTAAACCGGTATTCCACGACTAAAGCATTAAAGACAAAAAAAGTAGCGCCTCTAAGCTAGGGGTATATTAATTACGCGTCACTTTCTTATTCGTATATCAGGGGACGTTGAACATTAATTAAAGCAACTCAACCCTAGGCTTAAACAATTAGTGTATAAATTTTATATTGCTCTTTTTTTGCTCGCTGACGTTTTATCTTCATGCAAAGCGTTGGCAGATGAAACCTTAAATGTTGGTGTATTGATCGCCAGCAAAGGCCAGCGTGCTGCTTATTATCAGCTGGCAACACAGTTTGAGCAACAGCATCCCAGTATACGCATAAATTATGTGGTAAAAGGGGATCGACAGTACAAAAACGCTATGGGTGTGTGGTTAAACCAAGCGCAAGGCCTAGACGTATTGTATTGGCAAGCGGGAAATCGGCTTAACCAATTCGCATCTCAAGGATTATTAGAGCCGCTGAATGAACTGTGGCGTGAACAAAACTGGCAGCAACATTTCCCCCAAGGGATCCAAGATACCATTCGCCAAAATAACACGATTTATGGCCTGCCTTTTTCATATTACCAATGGGGTTTTTACTACAAAAAATCATTATTTTCGAGGCTTAAACTCAAAGCTCCAAGCTCATGGGGTGAGTTTTTAGCCGTATGCGAAACGCTCAAATCGAATGGGGTTATTCCGATTGTCGTCAGTGGCAAAGACAGTTGGCCGGTGGCAGCATGGTTCGATTACCTTAATCTTCGTATCAATGGCATCGCCTTTCATCAACAATTAATGAAGGGCCAAATACCCTATACCGACCAACGCGTGCGCGCCCTATTCAATACTTGGAAGCAATTGATTGACTTAGGGTATTTTGCGCCCACTATCGATAATCGAAACTGGCAAGGCGCATTACCCTATGTATATAGAGACATTGCAGGCATGACTCTACTTGGGAACTTCGTCGAAAAACACATCGCCAAAGTACGTAGTGACGACATCGGCTTTTTTCGCTTTCCACAAATTAATGTCGACATACCACTTTACGAAGAAACACCAATAGAAGTGTTCATTATCCCCAAAAATGCCCAGCATAAACAGGCTGCGAAGCAATTTCTGAGCTTTGTCGGTCGACCAGAGGTTCAAGAAAAACTCAACCAAACACTTGGGTATATATCGCCCCATTTACAGGCACATAAAGGTTCCCATTATCGCCCAGAATTAGGTTCGAAGATGATTGGAAATGCCAATGGTTTAACTCAATTTTTTGACCGAGATACCGCCGCGCTCATGTCATTAGATGGCATAAAAATCATGTCGAATTTTTTAATCAACGTCGATGTGGACATCACCATCCAAAATTTAGAAAACGTCCGTTTACGGGCGTATCCAAACGCCAACACCACACATTAAATATAGTAACTTGCGCGGCAAGCATGCCCAAGAGCACAAATGCATAAATGCATAAATGCATAAATGCATAAATGCATAAATGCATAAATGCATAAAAGCTGATGCGCAAAAAAGCTAAATACACTACTCTTGCATCACGTTACTGCAACCACGCTAAGACGGACACATGCAAACCAACAAAGTCGCGCTTATCACAGGCGCTAGCCGCGGGATAGGTGCTCAAACGGCTAAGTAATTTGCTAAGGCTGGTTATGCTGTGGCCATTAATTACCCTAGCAACTGGCAAGCTGCCCAAAAGGTTGCTCAGTACATTAATCACATAGGCGGTAAAGTATCGCGAATGAAGACGATGTTAAGCGCGTATTTAATGCGATAGAACAACGGCTTGGTCCACTGTCCGTTTTGGTGAACAACGCTGGGATATTGCGCCAGCAGTGCAAACTGGTTGAATTAACGGCCGAACGAATCAACACTGTGCTCAACACCAATATTACCGGTAGCTTTCTGTGCTGCATCGAAGCGATTAAACGCATGGCTTATAGCCACGGTGGGAATGGCGGTACGATTATCAATGTATCGTCCATGGCCGCTACATTGATTATGCCGCGTCAAAAGGAGCACTTGATACGCTGACCAGAGGGCTGGCCTTAGAAGTGGCCAAAGAAGGCATTCGGGTAAACGGTGTTAGACCGGGTTTAATCTCTACCCAAATGCACAGCGACGGCGGCGAGCCACAGCGCGTTACCCGACTTCAAGATAAGATCCCCATGGGCCGTGGTGGCCAAGTCGATGAAGTGGCGAATGCAATTTGCTGGTTAGCCTCACAGGAAGCATCTTTTACCACGGGCAGCTTTATCGATGTTGCGGGGGGCCTGTAAGCTCTTAGCAATCTACATATGGGTTAAACAGCTGCATTTTTATAAACCTTTGATATATCGCCCTGGTGGTTAGTGAAAATGAATGCTGCTTCATCTAGCCAATCCAAATTAAGCTAATAAAAGAAAAAATATGAAACCTATTTTTGATATAACCCCCCTCATTGGCACCGACACCATTAAACTAAACGCCACTCGAGAGACACTGTTAATCGCGCTAAATCAGCCTACTAAGGCAATCAAAAAATACCCTGAGCGGCAACAATTAAGTGATGCACTATATCGCAATGATTTACATATCTCATATCAGGGTCAACCTGCGGTGGTGGAATCGATCGAGTTTGCGTTTAGCGATCTATATGAGGTTTCGCTATTAGGTGAGTCCATATTGAGTTTACCAACCAAAAGTGCATTGGCTAAAGTTGAAGCCATAACTGGCTGTAAACCAATCACTAATGATGACGGTTTTACGTATGAATTCTCGGAATCAGGTATTTGGCTGTGGCGTGAGTCCAATGACAATTTTGACGAAAATGGTTTTTACTTTTTTACAATAGGTGTGCGCTGCATATAAACGCCCAACTGAGGTCACAATTCACCGACGGCCTCTTTTGTTTTTCACCTTAACAGCTGACTTTTAATGCATACAATCCAATCTTTTTGGAAAACGCGCCCCCTAACAACAGAATAAAATCGATAAATTGTCGTTAAATTTAGAATACATCCAGTCTCGACGAGCAAAATTGACTTTTGGTGGCTGTTTTTTCGCAACATACCTGCCCACTATTAGCAATCATTCGTTTCACCAAAACGACACGGCGACTTTTTAATGTGAACATGTGTAAAAAAACAACGCTTCTAGCTAAATATTGCTCACTTATCGATTATTTTCACATCAGCTGTTTATTATGCGAGCAAACGATCATCTTATCTTAAAAAAACGGTTGACGACTAAAAGGCATATCAGCATAATACGCGCCACTTCCGAGAGGGAGTGAAGGAATGGCTACATAGCTCAGTTGGTTAGAGCACATCACTCATAATGATGGGGTCGCAGGTTCGAATCCCGCTGTAGCCACCATTTCTTGTTTGACTAAATTTATTTAGAGAAGCAGGAGAGAAAAAGTGCGGGAGTGGTGGAATTGGTAGACACGCTGGATTTAGGTTCCAGTGCTTCACGGCGTGAGAGTTCGAGTCTCTCCTTCCGCACCATGTTTGGGATATCGCCAAGTGGTAAGGCAACGGGTTTTGATCCCGTCATTCGTTGGTTCGAATCCAGCTATCCCAGCCATTTTTTTCAATAAATAGATTGATGATATCTGTTTTATTGGGATATCGCCAAGTGGTAAGGCAACGGGTTTTGATCCCGTCATTCGTTGGTTCGAATCCAGCTATCCCAGCCATATTTAGTGATGTATTTCACACCTATATGCTTAAAAAGCCAGACAATAGTCTGGCTTTTTTCGTTGTAGCATTTAATCATTGCTAAATCCTTGATTCTCTTAGCTTCAACCTAGACAGACCCCTCATTAAGCGGCACACTTAAATTAATAATCATATAAATTATGGGTCGCCCATTGATTTCCGAAATCGTCAGTTTTATTAATAATATTTTGTGGGGTGAAGGTCAGGTACTGATATACCTTCTCATCATCGCCGGATTCTGGTTTAGCTATAAACTCAATTTCATCCAAATACGCCATTTTACCCACATGTTTGGTGTAATGAAGGGTAGCAACAAAAGTGATAAATCAGGTATCAGTTCGTTTCAAGCTTTGTGCACCAGTTTATCTGCCCGGGTTGGTACCGGTAACCTAGCGGGTGTCGCCGTTGCTATCTCTTTAGGTGGCTCGGGAGCTGTTTTCTGGATGTGGGTTATCGCCTTATTGGGCATGGCCACGGGGTTTGCCGAGAGTGTATTAGGTCAGCTTTACAAAGTACGTGACGATAACGGTGAATATCGAGGTGGCCCAGCCTATTACATACAACAGGGGCTGAATAATCGCTGGTTAGCCATTACCTTCGCCCTGTTTCTGTTTCTGGGTTATGGTTTTATCTTCAGCGCCGTGCAAGCCAATACCATCACTGACGCCCTTAATTTCGCATACGATATCCCTACCCTGCATTCAGGATTGGTGATTATTGCTTTAGCCGCATTAATTGTGGTCGGCGGACTGCGCGCCATTGCGCGTTTTGCCGAGTGGGTCGTGCCGTTTATGGCTGTTGGCTATATTGCTGTGACCTTGTTCGTCACCTTTATGAACATCGATCTAGTACCGGCTATGCTGGCGGATATTTTCAAATCTGCATTTGGGCTGCAAGAAGCCGGAGCAGGCGCTATAGGCGCGGCCTTTAAGAACGGCGTGCAACGTGGTTTATATTCAAATGAAGCCGGTTCAGGCAGTGTACCCCATGCTGCGGCGAGTGCCACACCGAATCCTAATCATCCAGTTTCCCAAGGTTATGTACAGATGCTTGGGGTGTTTATCGACACTATGATTTTATGTACTTGTACTGCGTTTGTCATTCTTCTGGCTGGTGGTTCATCAAGTGATCAAATGGAAGGCATTCGTTTGACCCAGAATGCCATGAGCAGCCATTTAGGTGGCGGTGGTACTGAATTTGTTGCAGCGGCGATCAGCTTGTTTGCCTTTACGTCTGTGGTGGCCAATTACGCTTATGGCGAGAGTAACCTGCACATGTTCAAGCTAGATAACAAACTTGGACGCGCCTGTTATACCACCGGCTATCTAGCTATGATTTTGTGGGGTTCAATGGCTGCCCTGCCAGAGGTGTGGGCGGCGGCCGATATGGCATTGGGCCTAATGACCGTTATTAACATCATTGCCATCGTCATGTTAACGCCCACCATAGTGGCTATTTCAAAAGATTATTTTGCCAAACATAAAAGCGGTAAAACTATTGAATACCAAACAGGTGACTGCGAAATTCAAGGCCAAAGCGAAAAAGGGATTTGGGATCAAAGCAAATAGCGCTTAATTGCTCTGAGCTAAATACAAAAAGCCGCTGACTCTCATCTGAAGTGACCCCCAGTAGTTGAACATATCAATTACTGGGGGTCTTTTTATCTTTATTAAAGCTGGCTAAGGTTAGTTTGACGTTTCAGATATCAGTCGTGCAACGACTAAGCCTAATGCCCTGCTTTGTTTCTCATCAGTCAATTTACCCTCTTCATCGAACGCGGACATTCCTGCGCCAATAGCAATTTGTTCTGGCACCACCATCACCTGAATATTACCCAGCATCATTCGAAGCGGTACTAAGCCTCGCAAACCACCTAGCGCACCAGGAGATGTAGACGCCAATGCAGCGACTTTATCGCGAAAAGCACATAGCGGACGTTCTTTGACAGAATGTGGGCGAGATATCCAATCTAAGGTGTTTTTAAGCAAGGCGGAGAACGAGCTGTTGTATTCAGGCGAAGCAATAAATAACCCTGAGTGCGCAATAAACAGCTCTTTGAGTTTGACGGCATTTTCAGGTAAGCCGGTTGCACTCTCATCGTCGCCGTCATAAAGCGGCATCGGATAATCTTTCAGATCAACAAATGTCGCATCTGCTCCCTGCTCTACTGCGAGTTCATAGGCCACTTTGGCTAGTTTTTTATTCAAAGAGTCTTTGCGCGCACTTCCCGCTAAAAACAGTATTTTTGATGTCATAGTTTTTCCGTTTAGGTAAAGCAAATCAAGGGTCAAACTGCTTAGCTAGTGACACTAGCCAAGCTCGATCAATTCGAAGTGAAATGCATAATCAGTTGTACCACTACCATTACCACTAATAGAGGTAATATCCAGCGGCTCATTTTTGACGTTTGTTCAGCGGATATTCTAAAACTTGAACGCTCAAGCAAAGGTACCACCACCAATAAGGCAACCAATAGTACGCCTAAAATAATTAAAACCGTCAAAGGAGCCTCCCTTCAATGTGAGTAATCAAACGTGGACATTCAGACATGCTTTAAATCCCGTTATTGTTGATCCAGCGTTTTACGTCGCTTCTCACTACAGACATGGGGCGAGCACCGGGTAAAAGCAAGAGATCATGAAAACGCTTCAAATCAAATTCACTGCCTAATTCACGCTCGGCCAAATGACGCAGCTCAACAAACTGCAACATGCCCAGTTTATATCCTAAGGCTTGGCCAGGTAATGCCATGTACCGTTCGACTTCAGCAATCACGTCTGTCATGCCTGTGCCTGTGGTTTGATGGAAGTACTCAATGGCTTTTTCCCGGGCCCACTGTTTACGATGCAAGCCAGTATCAACCACTAAGCGCACCGCTCGGTATAATTCAGCCTGCAAACGTCCTAAGTCACCAAACGGATCGTCTTGATACATGCCCATTTCCTTGGCGACGAGCTCAGAATACAGCGCCCAACCTTCAACATACGCATTAAAAGGCGCATTTTGTCTTAACAGCCCTATGTCTTGTTGCGCCATGTTAAGGGCAATCTGAAAGTGATGGCCCGGCACTGCCTCGTGGTAGGTCAGTGTTTTTAACGAAAAGCTGGGTACCGCAGACATATCTCGCAAGTTGATCCAGAATATACCTGGGCGCTCCCCATCCAATGAGGGGGAAGAATAATAGCCACCCGCCTCCCCCGCTTCTGTCACTTTAGGAATGCGCTTAACCTCTACCTTTTGGGTCGGCAATGTACCGTAGTAACCGTCGGTTTTGGCCATTATTGCTGAAATTTGTCCGTTTAAATCCTCTAACAAACGGCTACGTCCTTCGTCGCTATCTTGGTAAAGAAACTCTGGCTGCTCGGCTAGCTTTACCATGCGCTCACCCACGTTACCGTCTGTATATCCTTGTGCCCGTAAAATGGTGTCCATTTCTTGGCTTATACGCGCCACTTCATCTAGGCCCAACTGATGAATATCATCCGGCGTCATGTTCGAGTCACCTAAATAGCGTACCTCGTGCAAATACATGGCTTCGCCATTAGGCTGAGCCCAAATGCCATCGCCCTTAGGGGCATGTGCTTGGGTTGCAAGTAAGGTGTCTTTCACCGTTTGGTAGGCAGGATACACCACATTTGTCAGCGCTTTTTTAGCTTGTTCAACCAAGTCATCTTGCTGCTCTTGGCCAATATCTGACGTAGCAAGTCTGCTCTCAAACGACGTCACCAAAGCATGCTCAGCCACTGGACTTGCAAGAAAGTTTTCGAAATAGGCCAAGGTTTGTGGGTATAGCTTTTGCGGTAGTTGCACACCATTAATTCTATCGGCTTGAAATTTTTCCAGTACCCCAGCTACTAAAAAATCAAAATGCTGTAAACGCTCAATATATTCTTTTGCTTGAGCTAGATTGGCAACAGGTTGCTGAACCTGCATGACCTTAGGCACATCAATTAGCGGACCCGCTAATTGATTAATAATATAGGGTAAATGCCCCGCCCATGTGTCTATGTAACCACCATTAAACTCAGAAAAACCAGCGTAATAACGTAAAATATCAGTCACTATTTGTTGGTGACGTTTTTCATCATTCGAGAAACCATCATCGTTTATTTTAGCCACCGCCTGAGAGCCGGTATTCATGTCCTCCTGCAGCTTACGCATTCCCTCAGGCGAAAAATCAGTAAAACGCGTGTTATAGCCTTTGCCAGCAATTGACTCGGGTACACCTATGGCTGTGGCAAGAAGCGGTTCGTAATGCATGAATTGCACGGTATATTGATTGACGAGTGCCTGCAAAGCGGCTTGTTTTCCCTCAACGGTCATCAGGTTTTGGGCATGCTCAGTCTGCGTTGCACTTTGCGCGTTGTTGACACTTTTTTCTTGCTGCACAGAGCACGCACTAACAAAAGCGCTCAAAGCGAATGGAACCAGCAGATGTTTTATCATCATTGTTCTCCTAAGGTGATTACCGAATATGTGCGTACTTCTTTTTATAACAGCGGATAAAATAGTCAGATGATTAGTTTAACCCCATGGCGTATTTCATGACTTGATGCTTAACGACGCCTCCATTGTTGGCCAACGTAAAACCAAGGCTACGTAATGTTTTTATGACCGGATTAGTTTGCTTAAATGTGCCGTAGATTGCATCCATCGCTGTCATCATCAGCAAATTATCTTTGCGTCGTTTCGATTCATAACGAAGAAAATCGTCAGTTTTTGGCAGTTCATCTGTCACGCACGCTAACAAAGCCGACACATCTTTGAAGCCCAGATTCACCCCTTGCCCGGCTAAGGGGTTAATGGCATGAGCTGCATCACCAATCAATACAACCCGTTCTTTAACATATTGCTTGGCGTGCATTCTCATCAGCGGAAAATGGGCGGTTTTAAGCACATCAAAGTCCACCAGCTCGTCTGGAAAACAACGTATGATTTCTTGCTTTAATGCAATGGGTGATAACGCTTTCAAGCGATTAATATTGGCCGTGCTGTTGTACCACACCAAAGATGCATACTGTTGGTACATGGGTAAAAACGCAACTGGGCCAGTTGGCGTGAATTGTTGCCAGGTAATATCTTGTTGCTGAGCGCGGGTCTCGATTTGAATAGCAAATGCCTGCTGACGATATTGCCATCCCTGGGTACCAATGCAAGCTGCATCTCGAACCTGTGAATGTAAACCATCGGCACCGATCAACCAGCGACAATGAAGCTGCTGCTTATCGGTTAAATGAACTTCGGGTGCGGCGCCAGTAATGATTTTCTGTACTGGGCTGTCACTAAACCATGTGACGTTTGCAAAATGCGCCAATGCTTGGTGTAAGCCCAACTGTAGAACACGGTTTTCAATAATGTAACCCAGGCGCGGGGCATTGATATCGTCGCTGACAAAATCGGTACGACACTGCGGACGCTCCCAAACAGACAGACGACGGTAGCTACAAGTGCGCATGTCTTCGATATATTGCCAAGCACCTAACGATTCGAGTAAGGCTTGCGATGTCACACTGATGGCCGAAACACGCATATCAGGCCCATCAGCCGAATCAAATGGCTTGGGCATGTGCTCTTCTACCAATGCAATCGAGAACCCTTTTTGTGCTAAACCTAAGGCGGTTGCTGCGCCAACCATTCCGCCACCCACTATACAAAAATCAAACACCTAACCTTCTCTTATCATTGGATTTTTCCAATAAATCTGTCATTAAAAATTGAAATATGTTCAACATAATTACCCTCAAGATAGATTATCACAATTCTTGTTCTTGGCTGCCATTTGCTGAAAACAATAAAGCGACCATCCCCATACTTCTTATACTTAAGGATGAAATACCATAACCAAATTCAGTTAAATCCATGTAGATTACACACTCACTAAACGAGAAAATATTTACCCATTAATGTTGTGTTCGATGTAACATCATCAGACCACACACCACAAACACCTTATGTAACGGACACTAAAGGTAGATGACATAATGAATTATTCAGACAAACGCGTATTGATAGTCGACGACCAACGGCCTTTTCTGACGTTGTTACGCGGTGTGGTGAATAACATGGGTGCACAATCGGTAGTGGCGGTGCAAAATGCAGATTCAGCCCTAGCGGCCTGCAAGAAAGAAAAATTCGATTTCATTATTTGCGACCTACATTTAGGTTCCGGCAAAAAAAATGGCTTTCAATTCCTTGAAGAAGCCAGACAAAAAAATCTGGTCAAGCCCGAGACTGTATTCGCAGTAGTCAGTGCCGATTCAGAACGCCCGGTAGTCTTTGGTAGTGTTGAACAACAACCCGATGACTACCTGATCAAACCCTTTTCCCAAGCTCAGTTAAATCTACGTTTATCCAAAGCACACCAAAAGCGTGTTGCCTTGTGTGCAATTTATGCCGCAATGCAAAAAAATGATATCCCCGCAGCCATAAGTGCCTGTAGACGTTTGATCCTGTCTGGAACCCGTTATGCAAAAACCTGTTGTCGTCTATTGGCCGAGTTGTACTGGAAAGCCGGCGAGTATTCACAAGCCAAACACATGTTAACCCCACTGCTAAAACAAAAACCACAGCCTTGGGTGAGCCTTGCCCTTGCGAAAACCGAAATGTACCTTACGCAATACGATAATGCCATTGCCTTGGCGCAAGATGTCACCTCTCGTAACCCATTGCTTTTTGAAGCCCAAGATATATTAGCCCAGAGCTATTTATTGCAACACGATTACGTCAATGCCCAGGTTGCAATTGAACGGGCAATTGACTTAGCGCCTTACTCGGTAGAGCGTCAATTGGCAGCTTGCAAAATAGCCAGGCAAAATCATAATTACGAGATGGTTAAGCAGCGCAGTTTAGATGTGTGGGAGCAATCGAAAAAATCTATTCATAGAGACATCTCACATTTATGTAATTATTTTCGCAGTATTTTAGATGCAGCGGAAAACTGTGACGATAAGCAAATACGCAGTAAATATCAGCACGAAATGCTCACGGCCATAGCACGCTACCGTCATGACGAAGCCCTAGCGCGAATTGATGAAGATTTTGATTATGGTATATACGAGAATATTTTGACTGCCCGTATCAGTTATCTAGACGGGCGCTTATTAGAAGCCAAGCGCACCTTGAGTGAATGTCAGCGCCAGATAGCAATACGCTTCGAGAAATACCCCACTGCGTTTGCACCCGACTCAATAAAAGTGATGCTGGATTTAGGTGAGTACGATGATGCTGAACGGCTTAGCCAAACCTTGCTCAACAGTGGAAAAAGGCTGGATGAAAGTACCCTTTTTGCACTGAAAACCAGTGTCGAAAAAACAGCTGAACGTAAGCATCACTATCAAAATTTCAATAAACAGGGCATAGAGCACTATAACAGTGGGCGTTTTCAAGAAGCCTATAACGCCTTTATGGCAGCACAAAAAGTGGCCCCCGTTAATACCGGGATTGCGTTGAATATCCTGCAGTGTAATTTAAAACTCATTGCTCAGATGAAAAAACCAGAAACTCGCGCGGTCAATACGTTAAAACAGATGTATCGACATTTGAAAAATATGGTTATGCTTGAATCTCACCAACAAAAATTCGAATCACTTAAAAGTGATCTCGGTAAATATGTAGAGGTAGCATGAAAATTCAGTTACTTATCGCCAGCACACTAATCGTTACCGCCCTTTCAGGATGCGCCAATCACCAAAAACCCTGTGAAGATATTCTTGAAGTTAAACGCCAAGAGCAGCAATGCGCTGAATGGCGAAAAACCATGAACAATAAACAATATCCGCAACAAGCGTTAACAGCTAAAAAGCATTACGAAGAAGCGTGCGAAGATTTACGCTACTACCGAGACGGTTACGACACGATTTGTAAAGGTGACGATAAACCCATAGGTGAAAGAAAAGACCAGCCATAGGGAAGATGTAACGGTCCTGTTGTTCACAAGTTATATTGTCTCAGAAACGACCGGACCGTTTTCAATCGAGTACTTGCCCTAATTTAATCGTCAACTTTGTACTGTTTTGGCCATCCTTGGACAGGCAACTAATTGATTTTTTAGAATATAGTGCGCGAAATATCGCAGAAATGTGTGACTGATTACTCCATCATTCCTTTTATATGCACAGTAACACTGCGGCCTAATGCACTTAATACATAACCCCCTTCTAAAGTGGATATCATTCGGCCACTACAATGTTTAACTGCCAGTTTTTTAAGCTCAGCGGTCAGACAGTGGTAGTCCGTTTCGACTAAATTGAAATGGCCCATATCATCTTCATAGTGACTATCAAATCCAGCAGAAATGAGAATTAACTGGGGGGCAAACGCATCTATTTTAGGTAGCCATTGCTCACTGATTGCTTGCATAAATTCCTCCCCATAGGTGCCAGCGGGTAAAGGTAAGTTTAAAATATGTTCGTTACCTGGCCCCGTATTATAGGGGAAAAAAGGCGACTCAAAAGACGAGCAAAACAGCACCCGGTCATCGTTAAAAAAAATGTTTTCGGTGCCGTTACCGTGATGCACATCAAAATCAATTATGGCTATGCGCTTGAGACCATATTGTGCCATAGCATAAGCGGCAGCCACGGCAACATTGTTGAAAAAACAAAAGCCCATGGACTTGGCATATTCAGCATGGTGTCCCGGTGGGCGCACGGCACAAAACGCTTGATCGGCTTTACCCTGCATGACTAAATCGACCGCCATTACGTTTGCGCCAGCAGCATACAAGGCAGCCTCTAAACTTCGCGGCGCCATTTGGGTATCCGGCGCTAATTCTACGACTCCTTGTTCTGGCGCACTGGCAAAGACATGATCCACGTATGCGTTGTCATGGGCTAAATATAATTGCGCTTTGGTAGCTTTGCTTGCTTGCTGTTTATCAATAACAAAATCAAGCCTTGAGGCAATGAGTTGATCATTAATAGCATGCAATCGATCGGGACTCTCAGGGTGATCTTCACCTGCATCGTGCAAACCACAACTAGGGTGACTAATAAAAACAAAACTCATTGCTGCTTATCCAGACTTAAGATTAAATTCACTTCACCAGGCTCTTCAGTTGGTTGGCGTTCAAAATGAGCGCTTTCGAAGACTCTAAGCATATTACGATTATCGGCTCTGACCATGGCCAGCATTTTTTTCAAACCACGCTGCTTGGCGATAAGGATCATTTCTGCCAGTAGTTGTTTGGCCATGCCTTTACCGTGAAACGATTCTCGGGTAACAAAAGCCGCTTCGCAGGTTTGATTGTCAGCATACAAATAATAACGCCCCACCGCCTGAATTTCTGCAACCGAGCCTTGTTGCCTAACAATGCACAAGGCCAAGTCATGACTTTGATCAACGCTGACTAAATTACAGGACTTTTCTCGGGTCATTTGGGTCGGATAGTGGTTATACCGGTAAAACAAAGTTTCTTTGGTATGTGAGTAAAAGAACTCTTGCAAACGACGTTCATCAGCCGGATTTAATGGCCGCAAGTCGAAGGCCTGATTATCGACTCTAAGTGTTTTGAACCCCAAAGACCCTAGTTCAGGCACTTCCCGGGGATAGTTTTTTTGATAATGCGGCACCCAATAATGCTCACGTACCTTAGCAAGCAACTGTTCACGAAATTTAGGGTGAGCCACCCGAATTAATTCTAAGGCACGCTCACGAATACTGCGCCCTTTAAGCGAAGCCACACCAAACTCGGTAACCACATAATGCACGTGTCCACGACTTGTCACTACCCCGCTTCCCTCGGAGATAAAAGGGACAATACGCGAAATAGTACCCCCTTTAGCCGTAGAAGGCATAGCGATAATGGGCTTGCCGCCTAGTGACATAGCAGCACCACGAATAAAATCCACTTGCCCGCCTATGCCACTGTAAAACTGATGCCCAATTGAATCAGCGACCACTTGCCCTGTTAGGTCGACTTCCAGTGCGCTATTAATGGCGACCATTTTATGATTTCGCGCAATATTCGCTGGCGAGTTAAGGTAATCGCTGGGATAAAACTCAACATGAGGGTTATTATCCACAAAATCATAAAGCTTCTTACTGCCTAAACAAAAACTCGCCACCGTTTTGCCCGGATGAAAGGTCTTTTTACCGTTGTTGATCACCCCTTTAGCAATCAAATCGATAATACCGTCCGTAATTAACTCACTGTGCACGCCCAGGTCTTGGTGGTTCTGCAAATAATACAATACCGCATTAGGAATTTTCCCCACCCCGAGCTGCAACGTTGCACCATCATCCACTAACATAGCGACATATTGGCCTATGCGTTCAGTGATTTTATCTGGCTCGAAATACGGTAGTTCAGGCAAGGCTTGTTCAACCTCTATGCATGCCGCAATATCATCAATGCGGATAAATGTCTGCCCACTGGTACGGGGCATTAGCGGGTTTATTTGGGCAATCACATATTTGGCTTTTTTAACGGCAGCCAAATTTACATCGACCGCCACACCCAATGAGCAATAACCGTATTTATCAGGCAAGCTGACCATAATTAACGCCGCATCAAGTGGCAAGATATCTTGTTCAAACAATGATGGTACTTCTGATAGAAAACACGGCGTGTAGTCCACTCGCCCCTCAGCTACCGCTTGACGAATTTTTTCGCCGCCAATAAATAACGTATTAACTTTAAATAAGTCATTGAATTGCGGCTCTACCCAACGGCTTTCTGACAACGTATTAATATGCACCAATTCAATGTCGTGTAGGTCCCCACTATTGGCAATTAAATCATCGATAAGTGCATTAGGAACGGCCGCATTAGAGCCAACAAAAATGCGATTACCTGACTTGAGTATTGCTTGCCAGTCAGGTCGATTGGGTAAGGCGGTTTCCATTTTGACTCCTGATATATTCTCGAACTTACTCTGCCACAGAGTAACCTAGTGAGCATTAAGACCTTGGTATGACGTTGTTAATCAGTAAATTTAATCTTAATCGATCATGATCCGCTAGAGTACCAGTTAAAGACATATGTTGGGGATGCGCTCGTTTAATTATGACCCTCGGCTTCCATCATATTCACCGATGATAGAGAAGTAGAACAAGAAAAAATTCAATCTGTACAATAAGTTACTACTTGTGTTAAAAATAACTTATGACAAAAGGTGAAAAAATTCCATGATAAAATGCGGATGCAATCACGAAATTTGTCCCGATAAAAGTATTGTTAGACGACAACAAGGACGAACTTATGATTACTGGAAACACAGTACATGAAAGAAAAGAATCACTAGCTGAACTTGTAAAGAACCACCTAAATAAACTTGGGAAAAGCGCAGAAATCATATTGAATCGCACTAATTCAGCGGGCCACACAGACAGAGTGCTGGTTAAAAGTGAGATTGGGTTCATCCATATAACTACAACCTCATCTAGCGATCCTAATGCTTCTTTAGTTACAGGCGGCTTTGTTGAGAAAGAGCAGGACTTCGCTGAAGACAAAGCATTCATTTGCTACGGCTGGGTTACAAGAGACAAAAGAACATTTCTCATGTTTGTTGAGCCAATACATATAATCGGCCTAGAAGGAATTTCTAAACAACAGATTACGAAGCTAAGAAATAGAGAGTTTAGCAAAGTAATCGCCTGACCAGTCACAGCAACCGAAAACGACTCACTCGCTGCGCCAAACCATGCGTGCTTTCGCGGCCCAAAGCGTTATTTTTAACGTCAGTGCTCGGTTTAAGCAAATTCACTTCATAATGTTGCAATAACAGCACAAAAAATGGCAGTGAACACTCAGTATTCCCTACCCTTTATTGTACTTCTTTTATTTTAAGACAAGTGCGCCAGCATCGCCTGTAATGGGTGTTTAGGTTTATCACCCTCAATACGCGCGACTTGGCTGCGACAAGAGTAGCCTGTGGCTAGGATTTGAGACGACTCAAATTTAGCAACCGCTTTCTCCCAGCTTAGGGCGTAAATTCCTTTTGATTGTTCAAGGTGGCTCGCTTCATGGCCAAAGGTGCCCGCCATGCCGCAACAACCAACGGCAATAGGTGTAAGCGATATGCCCATACGCTCAAACAATTGCTGCCAATGTTTCTCACTCTCTGGCAAGGCCGTTTTCTCGGTACAATGTCCAAAAAAAGCGTACTCACGTTTATCTTGTTGATCTACTTCAGGTAACGCGACGCTTGCAAGCCATTCATGAATCAACTGCACCTCAAAACTCCCCCGGGACGCGCCGAGTGTTTTTTGGTATTCGTCCCGGTAACAAAGCACTAAAGAGGGGTCGACCCCAATCATGGGTATCCCTAAGGGGACGATTTTATTGAGAAAATCAGCGCTATCTTTAGCAGTAGCGGCAAATTCTTTCAAAAAGCCCTTAACGTGCTGAGGTTTCCCATTTGGCATAAAAGGCAACAAAATGGGCTCATAACCTAAACATTCAATCAGCTTAACTAAATCACTCAGTAAATCTGCTTCATAAAAGCTGGTAAATGGGTCCTGTACTATCAATACTTTTTTAGCCCGCTCTTTTGCCCCTAGTGCTTGTAACGTGCCCAAGTCAAAGCGACTCGCTTGATGTCCCGCCAGCTGATTTTTAAGTGACGGTGAAGACAATAGCGGTGAATCCACATAACCCACAGATTTTTTGATTAAGCTGTTCATCCAGTTTTGTTTCAAAAAGAAGTTCACCAAATCCGGGGCCTTCGCCATCAATGGCGCCATGGCTTCAATATTGGCCACTAGGTAATCTTTACCTGGGCGCAAATATCGCTGATAGTAGAGCGACAAGAAACGCGCACGAAAAGTCGGTACATCCACACTTACCGGGCATTGGCTAGAACATGCTTTACAAGCCAAACATCCGTCCATCACTTCTAACACTTCATGTGAAAAATCCGTCGATTGGGCCTTACCCATAGAATTATTCAATCTTTTAAACCAATGCTGACTTTTGCCATTAAGCTCCAGTGCATTCACATCAACATTATTATTTGCCAACAAGCGCAACCATTCACGCATCGCTCCCGCTCGTCCTTTTGGACTATGACGTCTATCTGACGTGATCTTGCTCGACGGGCACATGGTTGACGTGGTGTCATAGTTAAAACACAGTCCATTGCCGTTACAACTCATGGCCGGTTCAAAGGCATCACGCACAGCAACCGGAATTTGGCGATCAAATGCACCGCGTTTTACCCCAGCGACGCTCACTAACGACGCGGTGCTTTCATAGGGCGTGCAGATCTTACCGGGATTCATTTTATTCAGGGGATCAAAAGCGCTTTTGATTTTACGTAACTCAGCATAAAGCTCTTCACCAAAAAACGCAGGGGCGTATTCGCTACGATAACCTTTACCGTGTTCGCCCCATAACAAACCGCCGTATTTGGCCACCAATGCCGACACCTGATTAGAAATATCCGGGATCATTTGCTCTTGTTCAGGATCGCACATATCCAGTGCTGGGCGCACATGTAACACCCCCGCATCCACGTGGCCAAACATGCCATAATTCAGGTTTCTGGCGTCCAATAACGCCCGGAACTCCATAATGAAATCGGCAAGATTCTCAGGTGGAACACCGGTATCTTCAACAAAGGCCAGTGGTTTTTTACGGCCTTTAGTTTTGCCCAGCAAACCCACCGACTTTTTACGCATCGCATAAATTTTGCCGATATCTGCGTTATCAAAGGTAATTTGATAACCGATCACGCCCTCATCACTTTGTGCCAATGCGCTATCTAATTTCGCGCAAAGCTGGGTGATTTTGTCCTGTAATTCATCATCAGAGTCGCCGTTGTACTCCACCATATTTAAGCCGAGTACTTCCTTATTTTCGACTTCCGTGATGAGGTCTTTTACCTGATGCCAGATAATGTCTTGTTTCGCTAGATTCAATACATTGCTATCAACGGTTTCAACTGATGTTGCTTGTGCTGCAACCATATGCGGAGCATGGCGAAGAGCCGATTCAAATGAATCATATTTAATGTTTACTAACGCTTTATGTTTAGAAATCGGCGTAACGTTTAACTTGGCTTCTGCCACAAAAACTAATGAGCCCTCAGAGCCGGCGATAACCCGGCTCACATCCACCATAGACAAATCATCGCTTAACGCATGCTCTAAATCATAGCCAGTTAAAAAGCGGTTCATTCGTGGAAATTTAGCTAAAATTTGTTGTCGTTTGTCCACGCACGTTTCGAGGATTTGTTTAACTAACCGCCCGGTTGTGCTGTTATTAGCCGCGACTTGTTTAGCTTGTTCCATGCTCATGGGTGCAGTTTCAAGCAAGGTACCGTCGGCTAAAACTGACGTAAGCCCCAACACATGATCACTGGTTTTACCGTACACTAATGAACCTTGACCAGACGCGTCAGTGCTGATCATGCCCCCTATGGTGGCGCGGTTACTGGTAGATAAGTCAGGCGCAAAAAATAAGCCATAAGGGCGCAGCGCATCATTTAGCTGATCTTTCACCACCCCAGCTTGCACTTTTACCCAGCGTTCCTGCGGATTGATCTCAAGAATATGATTCATGTGCCGTGACACATCCACAATAATACCTGATGTCAAAGACTGACCATTTGTACCTGTACCGCCGCCCCGGGCGCTAAAGGTCACATCATCATGTTGACTTGCAAGCTCACCAATAATTTGTAAGTCAGCTACCGACTTCGGCAACACCACTGCTTGAGGAAGAGACTGATAAATTGAGTTGTCAGTAGCTACTGCTAACCGACTGGCGTAACTAAACTCAATGTCCCCACGAAACTCACTGCGCCTGAGGGCCGATAAAAAAGATTGATAATTGGATTGCGGGCCGGTTTCAACGTCTAAGGCAGGTAATTCATGCAGGGGCATAATGTTCTTTATTCTCGCGGGTTAACAATTGCGCAGTATTATACAACCCAAGCGCCTCGAACATCTAATACGTGTTAGGAATTAATTAGGTTTTATTAAAAATAATATCCTAACGAGCGTTTTGCCCATTTAATGGTTATAACTGGTAACAAGTACTTTGTTGCAAGATCCCGCTTTGTGGCGTAAACAGTAATGATGAATAAAGGAATGTACTAATAATGAAAAAACTACGTATCGGATTCGGCGCTGTGCTTCTGCTTGCAGGCATAGTGTTGTTTATTATTCCAGGCTCAATGCTGTTAGTGCTAGCGGGCTTGTTAATACTCAGTGTTGATGTACCGATGGCAAGAACTTGGTTAAAACGCTGCCAAAATAGTATGAGTCGTTCATCAGCCAAACTTGACCGCATGTTACTCAATCGAAAATTACGGGATTAAGCGTTTTGTAGTTGTTAGCCCCATTTACTTAGGCGCTGGTTACGTCCCATCATTCCCCATAAAAAAAGGCTGTCATATGACAGCCTTTTTACCTGTAGGGTACTGATTTTTATTATTATTGTTAGTCAGTAGTGTATTTTAGCGTTATTTACTTCGCGTGTTTTTCCCCTAAGTACAACCAAGTCTCAACAACGGTATCTGGGTTTAACGATACGCTGTCGATACCTTGCTCAACTAACCATGCAGCTAGGTCTTCGTGATCAGATGGCCCTTGGCCACAGATACCCACGTATTTCCCACGTTTCTTGGCAGCTTGTATTGCCATTGCCAATAACGCTTTTACCGCTGGGTCTCGTTCATCAAACAGGTGGGCAATTACGCCGGAATCGCGATCCAGTCCCAGAGTTAATTGGGTTAAATCGTTCGAACCGATTGAGAAACCGTCGAAAATGTCCAAGAACTGATCGGCTAATAAAGCATTTGATGGTAATTCACACATCATGATGACACGTAAACCATTCTCACCTTGCACTAGGCCTTGCTCAGCGAGTAGCTCAATAACCTTACGACCTTCTTCAAGTGTGCGCACAAATGGGATCATGATCTCAACATTGGTCAAGTCCATTTTGTTACGTACCCGTTTAATGGCTTCACACTCAAGGGCAAAACAATCACGGAAGTCTTCAGAAATATAACGGCTCGCACCACGGAAGCCCAGCATAGGGTTTTCTTCGTCTGGCTCGTATTGGTAACCACCAACTAAGTTGTAGTACTCGTTTGATTTAAAATCAGACATACGCACGATCACTTTCTTCGGTGCGAACGCTGCGCCGATCGTGGCGATACCCTCAACCAATTTTTCAATATAGAACTCAACAGGCGACGCATAACCGGCGATCATTGCGTTGATTTCTTGTTTGAGCTCTTCAGGTTGTTGGTCAAAATTGAGTAAAGCTTTAGGGTGCACACCAATCATGCGATTGATAATGAACTCTAGACGGGCAAGGCCAACACCGTGGTTTGGTAAACGGGCGAAATCAAAAGCACGATCGGGATTACCCACGTTCATCATCACTTTCATCGGGATTTCAGGCATAGAATCAATGCGTGAGGTCACCACATCAAAATCAAGCACATCACCGTAGATAAAACCAGTATCGCCTTCAGCACAGGACACTGTGATTTTATCACCGTTTTTAATCAGGTCAGTGGCATTACCACAACCGACAACTGCCGGAATACCTAATTCACGGGCGATGATAGCCGCGTGACACGTACGGCCACCACGATTAGTCACAATCGCAGACGCCTTCTTCATGATGGGTTCCCAATCCGGGTCCGTCATGTCAGTTACCAGTACATCACCGGCTTGAATTTGATCCATCTCTTCGATAGAGCCCAGCACCTTGGCCACACCTGCACCAATTTTATGGCCGATTGAACGTCCTTCACAGACCACGTTGGCTTTACCGTTTAAGCGGAAACGCTCGATAACTTGAATATCTTCACGACTACGCACGGTTTCTGGGCGCGCTTGAACAATGTACAACTTGCCGTCAATACCATCTTTGGCCCACTCAATGTCCATTGCACGTTTGTAATGCTTCTCGATGATTTGCGCTTGTTTGGCTAATTCTTGTACTTCATCGTCGGTCAGTGAAAACACAACGCTATCGGCTCTGTCGATATCAACAATTTCCACTTGCTTACCGTGATTCAAGTCGTCAGAGTAAATCATCTTGGTTAATTTACTGCCTAAATTACGACGTACAACCGCGGGAAAGCCTTTATCTAAAGTTGGTTTATGCACATAGAATTCATCTGGGTTAACCGCACCCTGCACAACCATTTCACCCAAGCCGTAAGACGAAGTGATAAATACCACATCTTCAAAACCTGACTCTGTGTCTATGGTGAACATAACGCCTGAGGCAGCACAGTCACTGCGTACCATGCGCTGAATACCGGCAGATAATGCCACACCTTTGTGGTCGTAACCTTGATGCACACGATAAGAAATGGCACGGTCGTTAAATAAAGAGGCATATACGTGTTTGATGGCAACCATCACCGCATCAATACCCTTTACGTTTAGAAACGTTTCTTGTTGACCAGCAAATGATGCATCTGGCATATCTTCTGCGGTAGCGGATGAGCGAACGGCAAACGAAGCTTCGTCTCCGGCATCCCCTTGCAATGTTTTAAAAGCTGAGGTGATGTCGGCTTCAAGTTCCGGTAAAAATGGCGTATCTATGATCCACTGGCGGATCGTTTTACCTGCTTCGCCCAATGCAGGAATGTCATCCACATCTAAACTGTCGAGTAAAACGTGGATACGAGCCTCAAGGCCACTTTGTTCGAGGAAAAGGTTAAACGCTGATGCCGTTGTGGCAAAACCACCGGGTACCTGTACACCAGCATTTGAAAGATTAGAAATCATTTCGCCAAGGGATGCATTTTTACCACCGACGACGCCCACGTCGTCCATTCCCAATTGCTGATACCAAAGTACATTTTCTTGCATTTAATTCGTCTCCAAGATGAACTCAATTGTGTAAGCTGCCAACAATGACAACCCCAGATAGTTAGTCAAAATGCCGCTCACAAAACGTCGAAAAAAATTATATTTCTCAAGCGCCTAGCTTTTTACGTGAGGGATTTTAGAATGCAGCATAGAAGAAAGTAAAATTTAATTTATTTATGTAATTATATTACTACATTGTTAAGGAGATGTTATGCGAACGGCTTACTATATTTCAGATGGCACAGCGATAACTTCGGAGGTATTTGGCCACGCTTTGCTGTCTTTATTCACGATAAAGTTCGAACATATCACTATTCCCTTCGTGGAAACGATCGAACATGCGCAACAAGTTGTTAAAAAAATATCTGAAAGTTTTCAAGATGATGGTCAACGCCCCCTTGTGTTTTACACCATAGTAAACACAGATGTGCGTAAAGTGATCGCGAAATCAGTGGGTATTAACTACAATTTTCTCGACCAATTTGTTGCCCCATTGGAAATCGTATTAGGGGTGCCATCGAAGCCAGAAAAACATCGTACCCATAGTATTCACGAAAAGACTTACGACATCAGAATCGAAGCGGTCAACTACGCCCTTGCCAATGATGATGGGTCAAATTTACGGGATTATGACGCAGCCGATATTATCCTGGTGGGAGTATCCCGTTCGGGTAAAACGCCCACCAGTTTATACTTAGCGTTGCAGTATGGGATCAAAGCGGCAAACTACCCTTTCACCGAAGAAGACATGGGCGATGTACTTAAAATGCCGCCGGCTCTGAAACGCTACAAAGACAAATTATTTGGCTTAACCATAGAGGTAGAACGTTTGCATCAAATCCGCTCTGAGCGACGAGCCAATAGCCGCTACGCCTCTATGCAGCAGTGCCGCATGGAATTGCGAGAAGTAGAAAACCTATATCGCAAAGAAAAAATTCCGTTCTTAAACAGCACCCGCTATTCCATTGAAGAAATTTCAGCCAAAATACTCGCCACCACAGGACTAAAACGTAAAAACTACTAGCTAGCGATTTGCGGACTCTTTTGTCGACTAAAAAGATCATGTAACAATTGTCCGTTTTAGCTCGCTTGATTTGCCCTTAGCAATGGGTAAGCTGTTGGAAATCAATCCACAAGGCTTGCCTATGTTTACCCACTTTGCACCTTCGCTATTTACCTTTTTGCACGAGTTAGAGAAAAACAACGACCGCGAATGGTTTAATAACAACAAGCAGCGTTACGAAGACTTAGTTCGTAGCCCTGCCTTGGCGTTTATCAGCGAAATGCAAAACTGGATCCCCATGATATCGCCCCATTATGAGGCGTCACCGAAAAAAGTTGGTGGCTCACTCATGCGGGTATATCGCGATGTGCGCTTTTCCAAAGACAAGTCACCGTATAAAACGAACGTGGGTATTCAATTTCGCCACGAAATAGGCAAAGACGTGCACTCCCCAGGGTTTTATCTGCATATATCAACCCAAGAAATATTCTTAGCTGTGGGAACTTGGCACCCGCAACCTGATGCGCTGCGTGCGATCCGTGAACACATACAGCGTAAACCCGCCGTGTACCAAGATGCCATAGAACATCAACCTTTTACTGAGTATTACCATATGGCGGGAGACGCATTAACTCGCCCCCCCAAAGGCTATGACACTGAGTCACCCATGATTGAAGAAATCAAACGCAAAGACTTTATTGCTATGTGCCCCATAAACAAAGAGCAGCTGTTAAGTGGCAAGGTGTGTGAATTGATTGCGACTCGTTATGGCCGAGCGCAGCCTTTACAAAAGTTTTTATGTGATGCGCTGGGCCTGCGCTTTTAGGTTCGACTACTACGCGTAATACCGCAGGCTATATGGGTGGGTATTACGCCCTACCACCGGTCACTTTGTTTGCGCGTCCTTCGTCTTTGGCCTTTTCTGCTCGGCGACGACGAGCTTCTTTTGGATCGGCAATTAACGGACGGTAAATCTCAATGCGATCGCCGTCTTGGGGCACATCCGTTAATTTGCAGGTGCGATTCCAAATACCCACTTTACTCTTGCTTAAATCAATATCAGCAAAGCGTTGCAAAATACCGGAAGCCGCTATGGCTTCTTCAACCGTATGCCCGCTTTCCACCACCACCTCTAATAACGCTTGCTGATCAGGCAGTGCATAAGCTACTTCAAGGTTTATTTGTTTGTCGCTCATTAATATATCTCTTTTGCTCGCGTGGTAAAGGCAACCACCATATTGGATGCAATAGCATTGAATACTCGACCAAAGGCCATTTCCACTAACCGACTAGAAAAGGCAAAGTCCAAATTCAGCTCAATTTTGCAGGCACTGTCAGTTAGCGCGGTGAAAGTCCAGCCACCACGCAATTCAGAAAACGGCCCGTCGATTAAATGCATTTTGATGTACTCGCCCCGGGATAGCTCATTACGTGTGGTAAACCATTGCTTTATTCCCGCCTTGGAAATAAGTAGCGAGGCTTCCATGCTGTGAGTATCAGCATGGATAACCTTGGTTTCGGCACAGCCTGGTAAAAATTCAGGATAACGCGGCACGTCATTTATCAAATCAAACATTGTTTCAGCACTAAAAGCTACCAAAGCGCTGCGGGTCACATTAGGCATCAAGTCCCCTTGAAATGGGTCAGTCAGTTTTTATAAGCGCAAAATACTAGCATAAAATCATATATCTATTTCAATATCAGTGATTTTTGTTGTACCGCGAATAACAACCATTATAATACTTCCCCATGAATAGAAAGAAGTCAAAATCAGCCACAAGCAATACCATCGCTTTAAATAAGAAGGCACGGCACGATTATATCTTGCAAGATAAAATCGAAGCGGGCGTCGAATTACAAGGGTGGGAAGTCAAAAGCATTCGTTCTGGGAAAGTAAATTTATCAGACAGCTACGTTACCCTTCACAAAGGCGAAGCCTTTTTAATTGGTAGTACCATTCAACCTCTTAACCAAGCATCAAGTCACGTGGTGTGCGAACCCATTCGCCGACGCAAACTACTGCTTAAAAAGCGCGAACTCGACAAGCTAATTGGCTCAGTTGAACGCCAAGGTTTTTCAATACTCGCCACAGCCATGTATTGGAAGAAAAACTGGGTAAAAGTCGAAATTTACCTAGGTAAAGGTAAACACGAACATGACAAACGTGATGCTGTTAAAGACCGAGACTGGGCAAGAGACAAAGAACGTATGATGAAACATAAAGTTTAGGCTAAATGTTTTAACTAATAATAAAAGGCGCCTTAGCGCCTTTTATTTTTTGCCCCATTGGCCGAAGGCTTTCCCCTACTTCATTGGCTAAATTTAGCTATTAACCAACGCCAAATAATCAACAGGTGCCTAATGGGAATTAACTATTTACCCGACGAAATAGGTTAATTAAGCAAACTGGGCAGAATCCGCCATTTATGTCTGTATATTCTTTAATCAAGTAACGAGAACGAGCGAACTATTCGTGGAAATCCCTGTCCATATTAGTGATTTCCCCAACGCTTGTGTTACAATACTCGGCGTTGGTAGTTTGCAACCAACACACTTTTGGGGCTGATATTGGATTCGACAAGATTCTTGAGGCTTTAGGTGCATGCAGAGGAGCGGTTTGCCTCTATAAAAGCCGCATTTAAATAGTCGCAAACGACGAAAACTACGCACTAGCCGCTTAATAACCGGCAGTGCCCTTCCACTCATACTCTTTCTGCTAGTAGAGGTTCGGAAGGTCATCCCAGCAGGATAGCGAGGGAACCTTGTCTAAGGGTGAACCGCGAAATAGTATTAGGCCCGCTATGAGAAATCCTGTCTGCCGGAGTTCGAATTAGTTAAATAAAAGACAGAATAAGCATGTAGTACCGACGGTTAACGTTTTTTGGACGCGGGTTCAACTCCCGCCAGCTCCACCAAATCGTTATAAAAGGGCTCTTCAGAAATGAAGAGCCCTTTTTGTTTGTAGGGCAATTAATTTTACAGGTCACTTATCACCTGAATAGTTGCCACAAAACACAATTAACATGCATGTTCTTTATACACACAGCCGTGTAGTTTATTACTTCTGTTAAAACTGACTTTTATCCACCTCTTTCAACCAAATCGGGTTGGAATAGGCTTTGTGGCCTTTGCTGTCCTCTACCACTAACGCAACCCAGCCTGAGCTTTGTGGTACGTCGAATGTGATTGAGGCACTTTGACCTTGTAATGTTTGTTGGTTGATTATCCGTGAGCTGCCCTCTTGCTGGTCTTTGTTATTGTTGCTGCTATCAGTATTGTTATTAGCCTCGGCGTTACCGATTAACTGCACTGACTTGAGGCCGTTGACTGCCACTAAATCAAAGCTTATAGATTGCGGCTGATTTTTAGCAAATTTAATTGTGTCGCCAAACATCACATTTTGCGGATAAATCACCGGGCCGAATGACACATAAGCGCGGCCGTTTTTCATGGCTTGGGCGAAAACATGCCCATCAGGTTTGCTACCTGTGAATACAAACATACGGTTCAAGCCGCTGGTTTGGTTCCATACATCGTGGGTGTCAGAGCCTGCGGTATAGTAATAAGGTAAGCCTTGGGACCAAAGTTGATGGGCTTTCTCAATAGTGGGTTTGTTATCTACCCCTGCGTTTAGCTCGAATAAGTCAATGCTGGGGTTAAAGCCGCCTGGGGCGGTGTTTTTATCTAGGCTGCTCAAGTAACCGTAAGGAATGTACGGATGGTTGGATGCGATAACCGTGGCGCCCATGCGGCGCACATCTTTGATGATGCTGTGAATATCATCTACCCCTGGGTCAACTGATAACTGTGCGCCAGCATCAATGGGGAACGCATTGAAGTGTCCCCATGACGGCGACACTTCAATCGAGGGAATAAACGGCACGCCGCGCTTATCAGCCAATGCTTGGGTTTCAGCATTGTTTTTAGTTGAATCGTGATCGCTAACGAACAATACGTTTAATCCCGCGGCGAGTTGCGAGCGCACCAAATACTCAGGGGGAGTAGAGCCTTCAAGCACGTTTGCATGATGGTGTAAGTCCCCTGCGTACCAACCATGCTGTGTTGGATAGGTGCTGATGGTGATAGCACTGGCAATATCCGTACTTTTATTGGCTCTGACTGTGGTGTTAATCAATTCCGGCTGTGCGTTGAAACCACTCCCAGCAGAGATATTAAGTTGATACTCACCCGGTGCCAGCGGAAATGTTGCCTGGCCGGTGCGATCAAGTTCAGTGAAAAAGGTACGCGCGCCTAAAAATTCAATCAGTGGTTGATTGCCTTTTTCAATCTTAATTTTTGCATCCAGCGGTGCTTTGGTATTTGCATCTGTGACGTGAATACTGACCTTACCCGGAGCAAGAAGGTCGTTAAAAGAGAGCGTTTGCGTGTTATTTTCGGTAATTTCGATGGTATGTACTTTGCTATCAGAATAGCCTTTGCCTGTGGCGTAGACTTGGTATTCCCCCACGGGTAAATCAAATTGATATTGGCCATTCTGGCCTAGGCCCCACATGTAGGGCACGCCGTCTTTTGTCACTACAATCGCTGGCTGTGCTAGCACCTTACCGCTTTGGGTTTGTACATCACCACTGAGCGTACCTGCTTTAACATTTTTACGTTCGATTTCAGCGCGTACCACTGGCGCTAAATCGCCACTGGCCAGCACTTGGTAATCACCTGAAAAAGACACAGTTTGACCAGCTTGTAAGTTATGGTGGGTGTATAGATCTCGTGATTGGTTTTTTACTTCGGTCATATCAGGGGCATGTAAAGCGACCGCCCAATCAGCGCCATAACCCACAAAACGATCGGTTATGAAGTTCGCGCTCTGCTCGTTCGTCGCTTCATTGTTTGGTTTGTTGGCTTTATTCGCTTGAGCGGGCACGGCAAATTTGTAGCCTGCATCTGGCCACAAGGTAAAACCTGAGTGCATGTCTAAAATCGCTTCGCCTTGGTTGGTCATGGTGGTTTGCACATGAATAAGGTCTGAGCCCTCAGCCAAACGATAAGTAGTGCTTATCACGACTTGCCCAAAGTCTCGGGTGATATTAACAATGGCTTCGTCTGCGCTGTCTTTGATCACGTCGACAGTTTGGTATGTATTGGGCCAACTTGACCAGTTATTCGGAATGAAATCAGCAAATGCCACACGATCTGGGCTTAAGCTACCGTCGGTTTTTACATTGGCAACATCTACAATACAGCCACGTGCTACCCCCCAAGGAGGCGCCGAACCAAGGGCGAGAGAAAACGCTAGCTTGTCATTTTTAATGGTCAGGTCTTTATCAGATATGGCGTTGCCATGGGGAATAATCGTTTTGCCTTTGACAATGCTAACAGCAGCGATACTTTGCGTGGCAACCGACAGGCCAATAACGGCCATAATGGCGTGAATGAATAACGAGTGAAGCTTGGGTACGTTCATGGTTGTTTACCTTTGACAGGCCAATACGCCTGCCCTTGTCTAAATAAGTTTGCGTTTGTCACGTTGGCGCGAAATAACAACATCCCCCCTTTTATGTCAGTTTTAAAGGGTGTATTGATGCGCGAAAAATAAAACGAATAGTCGTGACATCGACAGTGTGAGTAATGAAGCCATTGCTGGATTAACACTTCATCAATAAAAATATAAAAAAGGCCACAAACAGGGATACTGAATGTGGCCTCATAAGGTCAGTACTTTTACATTACAAATCTAATGTTGAAGGATGCGATACGCGGTGCACCAATCCAACCCGCATTTGGTGCAATTGAACCAAGGTACTCTTCGTCAAATACGTTGTTTACGGTAAAGCTAAGCTCTACGCTCTCGATGCTGCCACCGATATCATAAGCCGTTTTACCCACATACAAATCGCTCACTACGTAAGAATCTACCTCTTGGGTGTTTGCTTGGTCTAAGAAACGCTCACCCACGTATTTGGTACTGAAACCTGCATAGAAGTCATTTTTAGCATAATCGAAGCTAATAACGGCCATATCTTCAGGGCTACCGATAACGGTTTTGCCGCGAATATCTTGGTCATCATCAGTGTAAGTCGATTCATTCTTGGTATATGAAACATACACACCAAAGTTATCATTAATCTTGTAATCGATTGATGCTTCGATACCGTCAGATTCAATACCACCGTCGTTCAAGAAGCCACCCGCAGCAGATTCTAAGAAATCGATACCATTGACATCTTCATTGCTGATGAACGTAATGCGGTTTTCAAACTTGATGTTGTAATAGGTCAAGCTTGCATTAAAACCAGGCGTTGAATAACGTAAACCAAAATCAATGTTATCTGCAGTTTCAGGTTCAACCGTGCTTACATCAGCATCATCACGTTCTAATACCGCATCTTTAACTGCTGCAAAGTTCTCAGCATAGCCACCGAATACTTCTAAGCCGTTAAGCGGTAATGGTGCAACGAAGCCAGCTGAAATAAGTACGTCTGAATCAGATGAGACATCCAAATCATTCTCTGGTACGAACTGATCATCTTTAGATACGTCAACATTGAACTGTTTGGCACCTAAACGGAATTTCGCAAAACCGGCATCAAGTTCATCTTCAATGTAATACATCAAGGTTTCTACTGGGAATTCACGGTCGTACTGCACCCAATACGGGGTGTTGTCATAGCGAGCGCTAGTGGCGGCATCGATGGTTTTATGCCAATCACGATACTCGTCACGTTGGTAATCTTCATACCAGAAACCACCACGCAATACGTTGTCCATATCAGAAATACTGGTATGCCAAGTAAAGTCACCGTTTATGCCAATACGCTTTTTATCATAATGGGTGTGACGGTTTGAGCTTACTGGAATAGCCCCTTGCTCGTAACAACCTGGGTCAATTTCAGCACCGCCACCGCCATAAGGGAAGCCGATTGAACTTGCACAACCATCGATTGGCGATAACGTTTCGCCAGCGCGATTAGTAAAATAAATTAAGCCCTGAGATGCACCACCAAACGCGGTGGTAGATGAGTCTAACTCAGAATTAGGGTTACCCACGCCGTCATCAGTCACATCTGCAATGTAATAGGGGATCCACTTACCTGCACCTTCGTTTTCGTGATAGTAAACGTTAGTACTGAAATCAACGCTGCCCACGGCAAAGTCAGCTTTTAGATAAGTAAAAAAGTTCTCACGCTCTGTAACCCAACCTTCACGGAACACTTGGTCTTGGTATGGCACACCAGACCAATCTTCAGTCAAGCCATCCCATTCTGAGTTTTGCGCGTACTGGGCTAAACCGTAAATGCGTTGATAAGTATACTCTTCAGCATCGTCGTAGCTCACGTAAGCCGTAAGATCGACTTCACCAATGGTACTGATGATTTTACCTTCAGCGTGATCACGTTTGTTGGTAATCGAACCGTCCATGTAGTCATCGTTTTGCTGGCTTGATAAAGACATCCAGGCAAATGTGTCTTGCGCGATTTCGCCCGTATCGTAACGAACGTAGAATTTGCGTGCGTTGTGTTCAGCAAGCGTGGTGCTGACCGTTAGTTTTTCATCTAACGCAGGTAAAATAGTGGTGAAATCCATGGTTCCACCCAGCGCTTCGTTTGAACGAGAGCTGATATCTGCCGTACCCTGAGACACTTCTACGCCACGCAAGTTTTCGGTATCAATATAACGGCTAGCTTTGGTACCACCACCGTAGTTAGAGTTACCATTTGAAATCCCGTCAACTGTCATACCAATCTGCTGAGACTCTAGGTTCAACTGAAAACCACGAATTGAAATGCTGGTAGACCATTCATCAGAGCCAAACGGGTCACCCTCAGTGACCAATACGCCAGGCAAGTTATCAACCAATGCCAATACGCTCGTCATTGGTGTTTGCTGTTTTTTCATTTCTTCAGAAGCAGCACTGTTTGCGTAAGAAACGTTACGCCCAGTGACCACGATAGACTCGACATCTTCTTGTTGTTTTTTAGCTTTAGCTGCTGTGTCTGCTTCTTGAGCAAAGGCAGACAGCGACGTCATAGACATGGCGGAAAGCACAGACAAAGCAAGTAAGCTTTGCTTCTTTGGCACATAAGTATTCATAAAAAATCCTGTTTTGTGTGTTGTGTTTAAATTGTGTGTTTTGATGGTTAATTCCTTTAAATTTTTAATTTGCTGAATCTATTTTAGTAAAATCGATCTCGTTGTCTTTGGGTGAGCTATCGATATTATTGACTGTTTTGGGCTTGCTATAGGCGATGAAAATCGCGCAACTAAAGAACAAGCCAATCACTAACGCCCCTACCCATTGAATTTGCAAAAACTCTAATTTAAACAGCAGTGTCAGTAGTGAAAGCGTGACAACATTGAGTACGATATATTTAAATTTTCCTAAACGTTTAACGGTCATATTCAAATTATCTGTGTATAAGCGAATAAGTGAATCAAGTGAATTGATCACAAATACAACGCCCACGAATGCCATGGCAAAGTTTTTCAGACCTGCGGTAGCTATGCCCGCTTCGTGATATTGGTAAATAACGCTAAACCAAACGGCGATAGGGATTGACGGGAAAATCAACATAGCGCCTAGCACCTGATATGTTTTTAAACCACCCACAAAGCGTGAGGTGAACTGGCCAATCATGATGCTCCACGCGAACCACCAAAATAAATAAAACTCGTGATACTTGTTCAAGGGCAATACAAAATCGTCTAGGTTACCGAAGTAGCTACCTATCATTTCGAGGTTATGGGTAAACGCGGCAACGTGGCTATCGCTACCCAAGAATGCACCGGCCCACATTAAGGCGATTAAGGCGATAAATAACCAGGTGGTCGAAATACTCAGCAAGCGTACATATTTGATGTCAGTACTGGAGTACACCGAAAAACAAATTGCCGCAAATACGATGAAATAGAAGGTAGGAATAATCGATTCGCCATCACCAATAGCCGGTAAATACCAAGGTAAATTAGACAACAACAGAAAGGCAGTGAAGGCACAGGTACCAATAATCACGACATTATTAATAAACTTAACCAAGGGGATCTCAAAAAACTTAACCTTGGGTTCAACGACGCAGAAGTAAAAACAGGTAAGGAAGTAGAATCCCCAAATGAGAAATCCCCAATAACCAAATTCTATGGCCATTGGATTAGTAAAGGCGTATTCCGGATTGGCCTTTATGTTCTCATAGCCAGCAAATTCAGTGAGCGGGAACATGATCAAGCCAACGTCTAAGCCTGAGGTAAATAAAATGGCAATAAAGGTGAAAAGCCTGACCGGCGTGACACCGATACAAACGACATTTCCCCACTTAATCAAAATAACCACAATGGCTAATAGGGTGAAAATGATCCCTGCGTTAAGCCATAAGGTCATAATTGCCTCCCAAAAATAAGCGATAATGCTTCATCATTCTTCCTGTTTTTAGACTCGCATAACGCAGCAAAAAATTCCTTTTTACTGCGCTTCAGGTGGCCGGATTAAATCGTCGAACTACGTTGTACTGTTTGCCACTCACCTGGAATTGCAACACCTACCCGTGCTTGGCTAAGCGCTGGTTTACCCAAAATTATGTCCGCGGCTTTTTCTGCCACCATAATAGTGGGCGCATTCAAGTTACCATTAGGCACAGTGGGGAAAATGGATGAATCCACCACACGTAGCCCCGCAATACCATGTACTTGAGTATTTGAATTCACCACTGCCATAGCGTCTTCACCCATTTTGCATGAACACGACGGATGGTAAGCACTCTCGGTAGCTTGGCGCACAAAAGCGTCAATTTCTTCGTCAGTTTGAATGTGCTTGCCTGGCTGAATTTCATCATCTCGATAGGCATCAAATGCACTTTGCTCGATAATTTCGCGGGTTAAACGCACACAAGCTCTGAACCCTTCAATATCATCTTGGTGTTGCAGATAATTAAATTGAATTTTTGGCGCCACGGCCGGGTCCGCAGATTGGATCGTCACCGCACCGCGACTCTTTGGTTTGTTATGCCCAACATGCACTTGAAAGCCATGGCCAGCAAACGCACTTCTGCCGTCATAACGCATGGCAGCGGGTAAAAAATGATACTGAATATCAGGCCATTGCACCCCAGGTTTAGAGCGAATAAAGGCACAAGATTCGAAATGATTACTTGCCCCAAGCCCCTTGCGAGTGAATAACCAACGGGCGCCAATCAAGCCTTTAGAAATCAAGCCCAGCTTGCCGTTTAAGGTAATAGGCTGCTTACACTTGTACTGAAAATAAAACTCTAAGTGATCCTGTAAGTTCTGCCCTACCCCAGGTAAATGGTGTTTAACGTCCACCCCTGCAGCTTTTAGCGTCTCACTGTCGCCGATACCTGAAAGCTGTAACAAATGCGGTGAGCCAATCGACCCTGCGCTTAAAATCACTTCTTTACTTGCTTTGGCGCTCTGTTTTTTGCCATTAACGCTGTATACAAGCCCAACAGCTTGTTTACCCTCAAGCAATACTTTTTCTGCCAGCGCACCAGTCACGATCGTCAAGTTTTTACGCGACTTAACCGGGTCAAGATACTCACGACTAGCCGAGCTACGTACGCCGTCTTTTACCGTCATGTGCATCGGGCCAAAACCCTCTTGCTGAGCAGCGTTGTAATCATCTGTGGCAGCATAGCCAGCCTGCTGACCGGCTTCGATAAAGGCTTTATAAAGGGGATTGGCCATTTCATTGCCGTTATTCACACCAAGGGGACCACTATCACCACGATAGTCATCTTTGCCTAAATAGAATGACTCGGCTTTTTGAAAATAAGGTAAACACGACTGATAATCCCAGCCCTGTGCACCGTGCTCTTGCCACTCGTCAAAATCTTTGGCGTGACCACGTACGTACACCATGCCATTAATTGAGGAGGAGCCGCCTAACACCTTGCCTCGTGGGCAATGCATTTTGCGATTATCCAAATAGGGTTCTGATTCAGTATGAAACTGCCACGCGTATTTATCGCTGTTCATGGGGATCGATAACGCCGTGGGCATTTTAATGAAAATGTTGTTATCGCTACCGCCGGTTTCTAACAGTAAAACCCGCTTATCTGGGTTTTCTGATAGCCGATTAGCTAACACACAACCCGCAGAGCCAGCACCGACTATGATGTAATCATATGTAAGTCCCGTCATTAAAACGGGCTCTCTATGTTACTCATACCCACATAAACCGACTTGGTTTGTGTGTAGTGATCCAAGGTCTCAATACCGTTTTCACGGCCAATACCAGATTGCTTGTAACCCCCTACTGGCATTTCGGCGGGTGAGTTACCGTAACTGTTTATCCAGCAAATCCCGGCTTGTAGACGATGGATCACCCGGTGAGCACGCTGAATATCTTTAGTAAACACGCCCGCAGCTAAGCCTAAATGGGTGTCGTTTGCACGGTGAATAACATCATCTTCATCGTCAAATACCAGCACGCACATAACCGGCCCAAAGATTTCTTCTTTCACGATAGTCATATCATCGCTGCAATCGATAAATACTGTGGGTGCGACAAAATATCCGTTGGGAGCAGTCGCAGGTTTCAATACTGTACCGCCGGTTAATACTGTCGCGCCCTCAGCAATGCCTTTGTCTATGTAACCCATCACCAAATCTTGGTGATTCTTTGAAATAAGTGCGCCTAAATTAACGTTAGGATCAAGGGGATCGCCAGCAATAATGTTTTGTTCAGTGCGGCTTTTCAGTTCATCAATAAAGGCCTGATAAATTGATTTATGTACGTAAACGCGTGTGCAATTGGTACACACTTCGCCCTGGGTGTAAAAATTCCCCAACATAGCTGCGCTGACCGCTTGGGATACATCAGCGTCATCAAATACCAATAAAGGTGACTTGCCGCCCAGTTCCATGGTCACATCTTTGAGAGAGCCCGCTGCACTGGCAACCACTTTTTTACCAGTTCCTACTTCGCCGGTAAAAGAAACCTTTTCAATATCAGGGCTTTGCGTTAACCACTGACCGACTTCAGCAGCGCCTTGCAGCACATTGAATACACCCGCTGGCACACCCGCTTCGCTGAATATTTCAGCAAGTTTGATAGCACCTAATGGGGTTTCTTCTGATGGTTTGAAAATAAGCGCGTTGCCCGCCGCTAACGCAGGGCCTGACTTCCAACAGGCAATTTGCAATGGATAGTTCCATGCACCAATGCCAGCGCAAATACCAAGTGGCTCTTTGCGGGTATAATAAAAATCGTTACCGACCATTTGTTGTTGGCCAACTTGAGCCGGAGCAAGCCCAGCAAAGTATTCAATCACATCTGCGCCAGTTTGCACGTCAACACACTCGGCTTCTTGCCAAGGTTTACCTGTATCTAGTACTTCAATTTTTGCCAGTTCATCATTACGCTCACGTAATAAATTCACAGCTTTGAGTAATATGCGGCTACGCTCTATCGGCGTCATCGCAGACCAAAGTGCAAACCCTTCTTTAGCGCTTTCGATCGCTGCTGCTTGAATTGACTCATCCGCCACTTCAACGTAATAAATCACTTCATCTGTGGCTGGGTTTCTAACCTCGAAGGTTTCACCAGTTTGATTCGCTAAAAACTGCCCATGAATAAAGTTTTGGTAAACAGGTGTTGTCAAATTACGCTCCATACTGCGTGATAAGTGATTTTACATAGCGTTTTGCTAGGAGTTCACAGTGTTCAAATTCATTTTGATCGGACTTACTTAGTACTGCCCTCAACCACAAACCATCGATCATCCCAGCGCACAATTCGGCTGCGAGTTTGGCATCGTCGTCATTCATTAATTGTTTAAATGAACTGGCTAAGTTACTAAAAAGTCGTCTGCTATTTACGTTCTGTAAGCGATGCAATTCAACATCATGCATTGATTGCGACCAAAAGCTTAGCCAAGTCTTAGTCGTATCGCTTTGTTGCTGTATCCGAGAAAAATTCGCTTCTATGATCAGCATTAATCGTTGTTCTGGTGTAGTCGTTGGGGTCAGCCCTTCAATTAACACTTGCTGCAAATTCGATAACAAATAACGCACAGTGGCTTCTATTAAGCCCTGCTTACCACCAAAATAATGGCTAATAATGCCAGACGATAAACCCGCTTTTTTACTGATACTATTGATGGTGGTCGCCTGTAATCCAAGCTCACCAACTGACTCAATAGTCGCGTCTATTAGTTGCTGACGTCGAACAGGTTGCATTCCAATTTTAGGCATATTTTTTGTTAATTGAACGTTCAATAAAAATAAAGGTTAAGGTAATAGGATTGATAATTCAACGTTGACAATCTGTAAATAGGCTAGATAAATGCGTAGAACTGAACCTAACCCGCTGCAATGCCACGTGAATAAAGAGCAAAGGAAAAGATTAAAAATAATCAGTTTTTTTTGGTAAAAACCGTTAAAACCGAGTTAAAACGCTGTTCTTGGGCAAAATAGGATCAAAGAGCTGTGTTAACCCCTTAGTCATAAAACTGTAATATTTAGTAGAGCACTAACGATTCAGTCTGTGATGAATGCCACATTTAACACTGCAAATAACGGTGCGAAATAGACCAATAATGTATGACCTAAACGGACACTAAACTGCTACTAGAGACGTCAATGCTTGAGAGGTTGTTGGCTAAGCGGATGATTAAGGAAAGGTCGACTGTCGAAAGCGTCAGGTTGATGAAATCACTTCAATACCAGTGGTCGAGACTCTCTGTTGATAGCGTTGACGTTAGCCTATTATTATTTAACCGCGCCGATTACAACCTGTAATCACTTTAGATGCTGGGTTGAATAATACACTGTGCACCCAAATATCAATTTATACCAACTCGCTAATCAAGCGAATGAGATAAGCTATCAAAACACACTATCTAGACAAACCGTATTAAGGAGCTTATATGACTGACTACAATGATCAAAGTAACCTAAAGCAACGTCCCAAGTTGCCTATTGAAGCCATAAAAACAGCCATTGGCAATGGAGATGAACAACGACTAAAAGCGCTTTTAAGCAATGAAGTGTTCGATGAATTAGAAAAAAGCCATCTTATTGATTTGGCCAAACAGAGCGGCAATACGGATATTGTAAAATTACTTGAAGGTACGCCCGCAACACCCTAATTAAGACGTGTGGCATATATTACCTACATTAGGCGGAGTGCATGTACTTGGTGCTAATCATGGTTAGTAACGATCGCAAATGGCAGCTTGAACATACGCTTTAAGGGACATGCCAGAGTGAATTCAGGCTGGCAGCCAACCGGGTCTTGCGCTTATTCAAAACCCATCTAGCAAATAATTCACTGCTTGATTTGATGGCTGATGTGTTACTTAACTCGCCATGCTCAAAAAGTCTCTTTCAGCAGATTCAGCATATCGTCTACTGAGAGCTTAGTCGCCGCTTCGTTGCCTTCTAATAGCCTGTCCGCTAAGTCACGTTTATGCTGATGTAAGGCAACAATTTTTTCCTCTATGGTGTTTTGGGTAATCAACCGGTAGATGGTCACTGGGCGTAATTGACCTATTCGATGAGCGCGATCCGATGCTTGTTCTTCTACCGCTGGGTTCCACCAAGGGTCCATGTGTATAACATAATCTGCGGCAGTTAAATTTAAACCCGAACCACCCGCTTTTAAGCTAATTAAAAATATATCCCCTTCCCCACGTTGAAAGGCGTTAACGCTTTGCTGTCTCTGCTTTTGGGGTGTTGAACCATCTAAGTATTGATAACGAAAACCCTTGGCTTCAATGTGCTGTTTAATCAAGTGTAAGTGCCCAACAAACTGACTAAAGATAAGCGCTTTGTGATTGTTGAGTTTCAGCTCTTCTAATAATTCATCAAGAGCGGCTAACTTGGCGCTCGGTATGGTGGTTTCTGCCATGACTAATTTAGGATTGCAGCAGGCTTGGCGCAATTTAACTAACTCGGCGAGCATTTTAATGCGCTGCTCACCGGCATTGGCTTGCTGGTCGCCTTGACTAATATTGTCTATGGCGTTCAGTCTCAACGCTTCATAGAAGTCACGCTCTTGAGCGCTCATTTCAACGCGAATATTAATCTCAGTACGGGATGGCAATTCAGTTAACACTTGGTTTTTCATACGCCGTAAAATAAAGGGCTGTATTACGGTTTTAAGGGCTTGGCTGGCTTTGCGCGCAGCCAATGGGTCTTCATTGGCATTTTCGATGGGCAGTGAGAACCGCTCCCCAAAGCGTTTTATATTGCCAAGCAACCCAGGATTGATAAACCGAAATAGGCTCCACAATTCAGTTAAGTTGTTTTCAATGGGCGTGCCTGTGGTGATCATTTTAAAGTCGCTTTTTAATGCATAAGCGGCTTTTGTCCGTTTGGCCAATGGGTTTTTCAATGCTTGGGCTTCGTCGGCCACTATGCTGTGCCAATGAACGCCTTTGAGTAACTCACTTTCCCTTTGCAAGAGTCCGTAGCTAATGATCACGCAGTCAAATGGGCCTAACTCATTAAGTAAGACTTCACGCTGCAGTGTGTTGGTAGAGTCTGCAAATAACTTAATATTCAATGTCGGGGCAAACTTTAGTGCCTCTTGTTGCCAGTTAAAACATACCGATGTGGGGGCGATAACTAAGCTTGGCCCATGGCTTGCGCGGGACAGTAAAATGGCCAGGGCTTGTAATGTTTTACCTAGGCCCATGTCATCTGCTAGGCAAGCACCGGCCCCCCAATGGGCAAGGCGCGAGGCCCAGTCAAACCCGACTAATTGATAATCACGTAATTGCGCTTGAAAGGTCGAAGGAATTTGCGGTTTGATCGTATTTGCTTGGTGCATTTTTTCGGTTTGTTGTTCCCACGCATGGATCGTTTTCATGCGCATACCCGTTGTGGCTTCTTCCATTTGCAAACTGGCGAGTGGGTGAAATTTACCGTCATCGGTGACTTGGTTGATTAACTCTAGTTTATGGCGCAAATCGTCAGACAACGCGAGAATTTGCTCCCCGCCAAGCTCAATAAAGCGACCATTGCTGGTTTTCACCAGTTCAAGCAGTTTCCTTAATTCAATGACTTGTTCGTTATCAATTTGCAAGTCGCCAGTTATATCAAACCATTCATTTTTTTGGCTAAACGCCAGTTGCAGATGCGCACTGTCTAACGTTTTCGATAAGGTCACTTTTTTGCCTTTCGGCCAGCGTAGTACTAAGTCAAATGCTGCTTGATTAAGGGCTATTTCTAGCTGCTCGAGGGCTGTCAGCGCCGTTTGTAAATCGTCTAGCACTAAGACATTATCAGCCATACTCAAGAACGCGGGGCAAGCTTGGTCGAGCTGATCTAATAAGGTTTCTTCGCGCAGTAAGTCGCGCTGGGTTGCCATGCGCTTGCCGTTTAAGTCTGTGGTTAAACTGGCATTCCCCACACCAGGTTTCAATGCAGGGCCATGCTCACCAAAAGGCATCACCACGCAGGTAAAGTTGAGGCCGCTTTGATTCGGTTGAATATTGACCACCAAATTGATGTCGCATTCATGGCTTTCTAACCCAGTATCAAGCTCAGTAATATCAGATTGAATATTCAAAAACGGCGCTATAGCGGAAATACCCTCAAGGGCTTTTTGCTTGGCCGAGATGGGGATTAACAAGCCAGCCTCACCAATTATCTCGGCCACTTTTATATGCTCAAGGGAAAACACAGTGAGTTGATATTGGGTATCAGAAATAGCCTTTAAATCGTACCCAGGCTGACCATCATACTCACCAATATCATCGGGCAGGTCGGCAATACTTAAACAGAGTTGCTCGCCTATCTGGCTTACCAACAATTCGGGCTCTCGCTGGGTGATTTCAAGCTGTTGGTTTAAGTCGTCGGCCTTGTATAGGTTGTCTATTCCTACTGCCGCTTGCAGTGCTGATAGTCCTTGCAGGGTATAATCAACTTTTGAGTAATATCCCCAATTCTGATAGGCATCAATGGCAAGGCACACTTTTTTGTCGCTGTCGGTCAGATAGTCGAATGTATTGGTCTCTTCTTTTAGGCGTTTTAGTGATACCACCCGCCCTTTACTCCATCCTGATTTATTCAGCTTTTGCTCACGGGCCGTTAAACTGTGGCTATAAGTGTGCTCAAACTCCCAGATTAGGCGAACAGGTTTAACCGTGACTTTTTTAGCCGAAGTCGCATTTTTTTCGGTATTTGGATTAAGGGCAATTAATTTATCAAGGGCCAAGTCCCACTGTGTTTTTGTGACAATAAGGCGGGTAATATCAATCAAATTAGCAGTATATGCTGCCTCTAGTTCGCTTGGTGGCTTTGCAGCGGGCGGTTTATCGCGGAAACTCGCCGTCATTTGTTCACATAATTGCGCAAATAAGGGGTAATCAAGTTGCATAAAATTAGCTTGGTGTTTTGACGCTAATTTTGCCAGCACAGGGTCGTTACTTTGATTACACCAAATCTGCGCCAAGAGATAATTAAAATAACACAGCTGATGGGCGAAAAAGTCTAATTCCTCATCAACACTATTGTATTCAATGTTGATATTGTACTTTTCGCCCGTGGATAGGCACATAATGGGCTTAACGATGCCTTGCGCCACATAATAAAAATCACTATTAACTTTACGATCACTTTCTTCAAATTCGACTTGTTGCACCGCCTGGGTAAAGTAACTCACATCATCTTGATTAGCCTGTACCACTAATGCCAATTTATAGAAGTAGCCCAGCAGTTCATTTAAATATTGTTTTTTGCGTTTAGTCAGTTTGTTTTTAGCCATCATTGCTTGCTCATAATAACCAATTGCTTGCTCGTTATGGCCAATTAAAAAACAATGTGTAGCACGCAACTGCAAGCCGTAACTGCTAGCGTCTTCGGTATCATGTACACGCAAAAAATCAGCAAAACGCAGTTGATACAAATATTGCTCTGCCAATAGATGATGGCACTCAAGATTGTATGCTGGGTCGGTTTTATCCCTCCTAGCAGCGCACACTTGTTCTAATAATTGAATAGGGTAAGCACAACCTTTCCCTTCTATTTGAAACGTTCTAAAAAGGGTGGCAAACGCTTGGTATTGCAGCGCACTCGATAATTGTAGAAACGCTTCTAAATCAAAAGGTAAGAACAAAATTTCAAGCAGTATCTTATTTTTACCATGGTCAATTATTTGTGGATTTTTATGGCATGCTAACGCATCTTCGAGCTGGTCAATTTGATTCAAATAATACAGGTCTCGTATCACTCGGGCTCTATCGGCTTCTTTGTTCTGCCAACTGTAACTGTTGATGACCGGCACCACCTGTTCGGCGGCCATGATGATCTCAAGTAACCTCTGACCAGGAACATGCTCAGTAAATATGGGTGGTTGTTCTATTTCCGTGACCAAACGATTGGCTAATAATGGATTGAGTTTCAAGCCTTCACGGTTGCTGACTAGCAGCGATTGTGAGGTCAGTCTTTCCTTTTGCTGCGTAGTGAATAAATAGTGCTGTTTAGGGAATGCTAATAACCCTCGACCAACGAGTATATCTATTACTTGGGCTAATTTTGTTGCGCCAATCGGTTTATGGATCACAGCTAAAATGAATAGTGTCACTTGTTCGGCTTCATCAAGCCGTAAAAGCGCTCGGTACAAGGCGTCTATTTGATGATGAGATTGTGGCTGGATCAAAGCAGCAAGCTTCATAAGGATGTAATTCTTAGTGACTATTAGTGTTCAATGGCGTGAAATTAACAAAAACACTTTAGCTAAACAAACACTGTCATCAATATCGAATAAAAATTACGCATATTTCTCGTTCTTATCTGAGTTAGCGTAAAATAACCTACTATTATATACCTTCAAAATACGCTAAATCTGCACTGACCAGCCGTTTTCGTTAGCATTCAAGTGCTGCGCAATTAAGCACTACTTAAGCAAAGATTAAGCAGACACTTGTATACCGATAACTCAATTTAATTTCACCGCCAAATAGCGCACCTCTCCAGCTGATGATTGGGGTATGAAGTAAATATCCCTGTATTGAAAGTACTGTTGTTTATTGACTGACACTAACTGTACCCCACTAGGTAATTCATCATAGGTGTTGCCTAACACGTAGCCAAAACCCTGGCTGGCGTTTCCATTCTGGGTTTCTATCGACTGGGACACCACCACAGGTGAACTGTCACGATAAATAACCTGTGTGCTTGGCTCGTCTATCACTCGGTAATCACCATTATCGAACACATAGTAAATACCTTGGGCGAAATAATAAGGCCGACTTTGAATGACAATACGTTCGTACCCATTTGGCAAATGGCGCACCTTTAAACCCACAGGTGGGCGCACCACTTTATAACCGTTGTTCATATGGCGATAGTACAGGCCGTTATTGAACATAAACGATACACCACCAAAACGCAGGGCGATACTATTGGTAGGTGCTTTACGTACCACAGCACCGGTTTTATATACCACGCGCTTGTGTACCACCACAGGCCCGTGCGTTTCATTTCTGTGTTGATGAGCCTCTCGACTTTGCGCGGCACTGATATTAGGTAATACAGCCAAGGTCATCACAACGGGTAATAGGACGGTTAGTTTCATAATAATTCCTGTTTCGGCTTACGAATTTCAAGATGGATAATAGGCTGCGAAACTGAATATAAACTGACTATTGGGGTGTAATTGACTGCCTTTACATAACCTTTGATTACTTAACACATATTAACGTTTGCGCTGGATTAGGGCCTTTTGCCAAACATTGATAGGCGTATTAACAAGACGTAATGGCAATGAATACATAGTTAACACAAGATATGATTACAATTTTGCAACAACTTAATTTAACCTAGTGCGCAGATAGTCGATGGGCCAGCGAATAAGGTAATAACATGCAGTTAAATGTAAACGGTAAACAGCACGAAGTAGATGTTGAAGAGACAATGCCTCTGTTGTGGGTGTTGCGTGATGAGTTAGCAATCACAGGACCTAAATTTGGCTGTGGTATTGCCATGTGCGGAGCCTGCACTGTGCATATTAATGGTATGCCCGCTCGCTCGTGCTCCATTCCTGTGGGTCAGGTGTCGGGTCAAGTGACGACAATCGAGGGGCTCGGTACACCCTATGCTATGCACGTGGTGCAAGCGGCATGGGTTGAACACCAAGTGGCCCAGTGTGGTTATTGCCAACCTGGGCAAATCATGTCAGCAGCAGCCCTGTTGCAGGTCAACCCAAACCCAGACGATGAGGCGATTGACCGAGCGCTATCGGCTAATCTATGTCGTTGTGGCACCTACCCTCGTATTCGCGCAGCCGTTAAAACTGCAGCGGCTAAAATACGGGAGAGCAATCTATGAGTACATTAGGCAAGATAACCCGTCGTGCCTTTGTCATTGGCTCTGCGGCAATTACCGGTGGTGTGTTATTTGGTTATTACAAATATAAGCAGCCCTACCCTAATCCATTAACACGAGACCTTCATGATGGCGAAGCAGCCTTAACGCCCTATGTACTGATCAATGCCACAGGCGTCACCATCATTGCCCCCAGAGCTGAAATGGGTCAAGGAGTACGCACGTCATTAGCGGCAATGGTCGCTGAAGAGCTTGATATCGATGTGCACAGCGTGACGGTCGAACACGGACCCGCATCAAAAGCCTATTATAATGCAGCGGTTTTAGAAGAAGGCGCGCCTTTCCCCCCCACGACAACAGTGCCATGGCCAATGGCGTGCGAGACTTAATGCATGTGCCTGCAAAATTTTTAGGCACACAAATTACCGGCGGTTCATCCTCTACCATTGATGCCTTTGAAAAAATGCGCATCGCGGGTGCCACCGCCCGAGAAGCATTGCTGCTAGCCGCCGCTGCCAAACTTAAGGTCGATAAAAATACCCTACGCACCGAAAATGGTGCCGTTATCACCAGAGATGGTCAGCGAATTCCGTATACCGAGCTGGCGACACTGGCAGCAAGTGTCTCTTTGCCGGATGACGTAAGCTTAAAACCCAGAAGTGAATGGAAGCAAATCGGCCGTTCCATCCCCAAATTAGACATGGTGGAAAAATGTACCGGTACCGCCACCTTTGGTATGGACGTGATCCAACCTGACATGCTGTATGCCACCATAAAAGTGAACCCGCATTTAGGCGCTAAACTCAATTCATTTAATGCCGCAAACGCCACCGCAATGCCTGGCGTAAAACATATTCTGCCCTTAGGGGAAGTGGGCGTTGCCGTGGTAGCCAGCAACACTTGGTATGCCTTTAAAGCCGCTGAGGTAATCGAATTCGACTGGGCCAAAACCGCCTATGCACAAACCACAGAAGGCTTGTTTGAATCAGCCATTGCAGCATTTAAAGAGTCCCACCAAGACAGTCAAAACCGCAATGACGGCGATGTGGATTTTGTGATTGGTCAGGCGGGCGACGCCACCATCAACCGCGAATATCGAGCGCCTATGCTCGCTCATGCCACCATGGAGCCCATGAACTCCACGGCACTGTTGAAAAACGGTCAGTTAGATATTTGGGCAGGCAATCAAAGCCCAACGTTTGCCTTAGCCGAAGCGGCCAAGGTGTCTGGTATTTCCGAAGAAAATATCCGCGTTCACACCACCTACTTAGGGGGCGGTTTCGGGCGCAGAGCAGAAATGGACTTTATCGTATATGCAGTCATGGTGGCCATACAGCTTGAAGGTACACCGGTCAAAGTCACCTGGACGCGTGAAGAAGACATGACCCATGACAACTACCGACCGTTTGCCATTGCACGCTTTCAAGGAGTAGTTAGTGGCAGCAATATCAGTGCACTAGACGTCAAAATATCCTCGCCCTCAGTGATGGAATCGCAAATGGGCCGCGTGGGTCTTTCGATTCCTGGGCCAGATACCACCATAGTGCAAGCTGCGTGGGATCAAGCGTACATGATAGAAAACTACCGCGTCACCGGTTATCGGGTACCTATTGGCATACCAGTGAGTTCATGGCGCTCGGTAGGTGCATCGCAAAACGGTTTTTTCTGTGAGTCCATGATGGATGAACTGGCGCACGAAGCTAACGTTGATCCCATTGACATACGCTTAGCCCTTATTAGTCACTCGCCCACGCGCAAGGTACTAGAAGCGGTGGCCGAATTAGCAAATTGGGGACGTATGTTACCTGAAAACCACGGGATGGGTATCGCCCTTGTGACCTCTTTCGGGGTACCCGTGGCGCAAGTGATTGAAGTAGAAAAGACCCAGAACGGCATTAAAATACACAATGTATATGTGGCTGCCGATGTGGGTATTGCTATTGACCCAAGCAACATTGAGGCCCAGCTAATATCGGGTATCAATTTTGGGCTAGCAGCCGCCATGATGGGTGAAATCACCTTAAAAGACGGCAAGGTGGAGCAGACTAACTTCCATAACTTTGATTCTATTCGTATGCATCAGGCCCCAGCCATTCATTGCAAAATCCTTGAAAATGGCGAGCGCATCAGGGGCATAGGCGAGCCAGGTACACCGCCAGCCGCTCCGGCATTAGCGAACGCCATTTACGCCGCAACGGGTGTCCGTTTGCGCGAAATGCCATTTAAAAAACAGATTCAATTTGTTTAGGGAATCAAACATGAAATCTATCTTATGCGTGTTACTCCTCTGCTGCAGTGTCATATTTGCAGCTCAGGCCCAAGAAACCAATGAAGCAGCATTAAAAACATGGGATAAAATTTATCATGTGTTCTCCCACCCTCGCTGCGCCAATTGCCATGTCCCGGACGATAATCTGCCGCGCTGGTCTGGTCCTAGTTATGCTAAAACCTCGGTGCACGGCATGAATATCACAGGCGGACAAAGCCGGATCGGAGTTGAAACAATTATGTGCAGTACCTGTCATGCACAAAGTAACGCTGACGAACCCCATGGCCCTCCGGGTGCACCGATATGGATGTTAGCCCCAGTTGACATGCTTTGGTGGCAGCAAAGCTCAAGCCAGATTTGCCAACAAATTAAAGATCCTAACCGTAACGGCGGACGTACCCTCGATGAAGTGGCACATCATATTTTAGAAGATGAGTTAGTGCATTGGGGTTGGGCACCTGGCATAGGCCGCGAACCTGCGCCTTATTCAGCGGAAGAAACTGCCGACTTTGTTACCTTATGGGCAAAAGCGGGCGCACCTTGCCCGCAATAAATATTGATAACTCCAGAACAGGAAACCAATACGGCTGAACTAACAAACCTTGGCCAACGAGTGGTGAATAACCCAAGACAATAGGGTGTTATTTATCCCAGATAACAGTCCAATTTGACTGGTTATAAAACACATTTTTTTAGGAGAAGATATGTCTACGCAAATTATTCTTCCACGCATGCTGCAAGTGGGCGAAAACGCGATACTGGCGACACCTAACGTGCTAGCCAGTCTTGGTTGCAGCCGACCGTTAATCATCACAGACAAAATGATGGTGCAACTGGGTTACGCTAAAAAAGTTCAAGATGTATTAGCTGACCAAGATATGCAGGCGGATATTTTTGACGACACAGTCCCTGAGCCCACAGTGGGTTCCATTCAAGCCGGTGTCAAAAGGGTTCAAGAGTCAAACTATGACAGTATTATTGCGCTAGGTGGCGGCAGCCCCATCGACAGCGCAAAAGCCATCAGTATTTTAGGTAAGTTTGGCGGCCAGATGCGCGACTATAAGTTCCCTCGGGTGGTGAGCGAAGCAGGTTTGCCTATTATTGCCATTCCTACCACCGCAGGTACGGGCTCTGAAGTCACCAGAGTCACTATTATTACGGATGAAACAACGGATGAAAAAATGCTCTGCATGGGCATTGGTTTTATGCCTATTGCCGCCTTGGTCGATTATAACCTGACCTTGTCAGTTCCTGCGCGTACGACCGCAGACACAGGAATCGATGCCCTCACTCACGCAATGGAAGCATACGTCAGTAAAAAAGCCAGCCTGTACAGCGATACTCAAGCATTGCAGTCAATGCGCTTGATTGCCCCAAACTTGCGCCGTGTTTACCACAACGGTGCTGATAAAGAAGCTCGTGAGGCCATGATGCTCGGTTCGACGCTTGCGGGCATAGCCTTCTCAAATGCATCGGTTGCTTTGGTACACGGTATGAGCCGCCCTATTGGTGCGGCGTTCCATGTTCCCCACGGACTTTCAAATGCAATGTTGTTGCCCACCGTGACGGCATACTCCATCCCGGGTGCCCCCAAACGTTACGCTGACTGCGCCCGCGCTATGGGTATTGCCACGCAACAAGACAGTGATGAGGGTGCAAACGCTAAACTCATAGCAGAATTAGTCGCACTAAACGAAGAGCTGAACGTGCCAACACCAGAACAATTCGGTATTGATCGAGCGCATTTTATGGGTTTGTTAACCACTATGGCTGAGCAAGCACTGGCGTCGGGGTCACCGAGTAATAATCCTCGGGTACCAAGTGCTGAGGATGTCATTGTACTTTATAAAAAACTTTGGCCGTAACATGCTTTACCGCTGACAAATGAGGCGGTTTACCTTTATGCCCTTGGCCTTATGGGCTAGCACTATTTAATTTAATCTTTTAGGGTGAACAACAGATTCGCCCCTTTATGTACTGATTTAAGGACACAAAAAATGACCACAGTGGGACAGCTTATTAATGGCGAAATTACAGTTGAAGGGACGCGCCAACAGGCGATATACAACCCATCTACCGGTGAAATTAGCAAGCAAGTCGACTTAGCGTCGAAAAAGACAGTTGAAGAAGCCATTGCTGTGGCACAAGCGGCTTTTCCAGCTTGGCGGAATACCCCGGCGATTAAGCGCGCCCGGGTCATGTTTAAGTTTAAAGCATTACTTGAAGAACACGCCGAAACTATTTGCACCTTGATTGGTGAAGAGCATGGCAAAATATCCCATGATGCCGCTGGCGAACTTCAACGGGGTATCGAGAACGTCGAGTATGCATGCGGCGCACCAGAACTATTGAAGGGTGAGCACAGCAAAAATGTCGGCCCGAACATTGATTCATGGAGTGAGTTTCAACCCTTAGGAGTAGTGGCCGGTATTACCCCGTTTAACTTCCCCGCTATGGTGCCGTTGTGGATGTACCCAATGGCACTGGTCTGTGGTAATTGCTTTATTCTAAAGCCATCGGAACGCGACCCAAGTGCAACCTTGTTCATTGCCCAATTACTCAAAGAAGCGGGTTTACCCGATGGAGTCATGAGCGTGATAAACGGTGATAAAGAAGCGGTCGATACCTTATTAAATGATGAACGTATTAAAGCCATTAGTTTTGTTGGCTCCACCCCCATTGCCGAATATATTTACGCGACGGCCAATGGTAACGGCAAGCGCTGCCAAGCTCTAGGTGGCGCGAAAAACCACGCCATCGTGATGCCTGACGCCGACATGGACAACGCGGTTAACCAGTTATTGGGAGCCGCATTTGGTTCATCGGGCGAGCGCTGCATGGCGCTTTCGGTCGCAGTCGCAGTGGGCGATGTGGCTGGTGATGCTTTGATTGGTAAGATGCAAGCCGCCATGCAAAGCCTAAACGTGGGCCCTCACTTTGATGCCAATAATGATTTTGGCCCGGTTATCACCCAGGCACATCAGCAAAAAGTGATTGCTTATATCGACAGCGCAGAGCAACAAGGCGCTAAGATAGTCGTTGATGGTCGTCATGCTAAAGTGCTTGGTTTCGAAAATGGATTCTTTGTGGGCGCAACATTAATCGATGACGTCAGCCCTGATATGGTCAGTTATAAAGAGGAGATATTCGGTCCCGTGTTGCAAGTTGTGCGCGTACAAACGATGCAACAAGCAATGGATCTTATCGATGCCCATGAATACGGTAACGGTACCTGTATTTTCACCCGTGATGGCGAAGCAGCACGTTATTTTTCAGATAATATTCAGGTCGGGATGGTCGGCATAAACGTGCCCTTGCCTGTGCCGGTGGCTTATCACAGCTTTGGTGGCTGGAAACGTTCATTGTTCGGTGATTTACACGCCTATGGGCCAGACGCAGTACGTTTTTACACTAAGCGTAAAACGATCACCCAGCGCTGGCCTTCGGCAGGTGTCAGAGAAGGCGCTGAATTTTCTATGCCGACCATGAAATAGACCAAGACGAGCACCATTTAATGAACGCCCTTTAGTGGGCACTTATTGCCATAACCGCTTATTTTGCTCGTTATGGCTTTTTATTGCCTCAAATAAGACCACGTTTCTGGGTAAATCATCGCATGGCCCTCTCAACGACTCGCCATTCGATGAAAGTAATCGCAACTAGGTTTACGCCCTAGCCTGTTGATGAGTATCATAAATTAGCGCGATGAAGGGCTGCGAAATAAAGTGGTTATGATAACCTTACCAATGCAATATTTTGCATCCTCAAATATCCGAGGGAATGCTGATTTTATCCGGTAAAAAAACAGAGTAAAAAGGTAAGTACATGAAAGTTATATTAGCGATTATTATTTTGCTCAGCATTGGGGCCCTTGCCTGGTTTACCAATCAACCGAGCGATGACAACGTCACCACCGAGCAAACTGAGTTACCCGTTATCACTCGTCAAGACATTCTCACCGCCAGCGACTTGGTCGAAGGGGTAAAACTAGCACTGCAACAACACGATGAAAAAGCCATAGATGAATGGCTAGACAAAGCTATCGACTTAGCTAAAGAAGCCGAAATGTCGCAACAAGACATTAATTATATACAATCAGATATGGCCAAAGATTATGTGATATTTCAAGCCAACCGCAGCTTATTTAATGATGCAGTGGAACAGGCCTATTATGACTTACTGGGCATAGACGAAATAAAAGCAGATTACCCTGAAGCCGAAGATTTATTTGCCAGTGCGGATAAACTGATCGCCCAACGAGATAACATCATCGAGCAAATCGCCACTGAATTAGCTGACGGCGAGACACTTAAAGACGAAGATCGCAAAGCCGCTCGACAACAATGGTTAACGCGTTTTGCACACAAAGAAATAAAACAAAGTCCAGCGCAATAGTTCCGAAGCCGCAAAACAAAAATCACAATATGAGTACTTAAATGCGCATTAAGTACTCATATAAAGTTGCTACAGAAAATTGTGCTCCCGTAGCCATAATTTGGTGACGAGGTCCAGCGCTTTACCTTCGCGACACACCTGATAATCAAGCTCAGCGACTATGCTATTTGAGAAGTGCAACGCATCTAAACGTGCTAGTTGCTCGGAGGTAAATAACGCCTTTTTATCGTTGCGTACCAGCAATACGGCACGGTCAACCGAACCTAACAAGCCTTTTGGTTCTACAAGTTCCCGCACGGTATATTTATGGTGTAAAAATTGGGGCTTCCATAAAGGTACAACCACCCATTGTTTATTGGCGACGGCTCGCTCAAACGTTTCAAAGCACTCTTGTTCAGTACCTGGAAAAAAGTGGTAACCCGCTTCTGACAATTTATATTCTTTCATCATCTGAATAGAAAAGCGTGTAATACCGGCGCCCGCGTTAATGCCTTGTATATCGCGTCTCATCTTGGCGATAACGTCAGGCTTGCGTAAGTCGCTGATCTCGCTCACTGCTTCTTTTGGTATATAACTCGGTACTCCCCACAATGCATACGGCGCATAATGAAGGCCGAGTTCAGTCACTGCAATTTGCTTCTCGACTTGTGCTTTGTATATACCATGGCTAGATGGTAACCAAGCTGAGCTAAGTAAATCAGCCTTACCCTGACGCAAGTGAGAAAAATTCTCTTCATGGGGGGCATATACCCGTTGTACATTGAAGTCCATGTCTTGCAAAACATGTGTAACCAGTGAAGCGGTAACACGGTGAAAGGATAAATCCGTTACCCCCAGCGTGATGTTTTTTGTTGCTCGAGACGACATAGATAAACCCCTTATTTGCTGGTTGCCATTTATGCTTAGGTACCAGTAGGCACGTATATTAACGGATAAGCGCTGTTATTAATCCCGCCACTTAATCGAACAGCCCATACTCGGTGTTTGTTCTTTTGGCCCTTGGCCTGTTTCAGCGATTAAGCGCATAGCATTGACCAGCTCAGGTACACGATTATGCGCATCACCCATGCGAGCATCGTCTAATCGACCTCTGTAGTGCAATTCTCCCTTAGTATTAAACCCAAAGAAATCCGGAGTACAGACCGCGCCATAAAGCTTGCCCACAAATTGGTCTTCGTCCACCAAATAAGGAAATTCGAAGCCATGTTTTAGTGCGAAACGCTGCATATTAACCGGCGAATCCGCGTCTAGGTAACGGTAATCGTTGGACATAATAGCCAAAACATTAATCCCCTCATCCATTAACGTTTTGGTGTCAGCCGCGAGTCGTTCAGCGATACGCTGCACATAGGGACAATGATTACATATAAAGGCAATCAACAAGCCTTTACCACCTAACTGTTCACTCAGGGTGAACGTCTCACCCTCTGGTGTTTTCAAGCTAAAATCTGGCGCTTGATAGCCAAAGTCACATATTGGGGTATCGAGTAACATACGATCCTCTACCTTATAATTTGATCCCTGGGTGACTTTTTAGGTCCGATTGATGAGCAAGCTAAGCAATATGAGACATTTCATTTAAGGTCCAGGATTCAATTGCACCATCAACTGCAGTGCCATACGCTGCCATGTAATCAGCATTCATGTGATGCTGCCATAACTCGCGGCTTTGCCAGTTTTCAAAAAACATGAAATGCGCTGGGTTTTCGTTGTCTTGATGCAAGTTATATTCAAGACAACCTTCTTCGACGCGAGTTAAATCAATCAACTTTAACAACTCGGTTTTCACCAAATCAACTTTGTCTGCTTTGGCAACTATGTTGGCTAATATAGTGAGTTTACTCATGGTATATGCCTTAATTTTTAATAACGATTAATAATAAATCTGCTGGTTCAACAATCTGTTTGAACCACCATTAACATGCATAGTGCAGCTAACCAATCAACAGACTTAGTTAGTCAGTTTCATGCGTAATATACGGTATGGCTTCGTCCCTTGTGCTTCCCCTTCATTAAGCGGAGCAGTCAGGTGCAATTGGTTTTGCGTGACATACAGCCAACCGTGGTCGATTGCAAAACCGTCAGGCCAAGATAATAAAGCTTTGTCTTTGGCAATGGTCTTAAAACCATTTTTTGTGACAATTCCTACTGCGGAGTTTTCAACATCTCCAGCGTAAACGGTACCATCTTTATCAATGGTGATGCCATCTGACGGACGCTTTTCACCATACAGCTCAATCTGTGCAGCAAGGGCGTTATCATCGTTGCTTTCATTAGCTAATTGCGCAGCAGGCATACGAAATAGCTCACTGCCATTCACTGTGCCGAAGTACACCCATTCATACTGATAATCGATTGCGATGGGGTTTAATCCAAGATAAATAGGTTCTTTACTGCCGTCTTCACGTTTTGCGCCCAATACTGAACCGTTTATTACCACGGTATGCTTAGGCGGCATCAATTTAGGATGTGCCTGTAGCACCCGACGCGACGCACCGCTCTGTAAGTCGACCACCACAAATGCTGATTTAATCTCGCCAAACAAATTACCCAGTGTCGTGTCCGCAATATAAATTTGCTCACGTTTTTCATCGATAGCAAAGTCCTGTAAGAAAGAGTTATCAACCGTGGCGCTTTTATCAATGGGAATGATTTTATGCAGCCTATTATTTACGCTATCCCAACCGACAAGTTTTGCTTGGCTTGTCGCACTGCCCATATCTAAAATCCACACGATACCGCCTGTGCTGGTGTGCACACCAATCACGGCAGCGAAACCCACGTCACCTTTATCGGGGCCATCTGCCCAGTCAAGGGTTGGGAAAGGTTGTAACTCACCGTTGGCCATCACTTCAACCACACGTAACTCAGGCACATCAAGTGGTTGTTGAGATAAAATCATTCGCCCATTTGGCGTAATCGTTAAATTACCCGGCCGGGTGTTGGTCATTTCAGCAACTACTTCAATGTTGTCTGTTGCGGCATGTGCTTGGCTAAAAATGAAGGTGCATGCTATTGCGGCTGAAATCGCAACCATAGTGTTAACTTTATTCAAGATATTAGATGTTTTCATGGGGCATCCTAAGTCGTTAAAAGTGAGTGCTAACGTCGAATTTTTGCCGCTTTGCACTCAAGTCATTTAAAGTATGATGGTCACATTAGACAGCTTAGAAGCCTTCTAAAACGATCTTGCCAATGGCGCGACCAGTTTCTAACGCTTCATGGGCAGCGCGTAAGTTTTGCGCATTTATCGCTCCCATATGCTGACCTACTGTGGTTTGAATGTAATCTAGGTCGATAAGCTCAGCGACACGGTTAAGTAATACGCTTTGCTCTTGCATATCAGCGGCTTTAAACATTGAACGGGCAAACATAAATTCCCAGTGCAAGGACAAGCTTTTCATTTTCAATTTAGTGATATCAAGTGCTTCTGGGTCATCGATCATGGCGATTTTGCCAAACGGTGCGAGCAAATCGGTATAGGCTTCAAAGTACGCATCTGTGCTGTTCAAGCTAGCAACGTGTGTTACATCACCAATATTCAATGCGTCAATTTGCGCTTTAAGTGGCTTGCTATGGTCGATGACATAATCAGCACCTAGCTTTTTAACCCAAGCATTTGAGCTTTCACGTGAAGCAGTACCTATTACGGTAGCGCCTGTCACAGCTTTGGCTATTTGCACTAGAATCGAGCCAACGCCACCAGCAGCACCAACTACCAAGATGATTTCATCTGACTTTTCTTTTGCTTCAGGTGATGTTTGCTTGATGGCTAAATGTTCAAACAACATTTCCCATGCGGTAATCGCTGTTAATGGCAATGCAGCGGCTTCTGCATCAGATAAACTTTTAGGTTTAAACCCGACGATGCGCTCATCAACTAACTGATATTCAGCGTTAGCGCCTTGGCGCGTAATATCCCCAGCGTAATAAACGATATCACCTGGCACAAATTGACTGGTTAATTCGCCCGTAGCGACAACTTCACCGACTGCGTCCCAACCGATGACTTTACTTTCCCCCGCTGCTGGCGGCATATTTAAGCGTACTTTATAGTCTGCAGGGTTGACTGCGATGGCTTTTACTTTGATCAGTAAATCATGGCCCGTGGCAATAGGTTGAGTAAGTGTTAAATCAATCAATGATTCTGGGTTGCTGATGGGTAGTGACTGGGTATAACCGATGGCTTTCATAATAATGTCCTTGTTTAAGTAAATTTGGGTCTGCAAAGTTGATGGATAGATAATAGACTTTGATTTACTCACCATAAACAGCATAATGATTGAAACATTATACAAAAAATAATAGACAATATGTTATTAGAAGATCTCTACTTGGTATTAAAAGTCGCTGAGTTTCGCAGTATAACGGCCGCTGCCGAGAGTTTAGATATGCGAACCGCCACAGCCAGCGCAGCAATCAAACGGGTTGAAGCAAGTCTTGGGGTTGATTTGTTTATTCGTACGACTCGGCACTTACGCTTATCCAGTGCTGGGGAGCGTTACCTTCCCCACTGCCAACAAGCCCTACAAACGCTAGCGTTGGCCAAACAAAATGTTAAAGGCGACTTGGATATTATCGATGGGGAGCTACGCATCGGTTTATCGTCTGATCTTGGGCGCAATTTAGTGCTGCCCTGGTTAAGTGAATTAATGGAAAACTACCCTGAGATCAGCTTACGCGCCAATATAAGCGACAGTAACATCGACTTTTATCGTGACTCAGTCGATTTAGCCCTGCGTTACGGCTCTCCCAGTGACGCCAGTATGTACGGCTTCAAAATTTGTAATGTACCGCGAATATTGTGTGCTACCCAAGCGTATTTAGATGAGTACGGTGTGCCTGAGCACCCCCACGATTTAGCCTCACATAACGGGCTGTTTTATCAGCTCAAAGACATTATCAAAGATGTATGGGTGTTTTCAGATACCAAGGGCGAATATAAAATTAAAATGAATGGCAGGCATGCCTCTAACGACGGTGATTTGGTTCGCCGTTGGTGCATCGACAGTAAAGGACTCGCGGTGAAATCCTGTTTAGATATGTCGACCGAGTTGCTCACGGATCAAGTGGTACCGGTAATGGGCAACTATACTCCTACCCCAACCGAGCTGTGGCTAATATTCCCTAGCAGACAATCGATTACCCCAGCTGCACGTTTGCTGCGTGATACGCTCAAGCAAAAATGCCACGATATTCTAACCATGATGGTCAAAAAGAAAATTTTACCGCCCAGTGTGTTTGATTAGTTTATAAAAATCACCTGCACGCTCGGCTTGGCGCTTTGGGTGAACAGCTTGTTAAAATCTATTTAATAAATTAACATTTGGGAAGTTAAACGTTTTTATCAATCAAGGCGATTCAATCTATCAATTATCCCCGAGCATGCTTCATCCTTACACTACCTTCAATGACACAATAATCCGTAAATTGAACAAGAAGGTTCACTATGAAATCCCTAGCCACGTTTCCAGCCATTACTTCAAACAATGCAGCTCAGCCCAAGCTTGCTCTGATTGCAGAAGGCGGCGGTCAGCGAGGGATATTCACTGCAGGCGTACTCGACGCATGGTTAGAGGAAGGTTACGACCCCTTCGATATGTTTATTGGCACGTCGGCTGGTTCGCAAAACCTAACCAGCTATTTAGCGCGGCAAAAAGGCTACGCCAAACGACTTATTCGCGGTTTGTCTCGTCAAAAACGCTTTTTTCGATTAGGTCGCGGTTTGATGGGCAAACACATAGTGGACTTAGATTGGTACTTCGACAAAACCACCGAAGCGAATCGCGCCATAGATTTTGCAACTGCCAAGCAATCACTGGGCGAGCGCGAACTGCTGATCACTGCGACCAATTCACGAGACCGCGCCCCGTATTTTTTAAGCCCAACAGGTGACAGTCACCAATGGCGCGAGTTGTTAAAAGCGTCCAGCGCACTGCCTTTTTTGTACAAACAAGGGGTGAAATTAACACCTTGGTTAAATGCACAAGCGGCCAATGAACCCGATGCTCCAGACGAAAAAAGCCAAGAATTGAATGTACAGCCACAAGCAGACTTCTATCTTGATGGCGGCTTAGCCGCGCCTTTGCCCGTGCGTGAAGCCTACAATCGCGGGGCACGTAAAATTGTGGTCATCCGTACGGTGGATGCTCACTTTCAAGCACAATCCGCTTGGGTACACAAACTCAGATCATTAGTTTGTGTATCTGGCTATTGCCCCAAAACCATTGATTATTTAGTGCAGCACGAGCAAGCGTACCAAGACGAGTTAGCGTTTATTGCCAATCCACCGGCAGATGTCGAAATAGTGCAAATTTTTGCCGATGAAAAACTGCAAAGTAAGTTACTGGGCAGCACAGACAGCGACCTTAGACACGACCACAAAGCCGGTGTTGCTGCTGGCAAAATGTATCTGCAACAACAAAGCGCACTTGAGAATAACGAGCTAAATGAAATAGACCAAGCAGACGTCACCACTTCTGCCAAGAGCGAGTATAGATATGCCGAAAGCGAATATAGAGAAGCCGAGTATCACCTAGGCGCTAAGCAGATTGCGGCACAACAATCAGCAACTGACCAGCGTTTATCAGCTTAACCTGGGCTAATTTATATTTAATCGCTGGACTCGTCTGATTATTAGGTTTATCCAGCATAAGTAGTGAGTTCAATTTTAAAGGATATAGAATTATTAGTTGATAACTCACTAGCCACTATGTGCCTTATCTGTGGTTTAAGCCGTTGATCGTATTCGTTTGAAGATTATATAAACCTGCTTATTAAAATCGTCCTGAATGTTTGCTCTTGCCTTACAAAATTAGAGCGGCGAACACAGCATGGCTTGCCAGAGTAATTAGGCGAAACCATTATACTCATTTTTTTTGAAGCTGAGGCATAACAGACCATCCATGATGGTTTGCATACCCTAAAGCTCAGAACAAAACTGCCTTTGTGCTACTTTTTACTATGGGTAACATGCCAAATATTGCCTCATGGACCTCCTGAAACTGGCAAAACGTTGCCACAATCCACCCAAAATCGGTTGCAAAAAGCGTCATTAATTAGCCGCCTTGTGGGTAAAAAAATTTATTATATAAATATCAAAGACTTATTTACCTTTACGACACTTTTACGAAATCTTTACATTAATTGGACTTATTCATGCTTCGGTATAAGTGATTTCAACCAATAGGAGCAAGCAATGAGTATAATGTCTATCGGTGGAGGCGTTGATCCGTCTGCCCGTAAACAGGAACAATCACAACAGCAATTTGATATTGCCGATACCAATCAAGATGGAACGGTTAGTGCGACTGAATTTATGGAAGCACTAACCACCCAAGGTGTACAAAGCACTAAGTCTGCAGATATGTTCAGTAAAATGGACGGCAATGGTGATGGCAACGTATCCCAAGAAGAGCACAATAAAGCGATTCAGCAACGCGAGCATAAAATGGAGCAAATAATGGCTCGTATGGACGGGGGATCCGGTTTATATGGGGAGTCAGATGCCAGCAAAGAGTCTCAGTTTGATTCATTTAAAACCATGTTATCTTCTATCGCTAATGATACTAATGATCACGAAACAGCTACTCAATTAAATGCTCTGTTAGCGGAATTGAAAAACGACGGTTATTCAAAAGACGGTGCTCAACGTTCAGTTGAATTGATGAATAAAGTCGCCCCACCGATCAATACCTCCGCATAAACACAGGGAGTTGTTCGCAGATACCATTATCTCTGATAAACACTACCCCAATTATCAGGACATCCATGACAACAACTGAATTCACATGGTTGTCCTGATAATTGATGGATGCCCTGATAATTTAAGGTAAATCCTAAGGCGCTATATTTTGGTTGATTCTAAAGAGGTTACTAGGGTCAAATTGTTGTTTGATGCTTTTAAGTCGAGCATAGTTAGATCCATAAGCCTCACCGACACTATTTTCATCGCCTTGTGGGATAAAATTCACGTAAATACTGCCCATTGACTGCGGGGTTAACTTTGTATGTAATTTTCGAGCCCAATTTAAACAGGTTTCGTCGTCTTCTGGTGATTGCCAGCGGGTATGCACGTTCATCGTAAAGTGTGCATCACGATTTAACCAAGGCGTTTCATGAGGCGCTATTTTTGTCATTGCACCGCCCACGTGGGCAATAAAAATTTCACACTCGTCGCTGGGTAAAGTGTGTATCGCGTTTTCGATTTCTGTGGCAGTTTTTGCATTAATCTGCGCCAAATCAAGACTTTTCCAATAATTCCTAGCCCCTTCTGTTAATAAGGGATCAAATGCAGATTGCCAATCAACAAAAGGCATTGGCCCCACTACATCGGCTATCGGTTGCCCTATCTGTCTAAGCTCTTGTGTTACCTTATGACCTTCGTCAGTGTTACCGATATAACACATAGCAAGTACCAGTACTTCTTTACCGTGCCACTGTTCAGGTAAAAATGGTAGCGGTGGGGCTTTACGCATGACCACCCAACAACTTAGCTCTTGGGGTGCGTTATCGATTGCAACTTGATATTTTTGCAAAACGTTTTTCATATCACTAAAGGGATGCACCACCATACCGGCGAATACTTCGGGGCCTGCTTGGTGTAAATTAAATTCAAATTCGGTCACTATGCCAAAGTTACCGCCCCCTCCACATATTGCCCAGAATAAATCTGCATGTTGATTGGCGTTCACTTCAAGTAATTCGCCGGTTGCAATAATCAGCTTAGCTGAACGCAAACAATCAATCGTTAAACCAAATTTTCGGGTTGTCCAACCAAAACCGCCGCCCAACGTTAGGCCCGCTATACCGGTAGTTGAATTAATCCCGGTTGGCACGACCAGACCATGTTCTTGAGTGGCTTTATCGACATCAGCTAAGGTGGCTCCTGGTCCGACTTTAACGGTTTTTTGTCGCTCATTAACTTTGACTGCTTTCATGAAATGAAAATCGATAACCAATCCCCCATCAACTAAAGCCTTGCCGGCAATATTATGCCCGCCGGATTTTACAGCCAATAAGAGCCCATGATTGCGCGCAAAGTTTACCGACTTAATGACGTCTTGCTCGTCTTTAACGCGAACTATCAAACCCGGATAACTATTTATCATGCCATTCCATAGGCTACGCGCTTCATTGTAATTGTCTGTGTCAGGCGCAATAATCTCCCCTGAAATTGAGTTGATAATATCGCTTTTCTTTATTTCTACAGCGCTTCCATCCATTTTTTGAAAACCCAGTGTATTCATAACTTCTTGCTCCTATCGATAAGTACTTAACGTCATTGTTTTGACTTAATGAGAGAACTAAACCAGCCAGACAAATGATAAAGACACGTCATCGCTTTCCCTCGGTAACATCCGTTAAAACGGATCATTTTTGTGCTATCAGAAATACACCAATGTTGCAGCGATTTACTTTATGACTCTAGTTAAGCAACATGTTGATGATTGGTACTCGGTTAAGCCTCAGACCAATCAATAAAATGTATGAATTATTGTGGGTTATGAAGACCGTTTAGTTTAGCGCCAAACGTCCTTATTTGATGTTCGATCGTCCATTTTTTAGGCTATGCTAATGAAGTTATCGTGCTTTTGTATTCCACGCAGGCCTGAAAAATAAGCTCACTCGGGTTTGAACCAGCGGAACTTGTCTTTTGTATCAATGAAAAGGAGGAAACCTGATATGGATATATTGTCAGAAGTACTCGATACCATACATATAAAAGGTGCGCTGTATTTTGAGGTGCAGGCAGCTCACCCATGGGTATTGGTGAATCCCGCCATGAACTTAATTGGTTCATTTATGTTACCCGAACTTGAACACGTTATTCCGTTTCATATCATGTTAGAAGGTCAAGGCTGGGCTAAATCTGATGACAACCTGATACCGCCATTAAAGCTTGAATCTGGTGATGTGGTGATGTTCCCTATGGGATCCAGTCACTCGTTAACATCAGACATTAACAATTGGCAAGGTATTGCAGCCGATACCAGCTTCTATCAACAAACAGCCGCCAAAAAAAAGCCATTCACCGCAGTAAAGCTAGGTCAAGATGGTCTGCGAGCCAAACTTGTTTGTGGCTATATTGGCTTTAATGCCAAGCCTTTGAATCCAATGTTAAAGACGTTGCCAAAAATATTAGTCGTTAAAGAGCATGTCAGTAATGAAGGGTTAATGAAGCAATTGCTACTTTCCACTTTAAATGAAATGGGCAAATCCAATGAAGGCGCTCGAAATATTGTCACAAAATTAACCGAGTTAATTTTCACCCAAGCCTTAAGACAGCATATGGAAAACCACACAAGCCTTAATGATCACAGTTGGCTTACCGCAATACGAGATGATCACATAGGCAAAGCTTTGACCTTGATTCATCAAGAGCCTTTTAAAAAATGGAGCCTAGCATTGTTGGCAAATGAATGTGGCATGTCACGCTCCTCGTTCACTGAGCGATTTAACCATTATGTTGGACACCCCCCCATGAAATATATTAATTGCTGGAAGATGCAATTAGCCTCAAAGTTATTATCTGATGGTATGAGCATTGTGCGTGTTGCTGAACATATTGGTTACAGCTCTGAGTCAGCTTTTCAAAAAGCCTTTAAACGTTATGTGGGGCAAACCGCTGGCGAATGGCGGGCAACATAAGATCTCATAAGGTTACGGTCATCCCATGAGCAAATGACGGGGTAAACTGATAATGAATGATTTGTTCAAACTCAAACCTATTTTATTGGTTGTTTTCGTATAGGCTCCCCATCGATTTTATTGATTAGACGCTTGATAAATACTATCTATCGATTCATTGATGGTTGACTCAAATTCATCATGAGACATGAGATCGAAAAGTTCTTCAGAAAAAGCCCTAGAGAAACTCGCCACCATATCCGTATTTTCGGATAATAAACGGTTCGCTTTTTCACGGCTATAGCCACCAGACAAAGCAACCACCTTCAAGACTCTAGGGTGAGCAATTAACTTATTGTAAAAACCTGTAATATTGGGCAGCGACAATTTCAAGATCACCTGTTGTGAATCGGGTATCGCATCTAATTGTAACAACAGCTCTTCACGTAGTATTAATTCTGCCGCACCTTTTTCAGGACTATGAATATCAATCTCGGGCTCAATAATGGGCACCAGGCCTTTGGCTAATATTCGTGCACCAATGGCAAACTGTTGTGCAACAATAATATGAATACCACTACAATTTGCCAATCTTATGAATGAACGCATTTTACTGCCAAATATATTTTTGCCGACCGCTTTGTCTAGTAAATCATTTAAGCCACCAATTGGTCTCATCAATTGCACACCGTTATGCTCGGCTTCTAGGCCTATATCAACCTTCAAAAATGGCACAATTTTTTTCGTTTGCCATAGATAATCTGGTGAAGCAAGGCCTTCTATTTCCCTGTCTAGGGTATTTTCAAACAAAATTGCGCCTAAAATTCTATCGCCAGAAAAGGCCTCGCTAGTCATAATGCGAGTATTCATTTTATGCACTTTTGTATACATTTCTTCTTCACCAGAATATTGGCGTTCTGAAATGCCATATAATCGTAACGCGTGTTGTATGCTGCCACTGCTTTGATCCAATGCGGCAATAAATCCTTTTTCAGTGTTTATTTTTTTTAACATCTCTAAGTGAACTTGTGATGACATTGACCATTTCCTTTTAGGAGTAATAGTAGATACAAAAATGAACTTTGAATGCAGCCTTTTAACATCTCAACCTGTTACCGTCCGCTATTTTGTACTTTAAAAACAAGGCCGATTTTGTCTAAGTATAGCCACGAACCGATGGGGCAGAGTCGATGAAATTTCAAGCGCTCTTGCCCCAGAGCTAATTTAATTATCAAGGATAGGATTTAGATAGCCTGTACCAAGCTGTTGCATTTGCTGTTCAACCCAGACCACTCTCTGGCGAAGGTAAGGGGTTAAATTGTGAGGATCTCGTGTACGAGGGCTTGGCAGTAACACAGCAAGCCGCGCGCCTTCCTCAGGGGTTAGATGGCGAGCTGATTTTTGAAAATAATGCTGGCAAGCTGCTTCGACGCCGTAAATCCCTTTACCGAATTCAGCCACGTTTAAATAGACCTCTAAGATACGTTTTTTCCCCCAAATCACTTCAAGGCTTACCGCTAAACCTGCTTCGAGACCTTTGCGCACAAAACTTCGCCCCGGCCATAGAAAGAGGTTTTTCGCAGTTTGTTGCGTGATGGTGCTGGCACCACGAAGGCCGTCGTCATATTGGTACTGGTTAAGGGCTTTACTGATAGCGGTAAAATCGAGACCAAAGTGCTCTGGAAAGCGTTGATCTTCCGAGGCAACCACTGCCATGGCCATTTGTGCCGGCAGCTTATCGATGCTTATCCAGTGCTGAGTGACAGGATAAGAGCTTTGCAGCATAAATGACGTGGTAGATAGCGGCACAAATCGTAGCAATAGTAAGAATAGGGTCAGAAATAGCAAAAACCGCCATGTGACAAACCATATCCAACCGAAAATACCTCGTTTACGCTTTGCCATGCACATCTCTTTTTAGGTTAACGAGCTTTGAGGCTTTGCAGCCTAAGACGTGCGAGTATAGGGTATTAAGCATCAAAACCAAACGCTAGGATCTGCAGGTTCAGCGCGTTTGATTCAACTCGCTCGAATTAATCAGGGCACCCATGCTATTTGCAACTTAGGTCAGTGACAACGAACTCCTATCAATACCGTCATTCCGCGTAATATCCATTGATACACAAACTTAATCTTATTTTATTGGCTGTTTTCGTATAGGATCCACGTCTTGATTTTTTACTTGTTAAGTATTTTCTATCGTTAACATATATCTGAAGACACCTTCCCACTCCTTTCTAAAATGACAAAAAATAATGAATGATAAAATAGTAGTCACCCACAGCGGTAATTTTCATGCTGATGATGTTTTCAGTGTTGCTGCCCTTAAGCGCATTTTTCCTTCTTTTACCCTCATTCGCACACGTGATTTAGAGATTATCGCTAAGGCCGATATTGTGATTGATGTGGGGGGGCAATACGACCCAGAAACAGACCGCTTTGATCATCATCAACGCGGTGGTGCTGGTGAGCGTGAGAATGGTATCCCCTACTCGTCATTTGGTTTGATTTGGCAGAAGTATGGCTTGGCCATTTGCGAAAATAACCAAAACCTAGCCAATGCCCTTGATGCCGGGCTGGTATCAACCATCGATGCTGTGGATTGTGGGCATGTTAAAGGTGTGGCTGAAGGCATTAGTCTTAGCCAAACGATTTCCATGTTCAACCCAACTTGGCAAGAAAAGAGTGACTTTGATAGCGGCTTTGATGAAGCGGTTGAATTTGCTGCCCGGGTATTAACACGCTTCATAGCGGCAGCCAGCGGTGGTCTAAATGCAAAAGCAATCGTCGCCGACGCCATAAAAAACGCGCAAGATCCAAGGGTGATTGTATTGGAAAAATATACTCCATGGAAAAAAACGGTTCACGCCTTATCTGACAAGGCTTTATATATGATTTACCCATCTCAGTCTGGACAATGGATGATTCAAACTGTACCGGTTGAACCAGGTTCATTCGAAGACAGAAGACCACTGCCTAAAGAATGGGCGGGGTTGTCTGATGTAGCCCTACAAGATGAGACGGGTATTGATGACGCGATGTTTTGCCACAATGGTTTATTTATTGCGGGCGCAGCATCATTTGCAAGCACGATGAAAATGGCAGCATTGGCGCTGCAAGAATAACGCGGCAAATGGGGTGAGATGCGTGGATATGGTGATTTAACCTTTTATATTCACGTTATTCTTCATTTTGTGGCTGTGTGACCTTGCTTAGATGCCTAGATTAAATTTATCTGGAATGCGCCAGCCCATTGTTTGCTTGGGTTAAACCAACCTCACAAGGTTTATTGATTGCTGCTATTCATAATCTGATGAAAATAGCCGGTAAAGCCCTTTGAATAGGCTGTTTACTGCCCCAGAACCCACATCGTAAACCATTGCAGACGCTAGTTTTATATCTCTATAGTGCTCTGATACATTTCTATTTTGACCACTCGCCTCTAGTCCATCCCTGAAAACGCTTTCAACGCATTTATATCTGCTTGCCTTGTCGTGCCTCTATCGCTTTGATGGATTGCATGTTCGTTGGAATAAGCTGAATGTATGGCCTAACGTGGGAAGCATCTGTTCAATGACCTAGCCTATCTATATAACGATCCTTGATTACCAAGTATAAGGATAGTTGACTTCGCAAAGTCTATTTTTTGTTCTAATTTCGAACAGTCTTACTTATCCAGCTTGCGAGATAATATGCCAGTGAATACGAATGACCAAAAACAACTATTGAGCGACATGCAGGTAGTGCAGAGAATTTTTGCTCATATCGACAATTCCACAACAGACTTAGGCAAGCAAAGCTGGAAGGAGCCCGTGGATAACTACCGTTCGAAAAAGCGCTTAGATGAAGAGCTCAAAATTCTGCAAAACCGAAGCATCGTTTTTTGTCCTTCAAGCGCGCTTGCCAAAACGGGAGACTATGTTGCTCGTGACGTAGCCGGCATTCCTTTGATCATTGTGCGTGGATTAGACGGGATCGTTCGTGCCTTCAAGAATGCCTGCCGGCATAGAGGGGTTCAACTTGCCGATGGCCACGGTTGTGCCCGAGCATTCGTTTGCCCCTATCATGGTTGGGCTTACAGTCTTGATGGGAGCCTGCGAAGTGTTCCCCACGAGCAGGGGTTTCCTGATGTTGATAAGGCAACCCGGGGACTTGTCGCAGTAGCGTGCGTGGAGAGTAATGGCTTGGTATTTATCAACCAAAACCCGCAAGCAAATATAGAGCTCGATATTGCGTCTCTAGCAAAGCTTATCCCTGACAACTACCGTTTGTTGAATTCAACGAGTCAGATAGTCAACGCGAATTGGAAATTACATCTCGAAAGTTCTCTTGAGGGTTACCATATTAGGCAAACTCACAAAAGTACCTTCTTCCCCGTACAATACGACAACCTCACGGTGGTCGAAACCTTTGGGGAAAATAGTCGCGTCGCATTTCCCTACCAATCAATCGAAGGATTAAGACATAAAAAGCAGGCTGACATCTCGCTTGATGGCCGACTAACCTACGTTTACCACTTATTCCCAAATGTAGTGATTTCAACCTTCCCCGGATGCATGCAAGTCAATGTGCTTGAGCCAATTGATGAGTCAACCACTCGGCAACATACCTACCTTATCAGTGATATTAACGAGAATGAGACAGAATTGCTTGATGGCGTTTTTGAAGGGCAAAAATTCGCAGCCAAAGGCGCCATTGAAGATCAACAGATAGTCTTATCAGCGCAAAAAGGACTGTTAAGCGGGGCAAATGAATTTCTAGAATTTGGCTTGTTTGAGAGCGCGATTGTTCGCTTGCATAGTCACCTGGCAAGAGAAATTGAACAACTAGATAGAGAAAATAGGCCGTAGCTCATTGATTACAAATCAATAATTCACTTTTAACAAGGCAGCCATGACATGGGATCGAACAATATGTTTTTGTATTTTTACCGTGGTGCCTTCGTCATTCACGTGCTGCCAGCCGCGGCTAAAAGAAGTAATAACACTGACTGAGGGTTAACATGTCCATCAATGAACAACATGCTGCTAACAATACGCCAGCCAACGAAATGCGCTCCCAAGGACGTGCCGTGAAACCCAAAGATGCGGCAACATTGATTATTGTCCGCCGGGACAGTAAACAACCCCACATCCTCATGGGTAAACGTGCGGCCAGCCATAAATTCATGCCCAATAAGTTTGTATTTCCTGGTGGCAAAGTTGACCCGGGAGATTGGCGTATTCGCCCACCTAAAGATCTCCATCCCAGTGTGCTGCAACGTTTGATGAAGGGATGCTCTGAGTCTCGAGCTAGAGGACTTGCACTGGCGGCTATTCGTGAAACCTACGAAGAAACGGGATTTGTCCTCGGCGAAACCGACAGCTTAACAATCAAGACCCGTTCGCCTCAGTGGCAGGCGTTTTTACAGCACGGCATTAATCCGCGCCTGGATACCCTGAATTTAATCGCCAGAGCCATTACGCCACCTTATCGAAACCGCCGTTTCGACACCCGCTTCTTTATGGTTGAAGCCGATATTATCCAAGGGGATGTACACGCAACACCACTAGGGTCGGGTGAATTACTCGCCATGCACTGGGTATCACTTATCGATGCCGAAAAGCTCGATTTACCCATTATCACCCGAATGATACTCAAAGAAGTTGAACAACGCTTAGCCATTGGCCAATCACCTGATGTGGAAGGCCCTTTTATCTACTTTCGCAACGGCAAACCCGTTATAGATAAAATATGAAACTTAAAACCGGCAGGATTAAAATTGACAGGGACAACACAAAAAAATTAACCAAGCGACATCAACAGGCCACCTAACCTGATATAGAGCGCGTTTAAAAACAGCTTAATATCAGTTCAGTTTTCGCTCTCATTATCACATCTGCCCAGATGATTTACATTCCATAACTATCCTTTCAGCGTCTCTGATACCGCTGATTGTGTGACCCCCGCCGATTGACGAGTACCTGCAAGCAAATTATGTGAAAAAACACTCACTTGTTCCATAGATAAAGTGACAGAAACTCGTGCCTTGGCGACAAAGTCGCTGCTTTTTATTTACCTCCGACTCAAGTTTCCCGAGCATCGCACGCTCACTCGGATTCGATTGCAGGGGCGAAGTTGGTATCTTTAGCTACGCAGTAGCGCCCAGCTGAACGGCTCGCCAAGGAAGGCGAGACTGTAACTCCGTTATGGGGAGCCGATCATCAAGGACGTGTTGAAACCCAAAACCCAATCAACCTCAATTCGCGTTTTCACGAGCAGAGTGTGGCAAGACGCGCAGGAATAGAAACTTGCTGGAGGGCGGGCTTTACAAAATACATCCTGTATTTTGCCTTTCAGGCCTTACTACGTAAATTCAAAATGGTTCCCGACCATTTTGTCTTGGTTACTTCTTTCAGCTGTTGACCAATATTTACGGGATAAATATGGAACAGCTTTAGCTAGCCTTTAGGTAAAGTGCATGGACGCACTTTATAAAAGAAGTGACTGGCTGACCATGGATGATCTGTCAAATCCAGCAAGGATGCTGGTGCACGAAGATCATAACGTGTGCGCAGCGTATAACCAAACGCAGTGTGAAATCCGATTTCCTCAGGTAGAATACCGCCCCTTAGATGATTCATTTTTCTGGACAATTTTTCGATGCAAATCAATCGCGTACTGCTAACTGCCATCGCCAGTGTGCTGCTGGCTATGGTGACTATTCAATCTGGTGCATCCTTGGCAAAGCAACTCTTTCCTATTGTTGGCCCAGAAGGCACTACTGCCCTGCGTTTAGGGTTCGCCGCGGCGGTACTTTGGTTAGTGTTTCGCCCATGGCGCGCACTGCCTCAAGGTCGAGATTGGCGCAGCATTATAATTTACGGCCTGTGTTTAGGCGGAATGAATATCCTGTTTTACATGGCCATTGAGCGCATTCCTTTAGGGATCGCCGTGGCCCTCGAGTTTACCGGTCCTTTGGCCGTGGCTTTGTTTTCTTCTAAACGAAAAACCGACCTTTTTTGGGTTGCGTGCGCCATAGCCGGGATTTTTCTTCTCATGCCTGACTTATCAAGCGCCCAAGGGCTTGATCTGACTGGCGCATTAATGGCATTAGGCGCTGGTGCGTGCTGGGCAGGTTATATCTTATTTGGTACCCGCACTGGCAAGCAAGCATCAGGTGGGATCACAGTGGCGCTAGGTATGACGGTAGCAGCCATAGTGCTCGTGCCCATTGGCGCAGTAACCCAAGGCTTAGCATTAATTAGCTGGGAAGTGTTACCCCTTGGATTATTGGTAGGCGTGTTATCCAGTGCTCTGCCCTACTCTTTGGAAATGGTCGCGCTTAGAAACATGCCTACACAGGCCTTTAGTGTGCTGATGAGTTTAGAGCCAGCAATTGCCGCCTTGGCGGGTCTAGTGATTTTAAGTGAGCAACTCACCTTATTGCAGTGGGCAGCCATCGGCTTGGTCATTATCGCTTCAATGGGCAGCAGTTTTACCCCTAAAAAAGCCATCGAGATGGGGGTGTAATATTTAACTTTGGCGCCGGGCGCCGGGCGCTTGCCACCTATCGCTAACAAAACAAGCGGTCTCTGGCTGTGAGATCCCCCGCGAACCCACCGTTAAAAAGTAACACAGTAGCCGCTAAACTTGGGGAATGCGCCAAAAATAAGGCATAATTATCATGTACATTAACGACACAACAACCAATAAGGAGAGAACCCTATAAGTGAACAAAATTAAACTCACGCAAGATGAAAACCTCTCCATTAAAGTCGGTTATCAGTTGTTACCCAGTGACCATCAGAGGCTCGATCTGTATTTTTCATTGCCTGACGAGATGGGTATTAGCGCTAAAACTTTGACTGAAGAGCAGTACTTTCACCATAGCATTCAAAACCACAGTGCATATTATTCCGATCAACTGCATGTGCCCTTGGTTCGTAGTCGTTTCATCAGCCAAAAAAAGGGTGAGCAAAGCGATTACCGCTTAAACCTGAATTTATATTCATATCAAATTCGTACCGCTCTAGACACTGACATCAAGCAAACCATTAAGCTCAAAGAGGGCAAAGACTTCTATCCTCAAGCGATTGAATTAGCAGAGCAAATTTCTGGCTTGCTGAAAAAATTAAGACGCTATACCCCCTCTGATCAAAAACTTAGGGCGTATTTTGAAAATGCCGACAACTATCTTAGCTGGCAAGTAGAGCAGTCATTTTTAAAGTTATTATCAAGAGCGCCGAAGAGCACTGAATATACCAGTGAGCGAAATTTCTTATTTGCCTTGTGTCGCAGAGAAAACGAATACCGAGCAGAAAACCAATATAACTCGCAGGTCACCTTGGCTGATCCTAATCGCATCACCAATAAAATGCGTTTGCTACAACGTTTGATTGAATACGGAGTGGTTTTTCAAAAGAACACCAAGAATCTAAATAGCTATTTAAATCGCATAGTAAAAGGCACAGTTACTGCCATTATTATGGCGTTCGTAATGGTGTTAGTGCTAAACGCTCGAACCAACTTTACCGAAGTCACCATTGCATTAGTGGGCATGCTGGGAGTTATTTACGGATTAAGAGAAATCTTTAAAGAAGACATTACGCGCATTATTTGGCGGAGAATTCAAAAGGGTCTACCGAAATGGAAGATCATTTACAGCCACAGCGTGAACAAAAGCAAAGTGGCCAATCAGACTATTTGGCTTGAGTACATTGGCAGTAAAGATTTGCCGCCACAAGTAGATAAATTATTCCAAACTCGCCGACAGCAGAACAAACAGGCGGCGCAATTGCTGCATTTTCGCAGTGATACTAGGGTGAATGCCAAAAGCTTTTTGCCGGGTTATGATGAAATACAACAGCGGATTTATTTTAATTTAACCCCCTTTATTCGCTTTCTCAGAAAAGGCGAAGGCCGACTTTATGCACTGGAAAACAACAAAATCACCAAGCAAGCCGTCGAACGACGCTATCAAATTAATGTGGTGTTAATGCATACGAATAAGCAAAAACAACAGCAGATCCAGCGTTTCAAAATTACCCTCAATCGTTCAAACATTATCAATATTGAGGCGATTGAAGTGCGTAACGGTGACTGAGTATTCGCCAGAATAGCGCTCTGATTAACTTACATCACATCGCTTGACCTCTGGGGTTAGCTTTTTAGACAGTAGAAGACAAAAAGGTCAATGATAAACGTAAAAAAGAAAGTAGGCGCGTACACTCACGCCCATCAAGTATAAAACGGTTTTGATGACTACGAATGCTCAGCGCAAATGTCCCCTGACTTGCTGGCATCGAATATTTCAATCCAATAGCCGTCAGGATCTTTTATAAACGCGATGCCTTTCATTGCACCATCATTGGGGCGCTTTTGAAACGGTACGTCTAATGCCTCAAAACGTTGACAAGCTTTATCTAAATCAGGCACATGAAATCCGATATGCCCAAACCCTCTTGGTTCACTATTGCCATTATGGTACTGCACGCTATCCCCAGTGTCGCCCCAGTTATGCGTCAGTTCAAGCATGGCTGGGCGACCAAACGTCTGAATTGTGCGGCGATTGGCATCTTGGCTAATGTCAGAAAAATCATCTCCTGCGCTCAAAAAATAAAGGCTAAACTTCATCTCAGCGAAATCCAGTCGCTTCAACAAGGTCATGCCTAGCACGCGAGTGTAAAAATCTAACGTACGCTTTGGATCTGCAATGCGCAACATGGTCTGGTTAAACACAAAACCAAGGGTGGCGGGATCCCTGTCTTCACACAGCCCTTCGGCCTTATCAAAATGGCGACTCATAAAAATAGCTCCTTAAACAATTATTTGTTGATGTACTCAGAATGGGGATAACAAACGCGATTAACAACTGTGTTGGATAAAAACGCGAAGCAAATTGTTCAAGATGTAGAAGTAGTGCCTAAAGTGTGGTCAGAATAAAAAAGTAGCCTAGTAACAGATTGCGGATTTGGCTTACGACAAACTTAAGCCAACTAGCAATAGAAGTGCAATTCTTAATACACTATTCAGAAAAAGTAACGCGATTTCTACCATCAGTCTTACTTTTGTAAAGTGCAATATCAACGCGTTTTAACAAGTCAGTTCGACAGTCGCCTGATTTATATAAACCTGCACCAATACTCACCGTAATCGTTTCACCTTCGACGAGTATAGAACTTTCGATATCGGCTCGAATTCGATTTGCCTCATCAATAAGCTCTTGCTTCTTTGCGATATTAGGCAGTATTAAAAGCACGCTGACCCAAACGTTTAATGGATTCAACGCTGAAACATTTAAAGAAGCCCACCGCAGTATAGAGAGTGGCAAGTCTATCGGTAAAATGGCCATTACATTGGCCTGATAGGCCCTGAATTGAGCGACCCGCATAAAGCGGGTCAACTTCCGTCATTACCTTATTCGGAATTAATCATTGCAATTAAATAGACGATCGGTCTAATATAAAAGCATGACAACATTATCCGTAAAACCTAGGCGTGGCCGCCCGCCCAAAATAGCTCGTGAAAACCGCGACACCAGAGCTGAACTGATCCGCAGTGGTCTTGAACACCTGACCGAGTTTGGTTTTTCGTCATCGGGTATTGAGCCTATTCTAAAAAAGGTCGGTGTACCTAAAGGATCTTTTTATCATTACTTTGCCAGTAAAGAAGTCTTTGGCGAAACGGTATTGGCCCACTACGATGGGTATTTCGCTGGCAAGTTAGATATGCATCTTTTGGATACGCAATTTACACCTATTCAACGTCTTGAAAATTTTGTGGACCATGCCGCACAAGGTATGGCTCGTCACGATTTTAAGCGCGGTTGCTTAGTCGGTAATCTAAGCCAAGAAGTGGATGCCTTACCATTGGGTTTCCGTAGTCAGCTCAGCGCGATATTTGCTGGTTGGCAACACCGTCTTGAAACCTGTTTACAGGAAGCTAAAAACACAGGTGATATTGCTAGCACAGCGGATTGCGCGCAATTAGCTGAGTTTTTTTGGATCGGCTGGGAAGGCGCAGTGAGTCGTGCAAAACTGATGCAAGCGCCTCAGCCGCTTACGCTATTTTTGCATTATTTTTTACAAGCATTACCAAAATAAAAATGTAACGTTTTTTTTAATCATTTATAGACGATCAGTCTAAATTGGAGGACATATGTTCAAAGGCATCTTAATCAACAAAGACGAGCAAGGGTATCACGCTGCTTTGCAAAACATTGACGACAATACATTGCCTGAGGGTGATGTCAGCGTAAACGTTTTGTACAGTACCTTGAATTACAAAGATGGCCTTGCCATCACAGGTAACGCCCCGGTTGTACGCGCATTTCCGATGATCCCAGGAATAGATTTGGTCGGCGTAGTCGAGCACAGCAACAGTAGCCAATTCAACATTGGCGATATCGTTATCCAAAACGGATTTGGTGTAGGTGAAAACCACTGCGGCGGATTAGCCCAAAAAGCACGCTTAAAAAGTGAATGGCTTATTCCTTTGCCCAATGCATTTACAGCAAAACAATCGATGATTATTGGTACTGCGGGTTACACCGCTATGTTATCTGTCATTGCGCTGGAGAAAAACGGCGTAACAGCGGACAAGGGCGAAATATTGGTTACCGGCGCCAATGGCGGTGTGGGCAGTTTTGCCATTGCGATACTAGCAAAACTCGGTTTTACCGTGGTGGCCTCAACAGGCCGCATGGAAGAAGCAAGTTACCTTAAGTCACTCGGTGCCAGTGATGTTATTCACCGAGACACCCTATCAAACCCAGGCAAACCGTTAGCTAAAGAACGTTGGGCTGGGGTGATTGATTCTGTTGGCAGCCACACTTTGGTCAATGCCTGTGCCAGCACAAAATACGGTGGCACCATCGCCGCCTGCGGTTTAGCCCAAGGTATGGACTTTCCGGCATCTGTTGCCCCCTTTATTCTGCGCGGTATTACCTTGGCCGGCATCGATAGCGTGATGCGCCCTATTGCAGATAGAAAAGAAGCGTGGCAACGCCTTGCTGACATCCTTGAACCCAGTGTGTTTGACGATATTGCTAAAGAAATTAAACTAGCTGAGGTGGTTGAAACCGCTAATCAACTGTTAGCGGGTAAAGTGCGTGGCCGAGTAGTGGTAGATGTGCAAGCCGATTAGGTGCTGCATGAAGGCTTAACAGCTGACGAATTCCTGTGTTAAAAGTAGAACGCCCAACGGCTTGGGCGTTTTACGCTAACGGGTTATTGCGTGTTTCATTTAAGCAATAGTAACCCGTTATTTTTGCGCTAATCGAGTTTGGTACATGGTCGAAGTCACGTCTTTTACTGCTTTAATCATTTCTGGATAAGGAATATCCGTTACGGTCACAAAACCGATGTTGGCATTTTCACCATCGAACGCCCGCCCAGATATTGGCTCATCTATGTATTGAAACCAATGAGCACCCACCATATAAGGCTTGTTTAACACACTTTGCATATAATCCTTATACATAGTCGCCCTATCTTGCTGATTAGCCCCGTGCACAATGCCCGGATTGTACATACCTGACTCAGTGGTGCTACCAATATGAAATTCACCTATGACCACAGGCAAGTCGACTTTTTCAAGAAACTTCCAGTAGTCTTCCTGCACACCTTCTTCATAAATATTAAAGCTAAGTACGTCTGAATATTTCAAAGAGGCAGTGATAATTTCATCTGGCATGCCCCAATTTGCCATGCGTGCGCCCATGTACAAATGGTCCGGCAACACCTGCGCTAACGTATTGTGTACCACCTTAAAGTATTGCTCACCGAGCATTTCCAGCATTTTGGATAGATCGGCAGTTTGTGCATCGCTATAAGCGTCAAACGTTACGCCTTGCTCCAATGTGCTCCAATTGGCTAAATCGCTCTTCCATGCCGCATTTAATGCGCTCACTGTGTGGTATTTATCACGTAGATAAGACGCAAATGCCTGTTTCGCTGGGCTTGCTTTGACGTCTTTGGACAATGCATCCAGGATCACCCCGTAACGCTGTGCAACACTGCCTTCTCGTTCTCCCCAACTTTTTTCATTATCAATAAAGATCCCTGCGCACCAAGGCGACCCTTGAATATTATCGGCGATGGCATCTATGGTCACTTTTGCTCGCGCTGCAAAAACGGGATCAAATGGATCCGGCATTAAGCCCCAATGGTTGGTGTGACCTGACAGAGTTTGGTAATCGCCGATGATCCAGCCATTGGCAAAATACGGCACTTGTTCCGATTGATAAAAGCCTGGGTCGACCCAATTACCAAACGAGGTGAATCCCCAATCATGCATACGCTTGGCGGTAACATCTAACCAGGTCTTCTTATAGGATTTATCCGTTGAGTTTTGTTTTGACACCTGAGAGTCATCGCCATAACGACGCTCTAAATTAGCCCGATAGAAACTGAAGGTTTCACCATGGGGAATGGGGCCTTTATGGGTGGTGCGCCGATAACTATAGTGATCGGCCAGTTCATCATCGTAGGACGGTAACCACTGAAACATATCGTGGCGGGCCTTTGAAATAACGTAACGTTTGTCTTTTGCGCTATCGGGTACGGTGACTATGCCCATGGAATCTTCTGGGGTAATTTCATCACTGCTGCGCTGGCGAATACTTGGTTGGTCGTAGTCTACCCCTGTTAACGTGCTCATATTGGCCATGCGCACATTTGCTGGCCCGTGAGAGAAAAACACATAGCCTTCAGGGTCAACCATCCACCATTTTCCGTCAACTTTTTCGGTTCTAAAAAAGCCAGTGGCGTCTAATTTTGGACCTTGGGTGTAACCGCCAAAACGCGAACGGTTTGGCATGCCAGTGGATTTTGCTAACTGAGCCAGTTCTTCATCGGCTTTTTGCTTCAACTGGGCGTCAGAATGCACATCCAGAGGCGTCGTTTGCTTGGCGTTTTGACCATATTTATCAATTAAGCCGACCATGACCTCTGGATCATGGGGCGGGTTTGTCCGCAAACGCACGTCATCCAAAATCACTGATTTGTTTTCCAATATGCCAATGGTGAAAAAATTCAGTGCTGAAATGCGCGAGTAATCTTGATCTGCGTTGCGCCATGAACGCCAAACCATCAAATCGTCTCTGCTCTGCCAAGGCGGTACATCCCCCCACATACCACTGTCGGTTTGGGCTTCAACACCATCCACAGGAAAATAGACTGTCCCCTTGTAACCTGCGGCTAAACTAATTGAGTGGCTTTGAACGTCCCCTTTTGGGTTTTCCAAAGACAGATACAAATGAACCGAGTCTGCCCCGGTGTTTTGTACATCGAAGGCTATGTTGTAATCTTTATATTCACTCAGATCCCAAGGTTTGGGCGGTTCAATCCTGAGGGTTGAGATATTCCCCGCTTTAGAAAATTCCACCGCCAGCTGGGTATTCAGGTTATCAGCACTGATGACGTCCATAATTGTTGTATCGGTTTTCTGCAACCACTGATTTTGCTCCTTGCGCTCAAAATCAATTAAGGTAACGATTTTAGTCTCGTTCGCGAAGGCATCTTTCACTTCACCTTGCTGGATATTGGGTTCAGCGACAGTATGCTGACCTTGACTACAACCATTGAGTAACAAAGCCAGGGTAATAGCACTTAAATTAAATGCTAATTGTCTCGATAAATTGGTCTGTGTCATCGTATTTTCCATTATTAAATAGGGTATTCACGCCTTAGCACGTGCGGTTGCTAAGGATGAACAGAGCCTAAGGTTTTAAATTGAAACTAAGTAATTGATGGTGGGCAGTGACGAATACTTTGCTCTGATCGGCGTTAAAGGTCACATTTGCCGAAGTACTTGGCATATGAATTTTTGCCAGCAAACGGCCTGACGGATCAAATAACCAAATACCATTCGGCCCGGTGGCAAAAATAAAACCACTGGCGTGTACTTTTAAACCATCGGGTAAACCATGACTTTCACCGCCAATGACGCTGGCCTGATAAAACAGCTCCCGGTGTTTAACTTTACCGTCGTCACTTAGGCTATAGCGATACCAAGCTGGCTTATCTGGATTTGACGCCGCCACGTAAAGGCTTTTTTCATCCTTTGACAGAGCGATACCGTTGGGATACTTCAAACTTTTATCCAGCAAGGTTAGAACGCCAGATGGGCTTAACGCGTACACGCCTTGGAAATCGAGCTCTTTTGCTGGATCGTCCAGTTGCTTAGGTAAACCATAAGGGGGATCGGTGAAATATAATGTACCGCCGCGACTTAACACTCCGTCATTAGGGCTATTAAGCTTATGCCCATGATAATTATCCACTAACACATGATAATCATCAGGCGTAAATGCTTGCCTTTGTGCAGCTGACAAAGCCAAACGTAACCTTGCGATTTGACGCGAACGGGATTGAAGTAAAATCAGTTCCTGTTGATTATCAATAAGCAAGCCATTGGAAAACCCACTGTGGCTCAAGAATTCGCTAACCCCCGACCCTTCTTGATAACGATAGACTTTATGAGTGGGGATATCCGAAAACAGCAATACATTATCGACTGATGACCATACTGGCCCCTCTAGCCATTCGAACCCAGTGGCAAGAACGTCAATGGGGGCGCTAACATCCAGCACACTCAAAGCCTTAGGATCAAAAATCTCGTAAGGCCCCACACGTGCAGGCTGGTGAAACGACGCTTGCGTTACACTCTGCCCAATAGCTTCACGAGACGGACTCACTAACGGCTTCTCCGCGCTGGTGCTAACGGGTTCAAGCATTGCGTCCTCAGAAGAAACGCAGCCACCCAGTAAAGCCGATATGCTTAAACCCAGTAACCATAACTTGGCATGTGTGGCGGCTAATTTGTGTTTTTTTGGCATTATCTCAGCACCTTATTTAGCGCTAACATCACTAAAACGACGACTGTATATTGTGCTGTTCACTTCTTTAGCTGCATCGACTAACGGCTGATATGGGGTATCAGTTACATTCACAAACCCCACATTATAATTCTCACCGTCATAGGCACGCCCAGTCAGCGGGGAGTCAATATATTGAAACCAATGTGCCCCAACAAAATATGGGTTATCGATAACACTATTGACATATTCCTGATATTTTTTGCCTCGGTCTGCCTGTGATGCAGCATGAATAAGCCCAGGGTTTAACAAGCCTGAGTCCATAGCACCATTGTGAAACTCGCCTATGATGCTTGGTTTGTCTAAGTCCACCAAGAAGGTCCACACTTTGTCGGTTATGGCTTCTTTGTAGTAGTTGTAACTCATGACATCTGCGTATTTTGCGGCCGCATGACGGATTTCATCCGTCATGCCCCAGTCGGCGAAACGAGCCCCCATGTACAGGTAGTTAGGCATGGTTTGTTGCAACGCATCGTGCACAACAGCGAAATACTGCTCTGCGTACAGGCTAAGCATGGCTGACAAGTCGGCAATCACTTCATCGTTATAATCCGTCAGCGTGATACCGTTTGATGCCTCATCCCAAGAGCTAATGTCACTGCGCCATGCTGTGTTTAAACCATTAATTTCACGATACTTTTTTTGCAAATAGGAGACAAATTGCTGTTTGGTTGGACTATCAGCCGCATCGACTTTTAGCGTATTAATAACGATACCGTAATGGCCTGCTAATGAGCCTTCTTGCCCCCAGCTTTTTTCATTATCGATAAACACGCCTACACACCAAGGGTTATTCTGCACCTCACTGGCAATCTTAGTGGCAGTAACGAGGGCGCGCTCTTGAAATACGGGGTCAAAGGGATCCGGCAAAGGACTCCAATAATCATTACCGCTACTGACCGTTTTATAATCACCTATGATCCAGCCATTCGCGAAATATGGCATGCGATTAAGTTGATAAAAGCTCGGATCTATCCAATTACCAAACGAAGTAAAACCCCAGTCCAACATGCGATCAACCGTGGTATCACGCCACTTTTGCATAAAAATATCGGGGTCGTCACTGGCGTATTTACGGGCTAAATTAGCGCGATAGAAACTGTAGGTTTCCCCCTTTTTAACTGCGCCTGAATGTACTTCTCTACGGTAACCAAAATGTTCTGCCAGTGGTTCTTGGTAATTTGGCAACCAGGTGAACATGTTAGCCCGTAGTTCAGATGTGACATGTCTTGAAGGCCATGCCGCTTTAGGGGCCCGATTTAAACCGATGGAATCTTCTGGGGTGAAATCCCCAGCTTTTCGTTGGTTAATGTATTTTTCATCAAAGTCGAAACCGGTAATAGTTGAGGTGTTAGACATACGCACATTGGCGATACCATTTGAGAAAAACAGATAACCTTGTGGGTCAACTAAGCTCCATTTACCTTGGTATTTTTCCGTTCTGAAATAGCCAGTGGCGGCTAATTTAGGCCCAGCAATCCAGCCGTTAAATTTAGACCGCCCTTGTGGCACTTTATGTGTAAAATTGGCCTGCTCGTTTGCGTTAAAAGTCCGCAATTGCTCAGTGTTAGTAACCTTATTGGTAAACGTCAACTTGGCATTTTGGCCAAATTTATCCACCAAACCGACTAGATAGTTTTTGTCTAACTGCTTTGGTTTAATCAGCCGTGGGTTGTCCACAACCAAGTGCTTGTCTTGTGCCACGCCTCTCACGTCAAACGCAATACTTGCGACCTGACTGAGATCAAGTTGTTTGTCGCCATAGCGCCATATCATAGGCGTGTATTCACTTTTCCAGTTATTGGGATTAGAGCGGATCCCTGTTTCGATGGCTAAATCTGGATCCTTCAATGGCATAAAATAACTATCACTTGAATGTGCAGGCACCACAAAGCTGCGATTGTGCGACTGACCCGAAGTGTCTTTCACTGACACATACAGATGAACCGAAGATGCATCCGGGTTTTCAATGTCGATAGCAAACGCAAATTGCCCTTCTTTACTCCAATCCCAAGGGGAAGTCGGCGTAAAGCTAAAACCTGCTGTATTATTGCTTTTCCCGTGTAAGTCGATTGCCAATTTTTGCTCACCATGGTCATCTATAATCCGTGTATCTGAGCCGGTAAGCGTTAGCTCAGATAAATCCGAGACGCCGGTAAAATCCCAAGGGAAAGCACTTTGCTGGGCATTGTTACTCATAGTCCGCTGAGCTGTGTCAGTTGATTGATTGCCATTACAAGCGGTAAGGCTGGTTAAAGTAGATAACAAAAAGGCTAGTTTGCATGATGTTGATTTCATGGGTTCTCCTGGATTTAATCGATTTTTAATCTAGTGACTATGGCGCGTACTTTAGCGGTTAACGCCCTAGCTTCTTCGTCACTGTGCACCGGTCCCGCCAGCGCTCCGCCTATGCCAACACCTGCAGCGCCACTTTGCATCCACTGTTCGAAGTTGTGTTCGTCTATCCCTCCTACTGGGAAAAAGGTCGTGGTTAAAAAGGGACCACTCGCCAACGACTTTAAATAATCACACCCCATAGAGCCTGCAGGGAAAAGCTTAACGATGTCGGCATGAGCACGATTGGCGACGGTCACGTCTGTGGGTGTCAACGCGCCCATCACGATTGGCACATTAACGTTATGCGCACAGCGTACTAATTCAGCACAGGTGTTGGGGGTGACTAAAAACTGCGCCCCTGCCTTAACAGCTTCTTCCACTAAGCCCGGCTCAGTGATAGTACCTGCGCCCACTAACATATTTGGGTAGCGAGCTCGTGCTTGGGTGATGGCTTCTTGATAACCTGGGGTATTGCTGGTGATCTCAACTGCTCCCACTCCGGCATCGAACATACATTTGATAATGGGGCCTATCTCGTCGGGATCGCTGACCCGAATGATCACGATTAATTTGTCACGGATTAGCCGTTGCCTTACGTCTTCGCGGGAAAGTTCAGGTTGGCTTATTTGCTTATTTGGCATGTTGTCTCTCATTTATTCTGCTTCAATTATTCTCGGGTTAACGAATGATATGGCCGGATAACTGTCCCTCGGCTACGGCCATGATTTCAGACTCGTTTAACCAGTTTTGGTCGCCATAACAGGTATGCGCTAAAGCAAAAGCAGCATTGGCAAACTGCACGGTTTTGTCTGCTGTCCACTTTTGTTGCAGCCCATGTAACATTCCGGCGGCAAATGCATCGCCTGTACCGAGGCGGTCTAAAATATCCACCGTGATATCCGTTGAAGCAAACACCTTCCCTGCGCGCAAGTAAAATCCACGCAAGGTATTTTGATTGGCGCTGTGATGCACTCGCTCAGTGATGGCAGCATCAACCCCGAAATGTTCGTATAGATAAACCCCAATTTCTTGTGCTGCGCATTTGCTGTCATTCGCTTTAGGGCTGAATGCAAACACATCTTGCATCACTCCGGCATTGCCAAACGCGAGGGAGCTGTAGGACAGTATTTGGCTAAAATAATCCCTCGCGAGACCGCTGTCGTGCCATAAACTGCGGCGATAGTTCAAATCAAAACTGATGGTTAAGCCCATTTCACTGGCTACTTTAACCGCCTTAATACTTTCGGCTGCGCACTGCTTGGACAGCGCTGGCAAAATGCCACTGAGATGTAAATGCGTTTGACCGGTCAATATCTGCGACCAGTCAAATTCGTTCTCACTAATCCCCGCAATGGAAGAGTTGGCTCTGTCATAGACCACACGCGACGGTCGAATCGAACACCCTAGCTCGATAAAGTAGCTGCCAATACGTTCGCCACCACGCACAATGTTATCTGTGGTAATACCATATTGCTGCAAGCTGGCCAGCGCATGCTCAGCCAATGGGTTTTGTGGCAGCTTGGTAACAAATTGACATTTACTGCCTAAGCGCGCCAAAGAACTGGCCACATTTGTCTCAGCACCCGCAAAATCAACGCTCAAGTTCTTGGCAACAATAAGTTGTTGTTGAGGCAATACTGGCGTCAATCGCAACATCAGTTCACCGAAAAACACTAGGCTCATTGGGCACCTCCCGCAGCTTCTGACTGATTTTTCACGCTGGGATCAGAGGAAGGCGAGTCGCTATCAACTGCAAGGTTTGGCAGTTGAATCTGCTCTACTTTGCCAACCAAGAAAATGTAAGAACATAGGCCGATTAATGCCAGCGCAGCGACTAATACCAAGGCCGGTCGGAAGTCACCGTCTTTGGCTAAATAACCAATGGCAATGGGTACAGTGACCGCTGACAAACCACCGATGAAATTAAAACAACCACCAACTAGCCCCACCATGTGTTTAGGCGCAATAAGCGAAACAAACACCCAATTTATGGACGCCAGTCCGTTACCAAAAAAAGTAACGGATAAAAAGAATGTGACCCACTGAGTGCTTTCCACGTAATTAGCAAAAATCACCGAGCTGGAGAGCAACAAACCTAGAATGATCGGCGCTTTACGGGCGACTTCGTTTGACACGCCTTTGCGGACTAACCAATCGGACACAAACCCCGACAGCAACACCCCAAAAAAAGCGGCCAAAAATGGAATGGATGCCACAAAACCGGTGGTTAATTCACTTAACCCACGATACTCAGCAAGATACGTTGGAAACCAAGTCAAAAAGAAGATCAACGTGCCACCTAAGCAGAATTGTCCGATATAAATACCCCACAATTTGCGACTCGAAAAGGCTATTTTGATATTACTCCAACTTGCGGTCGCTTGAGTGTGTGCCGTCACTGGTACCTGCTGTGCTTGCTCTGCGGCGTTTGCACTACTGGTCGGTAGTGCATCATCTGGCGTATCGTGCATTTCATCATCAACAACGGGATCTCGATAAAGTAAATACCACACCCCAGCCCATAGGATCCCGATACCCCCTGAGATAAAAAAGAGTCCTCGCCAGCCAAACCACTGTTGAATAATTGCCAGCACCGGCATTAAAAACGCAAGACCGATAAACTGGCCTGACGTATACACAGCAATCGCTCCGGCACGCTCATGTTCACCAAACCACTGGGTCACAATTTTATTATTGGCCGGATAAGACGGCGCTTCGAAGAAACCGATGGCCATGCGACAACCCACCACGGCAGCCAAACTACTGACCATCCCCTGCACTATCGTCGCCAGCGACCAAGCAACCAAAATCACTGGGTACAAAATACGAATGCGTACTGAGTCCACCAACATACCGCCGGGGATCTGCATTATCGAATAAGTCCAAGCGAAGGCTGAAAAGATAATCCCCATCTGCACTTTAGTCAGCTCCAGATCATCCGAAATCGCCTGGGCGGCAACTGAGATATTGGTTCGGTCCATGTAGTTGATCACCACGCTCAAAAAGATAAGCGCGAGAACAGCAAACTTGCTTTTGCCCTTTCGCTTAGCAACGGGCGTTTTCATCTGTTGTGTTGTTGTCATTTGACTCTACTCGCTTACCAGTTAGTGTATGAGCCGTCAGGCTTGGTTAAACGCGGTGGCTCCCAAAATTTGAAACCATCGTTTGGAATGGCTGACTCATTTACGTCTATGCCCAGCCCTGCACGATCGCTGACCTCGAACGTATTGTTTGTCACCTTAGGACGATGGCTAAATATCTCATCATGAATATCAAGATCACCCTCATAAGGGGCAATTTCGAGCCAACTTAAATTAGCCAACGCTGCACAGTAATGCACAGAGGCCGCAGTGCAGATGGGACTTAATGGATTGTGTGGCATCATGTCGATGTAGCGTGTTTCGCACATGGCAGCTATTTTCATCGCTTCGGTAAAACCGCCGGCATTGCATATATCGATACGCGCAAAATTGGTTAATGCCGTGTCTACATAGGGAGCAAAGTCCCATTTGCTGGAGAACTCTTCACCAATAGCGAAAGGAACATCAGTCAAGGCCCTAAGGTTTTGATAGCTCACAGGGGACTGGTCGCGAATGGGCTCTTCGAGGAAATCTAGCGTGCCACTCGGCATTCTTTGGCAAAATGACGCGGTTTCCGCCACGGTTAATCTGTGGTGATAGTCGATGCCTAGCACACTTTCACTACCCAAGGCCTCGCGGGCTTTGGTTAACCATGTAGCGGCTTTAGCAATCGACTTCCGTGGGTTAAAAATACTGACATGCTCACTGTTACCGTGTTCACCAGTCGTGGCACGAATAGCCTGCCAACCTTCATCTCTGAGTTGACAAACATGCTCGACAAACGCCTCGCCAAAGTCCAGAGTGGAGGTAACAAATAACGGAATACTGTGTCGTTGTTTGCCACCTAATAATTGATAGACAGGCACATTTAAATATTTTCCGCATACGTCATGTAAGGCAATATCGATGGCAGAAATGGCGGCGGCTAATACTCGCCCCCCCTCAAAATATTGACCGCGATACATCTCTTGCCAAAGGGCATTAATATTCAACGCAGACTGGCCAATTAAAAAAGGCCTAAAGTGTTCAATCGCGCCCATCACAGCTTGTTCACGGCCAGACAAACCAGATTCTCCCCATCCGTGAATACCTTGATCTGTCTCCACTTTGACTAAGCACACATTCCGAAAACCGAGCCAGAAACCGTAGGTTTTGATATTGGTTATTTTCATGCGGATAACGCTCGTAGCTGATCGGTAATGACACTTGACCAATAGTCACCGCCACTGACCACATGCTTAGTTAATGCCCGTACAGCGGATTCGTCGTCACCCGCATTTAGAAGATACAAAATATGGTCGTGTTCATCTAAGGTGGCTTTAAAGCGTTTTTCGCACACGGGTAAATCACCATGCAGTGCTTGTAAAATCAGCTTCTTGTTTTTCCACAACCGTAGGGCGCTGGCATTGTAATGATGACGATACATTTCCCAGTGAAAGGCGGTATCAAGATCCCGTAATCCAGCAGAATCTCTAATATCAAGGGCGCGTAATTGTTCTTGAATATCGGCTAAACAGACAAGGCTTTCAGGGGTGCAATGCCCTGCGTACCAAGATAAAAAATATGGTTCTAAAAGCTGCAATATTTCGAATACTTCGCGCATAGTGGCGTACTCAAAAGAGGCAACCCTCGCGCCGCTATTTTTCTGGAAGGTTACAAATCCTTCGCCTTCTAATTGCTTTAATGCCTCACGTACCGGATTAATGCTCGTTTGATAACAACTTGCCAAATGCGTTGTGACCAGGCGATCACCACTGACTAATTTCCCTGTGGCAATATCCGCCAGGATCCGGTTGTAAATACTTTGTTCGCCTTGCAATAAAATACGCATGCCAAGACTTGTTTCAGGGGCTAGTTGACTCATGGAAAATCCAAATTACACATAAAGTTAATGATAAGTGCCTGCAAACTTCACAAAGTCACTTACCTATCTCGTTATTACACATTCTACAAATTAAAGTAAATTGTCAACAATTAACTTTAATTTAATTAACTAAATATATACGTTTATACCGTGAATTATCCTGTATTTTCCCCTACCGATAACGCTAGTTGAGCATAAAAATGTGCGGTAATTTTTTGCATTTATAATGTGTCAACCCTATCGAACTAGGATGTCTGGATTAATTAATGGAATTGGCATTGCGGGTTCTGGTAAGATAAAGGCCGTTTTAGCGTTTATTATAATTGGCCTCATATGAAAATAATTTCTTTTAACATCAATGGCATACGTGCCCGCCTTCACCAGCTGCAAGCGTTAATCGACAAACATCAGCCAGATATAATCGGTCTGCAAGAAATCAAAGTGCACAACGACATGTTCCCCATTGCCGATGTAGAGGCGATGGGCTACAAAGTTTACTTTCATGGACAGAAAGCCCATTACGGCGTCGCGATGTTGTGTAAAGAAGAGCCAAAAGATGTGCAGTACGGCTTCCCGACCGATGACGCCGAGGCCCAGCGGCGCATGATCATGGTGAGTTACCCCATGCCTAATGGTGAAACAGTACGAGTATTAAACGGCTACTTCCCGCAAGGTGAAAACCGTTCTCACGAAACGAAATTTCCTGCAAAACGCAAATACTATCAAGATCTGGCTAAGTATCTAACCACACATCACAGTCCTGACGACAATGTAGTAGTCATGGGCGACGTGAATATTTCTCATACCGATTTAGACATAGGTATCGGCGAGCCAAATCGCAAACGCTGGTTGCAAACAGGTAAATGTAGTTTCTTACCTGAGGAGCGTGAATGGCTAAATGATTTGATTTCTTGGGGCTTCACTGATGGCTTTCGCACCCTTAACCCAGAAACGAATGAACATTTCAGCTGGTTTGATTATCGCTCGAAAGGTTTCCCAGATAATCGCGGTTTACGTATCGATTTGATCCTCGCGACGAAAAAACTGCACAATACACTTGCCGACGCAGGTATCGATTACGAATTGCGCGGTATCGAAAAACCCTCTGATCATGCGCCTATTTGGGCTGTTTATAAGCCGTAAATGAGGAAGTTAGTTTGTTAGACTACACCACTAATATCCAGTATTTTGCCTGGGCGGGTTACATTGCCTGTTTAGTTGCGGTTGTTCGCAGTTTATCCATAGCCAGCTTAGTCAAAGACAAAAAAGTACAACATTTAGTCTTTGGCTGCGCCGCGAGTGTGTTCTTTTTATGGATATTCCAAACCGGCATTTACCCCGGTTTACAAGTACACTTTTTATGGTTAACGGCCCTGATGCTCATACTCGGTTTTCGCTGGGCTGTGGTCAGTGCATGTTTGGCATTAGTTGGCGTAACCCTAGTAGGCGAAGAAAGCTGGCGAATGCTTGGCGTGAATGGATTACTGGGCGTCATGGCCCCGCTGGGCTTAAGTTATTTAATTTACAGCTTTGCCTTTCATAAATTATCTCGCCACGTATTTGTGTATATTTTTGTTTGCGCTTTTTTACCCGGCGCGCTAATGATGGCAGTCAAAATGTGCTTGCTCGGAGGATACTTTTATCTTGACGGCCAATACGACTGGCTGACCATTGAAGATAATTATTTGGTACTGATTTGGTTGCTCTTGTTCCCCGAAGGGATGTTAAACGGCATGACGATAACTTTAATGGTCATTTATAAACCGCATTGGGTATACACCTTCTACGAGAAGTTTTACATTCATAAAAAGTAGTTTGGTAGCCTTTTGAAGTTAAACCCGCCAAAAAACCCGCTAATTAGCGGGTTTTTATGGTGTTAACAATTCAGCTTTAGCCAATCATTGCACTCTGTTCGTCGCACACTCTGTTCGTCGCACACCCTGTTCGCAGCGCACTTAGGTTGGCGACTGACTGGGATTATTGCGCTAAACGTTCAACCATTGCTTGGCCTACTGCCCCTGCCGAAGCTGGATTTTGCCCAGTGATCACCCTATCTTGTTTGATAACATATTCTCCCCAAGGAGCGATTTTTGCGTACTGCCCCGCGCGTCTGGTTAATGCTTCTTCTAACAAGAAAGGAATTTTACTGATAGTGCCGTATTCCACTTCTTCTTCTCGAGTAAAGCCGGTCACCATGATGTCTTCAATCAGGTATTTGCCGTTAGACAATTTAACGGGTAGTAAGCCAGCAGGACCATGGCACACGGCGCCCACAACCGCACCTTTTTCAAACAAGGTTGCCGTTAGTTTTGCCACATTTTCATCGTCGGCTAAATCAGATAGCAAGCCAAATCCACCAGGATAGAATACAGCGTCGTAGTCATCTGGATTAACGTCACTGGCTTTTTTGGTATTGGCTAACTTGTTGGCCAGATCTTGTGCTGTAAACACCTCGCTGTTGACCTGATCGTCTTCCATATCAACACCATAAACTGGGGCATTTCCACCTTTAATCGAGACGAGATCATAGCGGTATCCCGCTTCTAAAAATGCGTGTAAGGCATGGGTCAGCTCAGGAGAGTAAGTACCGTTTGCTTCGTCGGTCGTTCCTAGCGTGGCATGGTTGGTCAAAATAATAAGTACATTTTTCATTTGTATCTCCTTGCGTTGAAATTGGTTTGTGTTTTTACGATGAAGAGAGTCTAGTCTCTTGGTGTATTTTTGATAATCCCGATAAATAGCAAATGATTATTGCAAATATGCAATAATCATTTCTGGGTGGAAAAATTGTTGAGTTACCTTATATGAGCATTACCTTCAATGGGATCATAGAGTTTGTTGCCGTGGCTGAAACCCAAGGGTTCTCAGCGGCTGCACGAAAATTAAATGTCAATGTGTCACATATAAGCCGCAAGGTAGCTGCGTTGGAAAAAGCACTTGGGGTGTCATTGCTTGCTCGTAGCACGCGAAATGTGCGTTTAACCGATGCCGGACAATCTTATTTCAGCCGCTGCCAAGAATTGGTGTACGGCTTACAAGAAGCAAATGAGACAGTATTCGACAAACAAGTGGAACTAAGCGGTACCTTAAAAGTGTCTGCGGCGGGGGAATTCGCCGAGCAACATATTGCCCCTTTATTAATGGAGTTTGCCCAACTACATCCCAAACTAGCCATTGAGATGGACTTCAATTCGCAAATGGTCAACTTTATTGATGATGCGTTTGATTTTTCCATTCGATATGGGCCGATGAAAGACTCGAGCTTGATTGCCCGTAAGTTAACCAACCGCTCCCTCGTTGCAGCCGCCAGTCAAGAGTATCTCAGCAAACACGGAACGCCTGAGCACCCAAGCGAACTTGCGAAACATCACTGCCTAATGACCAACAACACCACGTGGTTTTTCAGCCATGAGGATAAGCGCCTTGAGGTTAAGCTGGATGCCAGATGGCGCTCAAACAGTGGTCGAAGTGTGGTCAGTGCTTGTGAACGCGGCCTTGGGATTGCGTATATGCCGCGATCAAGTTATGGCGATGCCCTAAAAAATGGCAATTTGCAGCCTATTTTAGCGCCCTATTGGAATCGCGATATTGCCACTTGGATTGTGTACGCTAACCGTAATTTTTTACCGGCCAAAGCACGTCTGGCGATCAACTTTTTATTGGAACACTTTGCTAACTGGCAAGAGTAACCCGTTTATCATTATTAAAAGGGTTACTCGACAAGATTTAGTAGGCGCCTGCAGCATACGTTAGTTCATAACTGTGGCTATAAATTTCTAAAATATTGCCAAAAGGGTCTTCCATATAAATCATGCGGTATGGTTTTTCACCCGGGTAATAATAACGCGGTTTGGCCATGCGTTTCTTGCCACCGGCAGCGACAATCGCATCTGCGAGTTCTTCCAGATTGGGATCTTGCACACAAAAGTGAAAAACGCCGGTTTTCCAGTACTCAAAATTATCTTCTGGGTCTTTCTGATTAGCGAACTCGAAGATTTCCACACCCACTCGGTCGCCCGTGGACAGGTGCGCTATCTTAAATTTATTCCAATTGGCGCCAAATACATCGGTGCACATTTCTCCGATGGGGCTTTTGTCCTCAATGATTTCAGTTGGTTGCATAATCAAGTACCAACCAAGGACTTGGGTGTAAAACTCAACCGCTTTTTCTACATCGGGTACAGAAATGCCTATGTGGGAAAAAGTACGTGGATACGGGGTAGTCATGATGTCACTCCTTAATAATTTGTCAGCTAAATTTTGGCTTTATTCGGTCAATGGGAGACTGAATTGCCGGAATGATTGATGCCTCATCAATCAAGTGACGCTACTGTACCCGCTATGATAAAGTATGAAAAATTATGATTTGGAATGAAAATGAGTACGACTTGTAATGATTAACACCGTCTGGTTAAAAACCTTTTGTACTCTGGCTGATTTGGGACACTTCACCCAAACCGCCCACGCTTTGTTTATGACGCAATCAGGTGTGAGTCAGCAGATCAAAAAACTTGAACAGCAATTGGCTACTCCGTTGCTCATTCGAGTAGGTAAATCCTTTACTTTGACCGACGCAGGTGTAGCGCTTCATCGAGATGGTCGAAAATTATTACAAGCAACTGAATTACTTGAGCAGAATATCAAGCAAGATGATCCCCATAGCGGACGCGTGCGCATCGCTACGCCTGGCAGCGTGGGGTTAACCTTGTACCCGTTTTTACTCGATTTACAACAGCAACACCCTAAATTGAGCGTAATGCATTCATTTGCACCAAATAAGAGTATTGAACGTGACGTGAGTCAACGGCATTTTGACCTAGGTATTACGACCCAGCCCAGTACGCTCCCAGATGTATTCACTCAAGCTATCGCCCAAGAGGCGCTCGTATTGGTAACTGACAACCGTATTGCAGATATTAATTGGCCGGTTTTACAGAGGTTGGGTTTTATCTCTCATCCAGATGGACATCATCATTGTCAGGCTTTGTTGCGGGCGAATTTTCTTCAATTTGAACATCCAGAACAGTTTCAAGAGAGAGGGTTTTCTAATCAAATTAGTCTCATTTTAGAGCCCGTTAGCAGAGGTTTTGGTTTCAGTGTTTTACCATTACATGCGGCAAAAGCCTTTGCCAAGCAAGCCAAAATTCGTATTCATACTTTAGCCCATCCGGTTAGTGAAACCTTATATCTTTGTCGCCACACACAGGTCTCGCAAAGCCAACGTGTGCGCTACGTGGCGGACAAAATACAGACGCTGCTGCAAGCAAAGGTATAAATACGCGCCCACAAGCCGTTTAGATACCACAGCTATTTACGCCAGCAACACCTCGAACTTTGCACACAAAATATCCCTGATTTACCTAACCTATCACAAATATATTATCGTCGTTGTGAGTGAATATGCCGTTGCTTAGTCTCACGAGTAAATTGATTTTGCTAGTCCGCAAACGTTTTCCAATGACGTCCTATGCAGTAAGTCTTTGCATTGCGATATGAGCATGAAGCATTGGGCAAACTCCCCCAGAGATAAATGCCAGTAAGCCATACTAGGGGTGCCTATAACCCAAGACGTTAAAATAAAAATAAATTTTTCAATATTGAAAACATCCTAACTTTCAGTATCTTCTGAACAATTATTGCGCTATGTTAAAAATGTGTTAACCAGCTAGTCAGCAAAAGTTGGAACATTTGAAAACATGATCATTGCGGATTCTGGAACAGGAAAACTATCAATGAGTAACTTTTCTCAAGTGCGTGAATTATTGCAACATAATCAGCAATTACATGCCCGGGCAAGCACATTTTATCAAGACTTAGCCTTTCAAGCCGACAACGAACGGGTTAAAATGCTGCTGGCCACACTGGCCAAACACGAAGCAGAATTGTGTACGTCTATGCTTGGCTATATTCAAAAAGCCCCTGCCAAAATCCTCAATACGTATTTTCAATTTGACCACGAACATGGTGTAGACGATTTATTCGCTAATAAATTTGTTACCCGCTCAATCACCAGTTCACAAGTGGAAGCCATTGCTACCGACCTTGATAATTATTTCTGTGATCTATACCAAGAAATGGTGGACGCAGTCGACTGCCAACAAGTGCAGGAGTTATTTGAGCATTTGCATCTACATATGATTGAAGAGAAAAAACGTCTTTCCATCGACATATATTCAATGCTGGATATGTAAAAAATTTAATGGTTGAAAGTCTTTCCTAGTAACGCCTAGGGAGCATTTTCCTATTATGACAATGTTTATTTATTTGACGAACAAGAATATTTTTGGTTATTTTTAGTACAACCTCAACGGACGTTGTAGAGGATCAGTCCAAAGAGGTAATACGGCATTTATGACCGTAACTACTGTTTAATTTGGGGGAACTGGTATGGAGCAAGCACTGGTCGAATTGTGGCCAATACTGCTGTATTTTGCCTTTACGTTAGTATTGCTGGGGGGAGTGATGCTCGTCTCGACAATATTGGGGCCAAGAACACGCGGTCATTCTACTCACCTACCCTATGAATCCGGAATATTACCTCTCGGTAATGCTCGGGTGAAATTTGCCAATCACTTTTTTCTATACGCTATTTTCTTTGTCATCTTCGATTTAGAAACCTTGTTCCTATTTGCTTGGGCCATTTCCTTTGAACAGGTGGGCGTGACCGGTTTTATCGAGGCCTTGGTATTTATACTCATACTCTTGATTGCTTTAGTTTATTTGTGGCGTATTGGCGCGCTAAATATTCGTAAACGACACCTGCCGGAGCAAAATTAATGGATTGGAATCTCAGTGATCCAAACACCGCTCAGCAACAGATCCCTGTTTTAGATGAGCAAGTTCAGCAAGCGGTAAAAAAGAATGTCATTTTTACCAGTCTTAACAACATGATCAATTGGGGTCGCAAAAATTCTATCTGGCCTTTCAACTTCGGTTTGTCTTGTTGTTATGTGGAAATGGCCACCAGTTTTACCGCCCGCCATGACATCGCCCGTTTTGGCGCCGAAGTGATTCGCGCCACTCCTAGAGAAGCAGACCTGATTGTTATATCAGGCACTGTGTTTCGAAAAATGGCCCCAGTCGTTAAACATCTATATGACCAACTGTTAGAGCCGAAATGGGTCATATCTATGGGCTCTTGTGCCAATTCCGGCGGCATGTACGACATTTATTCTGTGGTACAAGGGGTCGACAAAATTCTGCCTGTTGATGTTTATGTTCCTGGCTGCCCGCCCCGCCCAGAGGCATTAATGCAAGGCTTACTCTTGTTGCAAGAGTCCATCGGTCGTGAGCAACGTCCTATTAGCTGGGTAATTGGCGATGACAACCACGTCAGCCAAATTGAAAAACCGAGTCAGCGAGACATTCATAATAGTGAACGCATGCGCGCTCGGGATCTCACTCCGCCGGATAGAGTGTAGATATGCAGCAAGTATCGACACCAGATTTACTCAGCGAACTACAGCCCTGGTTGGCGAATTCCGTGCTACTGACAGAGACCACTGCGGATCAAATTCCGACCTTTTGGGTAGCTAAAAAAGACCTATTAACCTTGTGCGATGCCGCTCGCTACAAACTGGATAAGCCTTTTACCTTCCTGTTCGATTTGACTGCTATCGACGAAACTACTCGCCAACATATGGTCCTCCCCCAGCGCCAAGATTTTACGGTGGTTTATCTATTACGTTCCTACGAGCGCAATCAAGATGTGCGTATTAAGGTCGCCCTAGACCAAAATAACAAAGCATTGGCCAGTGTGACGTCGATTTGGCCTAATGCCAACTGGTACGAACGTGAAGTATGGGATTTGTTTGGGATTAAATTTGACGGACACCCGTGCCTGCGCCGCATCATGATGCCTACCACTTGGCTGGGCCACCCCTTATGTAAAACCCATCCTGCCCGCGCCACGGAAATGGGTGAGTACAGTTTGTCTGACGACTTGCGAGATATAGAACAGCAAGCACTGAAATTTAACCCCGCCGATTGGGGATTAACCCCCCAGGGCGCTCCCGACGAATTCATGTGGCTCAATTTAGGACCCAATCACCCCAGTGTGCATGGCGTTTTCCGCATCATGCTACAACTGGACGGTGAAGAGATTGTCGAGGCCATACCGGATATCGGTTATCACCATCGCGGCGCTGAAAAAATGGGGGAGCGCCAAAGCTGGCATTCTTACATACCGTACACAGATCGCATTGATTACTTGGGCGGGGTAATGAATAACCTGCCCTATGTGATGGCCATAGAAAAACTCGCTGGTATCGAGGTGCCTGAGCGGGTAAAGGTCATCAGAGTGATGATGGCAGAGATATTTAGGATCCTCAGCCACCTCTTGTTTTATGGCACCTTCGCTCAAGATATTGGTTCACTGTCGCCTATTTTTTATATGTTCGTCGACCGAGAAAAACTGTTTGCCATTGTCGAGGCTATCACTGGCGCCCGCATGCACCCAGCTTGGTTCAGAATTGGCGGTCTAGCCGCTGACTTACCTAAGGGCTGGGACAAGATGATCACCGAATGGCTTGACTATATGCCAGCCCGAATGGCCGACTACGACCAGATGGTAATGCAAAACAGTCTGGTCAAAAAACGCGCTGTGGGCATAGGGGCTTATGATACTGCCACAGCCATCGAATGGGGGGTAACGGGTCCCGGACTTAGAGCAACCGGTTTCGACTGGGATCTACGTAAAAAACGTCCTTATTGCGGTTATGAAAATTTCGATTTTGACGTCCCCCTTGGCACTCGTGGCGACAGCTATGATCGCTGCGCGGTGCGGGTGGCTGAAATCCGCCAGAGCATGCGGATCATTCGCCAATGTGTGCAACATATGCCAGAAGGACCTTATAAAGCCGATCACGTGCTGACCACTCCCCCACCAAAAGAACGCACGATGCAAGATATAGACACCTTGATCCCCCATTTTTTAGGGGTTAGCTGGGGGCCGGTCATTCCTGCCGGGGAAGCCATGATGGAAGTGGAGGCAACCAAAGGCAGCAATGCTTATTACCTCACCAGTGATGCCAGTACCATGAGTTATCGTACCCGTATTCGTACCCCCTCTTTCCCACATTTACAGATGATACCTGTGATGGCCAAAGGCCAGATGATCGCGGATTTAATTGCCACCATTGGCAGCATAGATTTTGTGATGGCGGACGTAGACCGATGAGTAAAGTAATACCGATCAAGCAAGTCCAAGCGTACGCTGAGCAAACCGTCGATTACCGTCAAGTACTCAGCCAATCGGAAATTGATGCCATTGAGCACGAGTGCGCCTTATATGAAAGTCGTCCTGCCGCCGCGATTGATGCGCTGCAAATTGTCCAGCGCGAACGTCGCTGGATAAGCGATGAAAGCTTATACGCCATCGCTGATATGCTCTGTATGTCAGCCACTGCACTGGAAGGGATCGCCACCTTCTATAACTTGATTTATCGCCAGCCCGTCGGCCAACATGTGATCCATTTGTGCAACAGTATTAGTTGTTGGTTAAATGACTTTCAGACGATTGCCGACCATCTGCGCAACACCTTAAACGTAGAATTTGGCCAAACCACCAGTGATGGAAATATCACCCTATTACCCAATGTTTGTCTGGGTTGCTGTAACAAGGCCCCCGCCTTAATGTTAGACGGCGAACTGATAGAGAACTTGGATATAGCCAGTATAGACAAACTGCTACAAAGCTTGGGCGGAGGCAAAAATGAATAACCCTACAGACCGTCCGCTGAGCACACACCTAGACGTGGAAAATCCGCAAAATCTAAGCGCTTATCAAAGTACAGGTGGCTACCAAGGTTTCTCAAATGCACTCAAAATATCCCCCCAAGAAGTGCAGCAACAAGTCACAGATTCGAATTTAAAAGGTCGAGGGGGAGCAGGTTTTTCTACTGGCATGAAATGGAGTTTTGTGCCCATGGGCGAAAATGCGCCTGAGCATAAATACTTAGTCTGTAACGCCGATGAAATGGAGCCGGGTACCTTTAAAGATCGCTGGTTGATGGAAGGTGCCCCTCACCTACTCATCGAAGGTATGTTGATCGCTGCCTACGCCATAGGTGCAGATGTCGCCTATATTTTCCTACGCGGTGAATACCGCTTATGCGCCACTCGCTTGCACCAGGCCATAGAAGAAGCCTACGCTGCTGGCTGGCTGGGTGAAAACATAAAAGGGACACCTTACACACTTAAGTTACATCTTCACACGAGCGCAGGACGTTATATTTGCGGTGAAGAAACCGCCTTAATCAATGCACTTGAAGGCAAGCGTGCCACTCCTCGCGCTAAACCTCCTTTTCCGCAAGTCGTGGGCCTTTTTGGGCGACCAACCATAGTCAACAATTGCGAAACCTTATGTAATTTGCCGAGCATCTTAAAACACGGTTCGCACTGGTATACCCAATTGACTGCCGGCACGGATAGTGGCAGTAAAATTTATGGTATTAGCGGCAAAGTCAAAAATGCCGGTTTATGGGAATTGCCTATGGGCACGCCAGCCAGAGAGATATTTCAATTAGCCGGTGGCATGCAAGATGGTCTGACACTAAGAGGATGGTTACCCGGCGGAGCCTCAACGGACTTCCTCATGCCAGAACATTTGGATTTACCCATGGAATATGACGCCATTGCCAAAGCAGGCAGTCGCATGGGCACCGGCTTGATTATCGCCTTGGACGATCAACATTGTCCCGTGGGCATGATCCTTAATTTATTACAGTTTTTTGCTCAGGAATCTTGTGGTTGGTGCACCCCCTGTCGAGACGGCCTGCCTTGGGCGGTGGAAATATTAACCCGTATCGAAAGCGGGCATGGCAATCAAGACGACATGGATACGTTACAACAACTGTGCGGTTTTATGTGGATAGGTAAAACCTTCTGTGCACTTGCACCGGGAGCGGTTGAGCCACTACGCAGTGGTATGAAGTACTTCGCCGATGATTTTCAACAACATATTGACCACAAGGGGTGTCCTCACCGACAGTAATTTATGGCTAAAATATTTGTCGACAATCAGCAGTACACAGTTCGTGATGGCCAGAACCTATTACAGGCCTGTCTGTCATTAAAAATGGACCTACCCTACTTTTGCTGGCATCCAGCCATGGGGGCTGTGGGGGCGTGTCGGCAGTGCGCCATGACACAATATCAAGATGAAAATGATAACCGCGGCCGCCTGATTGTCGCCTGTATGACACCGGTTTCTGATGGAATGCGCGTTAGTATGCAACAACCAGCGGAACAAGAATTTCGTGAACAGGTGATTGGCGCGCTTATGACTCATCACCCCCATGATTGTCCGGTATGTGCCGAAGGTGGCGAGTGTCATTTACAAGATATGACGGTGATGACAGGGCATAGTGTAAGACACTACAAAGGCAAAAAGACTACCTTTGAAAATCAGCAACTTGGTCCCTTGATTAAACATGAAATGAATCGCTGCATTACCTGTTATCGCTGTGAACGGTTCTATAAAGACTATGCTGGGGGTACTGATCTCAGTGCTCAAGCATCGAAAAACCATGTGTATTTTGGCCGCCAAAGCGATGGCACGCTGCAAAGCGAATTCGCCGGAAATTTAGTCGAAGTTTGCCCTACCGGAGTCTTCACTGACAAACCTTTTGGCGACCATTACAGCCGTAAATGGGATTTACAATCGGCCCCTTCAATCTGCCAGCACTGTGCGGTGGGTTGCAACACCAGTGTATCTGAACGCTACGGCTCAGTTCGACGCGTAACCAATCGCTTTAACGCACACCTAAACAGTTATTTTTTGTGTGACCGAGGACGTTTTGGCTTTGGCTTTGTGAACAGTGAACAACGCCAACGGGACATATACCTACACGGCAAAAAAACAGATTGGCGAGACGCTGACTTAATCACCTTGCTCAAGGATAAAAACCCTTGGCTGGGTATTGGTAGTAGTCAAGCCAGCCTAGAAGATAATTTTTGCCTACAGCAATTAGTTGGCCCTGAAAACTTTTGTCCCGCCTTAGATCCGCAGCAAGAAGACTTACTGTCCCGTCATATGACGATTTTACAGCAGTGGCCCCAAGCCAGTTTAGCGCAAATGGAACAGGCTGATGCTATCGTAATATTGGGAGAAGACGTCAACAATAGCGCCCCGCGCATTGCCTTATCCATTCGTCAAGCTTTGCTAAATAATGCCCGGGAACAAGCTGAAAAACTGCGCGTCCCGGCTTGGCAAGACGCGGCGGTACGCGCCCTTGCTCCGCATAACCCGGTACCTCTGGCTTATTTTGGTTATGGTACGAGCACCTTAAGTGAACTAGCCACTATCAAGGTGCTGTGCGACCCCAAACACGCAGCAGAGCAGGGATTTATGCTGGCGAATTTGCTTAGTGGGCAGGCCCCTTCTCCCAAGGCACACAAAGTAGATCCCCAAATCCAACAACTGGCGCAGATCCTTAAAAATGCCAAGCAACCGTTGATCATCACGGGCTGGTCTGCGGGTCATCCGGCACTGTTAGCAGCAGCAAATAATATTCGTAACGCATTGGCCCAGCTCAAGCCAGAACATGATGAAAGCATGCTGTGCATCGTTCCTCCGGAAACAAATACCCTAGGCTTGGGTCTGCTGGCACAGCAAGGTGGACTCAGTGGGCAACAACTTGCACAAAGACTGACACATAATACATGCAACTTGATGGTGCTGGACCACACTCAAGCCCCATTCAATGAGCAATTAACCAAGCTGGGCGCGAGCGCCAACCACCTAGTACGTTTAACACAGCTCAGGGCTGGGCATAAAAATGAACTCACCTTGCCGCTTTCAACCTTCAGTGAAAGCAGTGGCTCTCAGCTCAATTATCAAGGGTTAATTCAGTCGCATATTCCTGCAACCAAGCCATCTGGACAATGCATGCCTGGCTGGCAGTGGCTTGTTAATATCGGCAAACTCACTGGGCATGCGCTGGGCAATATGACGAACTTGGGCCAACTAAGAGATAATATTTGCCTGCATTATCCCCAGCTAGTCGCTCACTGGCTGTCAGATCCCCATGGGCAAATGGCACTACAGACACCAAGAACCAGTGGCCGCACAGCAATGTTAGCGAATCAAACTGTACATGAACCAAAGCCCTTTGCAGAGAGCCTTGCGCCGTATAAGCAGAGCATGGAAGGTACCATTGCCGGAGATAAAGGTGAGCAACCCTTGGCATACAGCTGGTCGCCTGGCTGGAATTCGAATCAATCAAACCACAAGTTTAAAGACGAATATCTTAATGGTCCGCTTACGGCGCAAAAAGGCGTGCTGTGTATCTCTGCAAACCCAAGCAAGCAATGGGTTAACTGGCAAATGGATTGGTCAAAGGTCAATAAAGCCAAGTGGCAGTTATTGCCCATGCAAAAAGTGTTTGGCAGTGACAGTTTGAGCTTACACGCCCTACCCATCGCTCAACTTAAAGTGCAGGCGCAAATCGTCATGAGTGCCGCCCAAGCACAGAGCCTGAAATTGCAAGCTGGCCAATTGGTCAGTTGTGACGACAACCCCTTACTTTTTCAGGTGGTAATTAGCAGCCAAGTTCCAAAAAGCAGCCTATTGATCTACGCACCGGCCGACCAATACTTCCCGTTGACGCATTGCGACGCGCTAATTCTGGCGACCCAGGAACAGACTCAGGCATATCGCGCCCAGTTAGCAAACTTGACGGGAACCCAAGAAGCCCAAAAGCAGGCGCAGCATACGAGGTTTTTAACCCAAGACCAAACGATCCCCATTCGCTTTATTCAGGGAGCTAACTAATGCCAACCTTAGATCTCGTGCTAATGATTGCTGCTATGGTCGCCATATTGGTGCCAACTGCCGCTATGTTAGTGTGGTTTGAAAGGCGTTTGCTGGGCTTTTTCCAACAGCGTTACGGCCCTAATCGGGTGGGCTATTTTGGTATCTTGCAGTCTCTCGCTGATTTGATAAAGATTTTGTTCAAGCATGACTGGATCCCACCTTTCGCCGATCGCCCTGTTTTTGTTTTAGCACCCTTGATTGGTGCATTGGCGGTGTTAATGAGTTTCGCTGTGGTGCCTATGAGTCCAAACTTAATGGTGTCAGACAGCAATATAGGCTTGCTGTTCTTTCTGGCAATGACCTCAATGGCGGTGTATTCAGTCGTGCTGGCTGGTTGGGCATCCAACAATAAGTATGCGTTGTTAGGGGGGATGCGCGCGGCGGCCCAAACGATCAGCTACGAAGTTTTTATGGGGGTGTCCCTGCTTGGGGTCGTCATCTTAAGTGGCAGTTTTAAACTCAGTGACATTGTGTTAGCCCAACAGAATATGTGGTATGTCATTCCGCAGTTTCTCGGCTTTGTGATCTTCATGATTGCTGGTATAGCCGAAAGTCATCGTCTGCCATTTGATTTACCTGAGGCAGAAACTGAGCTGACAGCCGGTTTTCACACCGAGTATTCAGGCATTAAATTTGCGCTTTTTTTCCTCGGTGAATATTTGGGCATGATGCTGATATCCATGATGATCACCACCGTTTTTTTAGGCGGCTGGTTGGGTCCTTGGTTACCACCGATTGTGTGGTTTTTGCTAAAAACCTTGAGCTTAATTTGTTTCTTTGTATTGCTAAGAGCGGCGCTACCTCGGCCACGATTTGATCAGTTATTGGAATTGGGCTGGAAGTGGATATTACCTCTCGCTCTGCTTAATCTGGTCGCCACCGCATTTGTCAAACTGTGGGGAGATTTTTAGTTATGTATAGCCAAATAAGAACCTTGTGGACTGTATTTAAACACCTATTTGATCGCACCGATACCGTGCAATACCCGGAGCAAAAGCCCTACTTAGCGCCCCGCTATCGAGGGCGTATCGTGTTGACCCGAGATCCAGACGGTGAAGAGCGCTGCGTTGCCTGCAATTTATGCGCGGTAGCGTGCCCGGTAGATTGCATTTCACTGCAAAAAACCGAAGACCAGCATGGTCGTTGGCGTGCAGATTTTTTCCGTATTAATTTCTCTCGCTGCATCATGTGCGGTTTATGTGAAGAGGCCTGCCCAACGTATGCCATTCAACTGACCCCTGATGTGGAAATGGCTGAATATGACAGGCAGAACATGGTGTATGAGAAAGAACATTTATTGATTGATGGTGTGGGTAAGTACCCTGAGTACAACTTTTATCACAAAGCTGGGATCAGTATAAAAGACAAGGGCAAAGGGCAAGCAGATAACGAAAAACCACCGGTGGACATAAGGAGCTTATTGCCATGAATAGCCTAGGGTTATTTTATGTTAGCGCCAGCATAGCGCTGCTTGCCAGTTTTTGCGTGATCACCCAAAAAAACGCTGTGCATGCCCTGCTATATCTAATCGTCAGTTTATTAGCCCTAGCCCTTTGTTTTTATCTGCTGGGTGCGCCTTTTGCTGCGGCCCTGCAAATCATTGTCTATGCAGGGGCGATCATGGTGCTCTTTGTCTTTGCTGTGATGATGTTCAACATTAACCAACAGGACATCGAGCGGGAAAGCCAATGGCTAAGCTGGCAAAGTTGGCTGGGCCCCAGCTTGTTGGTGACGGTCTTGTTAGTTGAAGTGCTGTTCATTTTACAGTCGCAACCTGCCTGGACATCTACCGAGAGCCAGGTCACATTAATCGACGCGAAAGCGGTGGGCAGCTTGTTGTTTGGCCCTTATTTGCTGGCCGTTGAAATTGCTTCTTTTTTGCTGCTGGCTGGCTTAGTAGGAGGCTATCATCTTGCCAAAGCCCTGCCCCACAAGCCAGTAAATAAAGAGGTGAACCAACCATGACGGTTCCGATTGAACACGGTTTTGTGCTGGTAGCCTTACTCTGGGCCATAGGCTTAATTGGCTTATTAGCGCGTAAAAACACCCTTTTTATGCTGATGTCCATGGAAATCATGCTCAACGCCGCCGCTCTGGCTTTTATTCTGGCTGGCAGTCTATGGCAGCAAGCTGACGGGCAAATTATCTATATATTGATCATCACTGTCGCCGCTGCAGAGGTGGGACTCGGTCTGGCATTGCTTATCCGTCTGCGGGCTCATGTCAGCGACTTGAACATTGATAAACTAGACGAGTTGAGGGGTTAAATAGACATGCAAGATCTGTTATTCCTTGTCCCTGTGTTGCCCCTTGCGTCAGCTTTGGTTTTATTGTTGACCGCTGGCCGGCTATCGCCCTTTGTCGTAGCCATACTGGGAGTGGGCTCAATAGGTTTAGCTGCATTGCTCAGTCTGTTTATCGGTTTGGCTTTTGTCGCCTCAGGTGAACCCGTATTTCACCAAGTATTATTTAACTGGCTGCCTATTGCCAACGCCCCAATTAATGCTGCGTTGCAACTAGATCAACTGTCGTTGGTTATGACAGGGGTCATTACGGGTGTCGGGTGGATGATCCATTGGTACGCTGCCGCTTACATGTATGACGATAAAGACATACAACGCTTCTTTGTGTATATGAACTTGTTTGTGTTCGCCATGTTGATTTTGGTATTAGGGGACAGCCTAGTACTCTTGTATCTAGGCTGGGAAGGTGTTGGTTTATGCAGCTTTTTGCTAATCGGCTTTTGGCAACACGATCCCAATAACGTCAAGGCAGCCAAAAAAGCGTTTATCGTCACCCGCGTGGGCGATACCGCTATGATGCTGGGTTTGCTCATATTGTTTACTGAATTTGGCAGTTTACATATTGCGACCATCCTGAGCTCGCCGGTTCCCGTGGCGCAACACACACTTTGGTTAGCCTGTTTATTGCTGGTTGGTGGCGCGGTAGGCAAGTCAGCTCAGCTGCCGCTGCAAACCTGGTTACCCGATGCCATGGCCGGCCCTCCCCCAGTTAGCGCACTTATACACGCGGCAACTATGGTGACCGCTGGCGTGTATCTCATTGCCAGACTGCATCCGCTATTTTTACAAGTCGAAGGCATATTAACCTTAGTTGCTTGGATTGGCGCACTGACACTGGTATTGGCAGGGATTGCCGCCTTATTTCAATCAGATATCAAGCGTGTATTGGCCTATTCAACCATGAGCCAAATTGGCTATATGTTTCTCGGTTTAGGGGCATTGGCATTCGACAGTGCTATTTTCCATTTGATGACCCATGCTTTTTTTAAAGCGCTGTTGTTTTTAACCGCAGGTAGCATAATAGTAAAATTACATCACCAGCAGAACATCTATAAAATGGGGGGCTTGTTTCGCAGCCTGCCACTCACCTCGACATTTTTATTAATCGGTCTGTTGGCGCTGGTTGCCTTCCCGGGCACGTCCGGCTTTTTCAGCAAAGAAGCCATTTTGGCTGCCACTTGGCAAGCCCATACCGCAGGCCCCGTATTCTGGAGCTTGGGCGTACTGGGTGCTTTTCTCACCAGTTTATACAGTTTCCGTTTATTATTTATCGTTTGCTTTGGCCCAGCGAGCCAGCATGTAGAAGAAAGAGATTTCAGCCCCGCTAGCCACTTTGTATTGCCTTTGCTGCCACTATTTGTATTGGCAGTTGTGGGCGGCTTTATCACGTTGGATTTTAGCCGGGTATTTGCGCAAGCAGCCCATCCCCATGTCACCCTGTGGATTGAATGGATGCCAGTTGCCGTGTCGGCGTTCGGCTTCGTTGTTGCCTGGGTATTATACTTCCCGCGCACAACCCCTCGGCAGGTTGACGGCACAATGACCCGCTTTTGCCGAGACGGTTTAGGCTTTGACTGGCTATACAATCGTCTTTTCACCCAACCCTTGCGGCTGTTTGCGAGGCTAAATAAATCCGATGTCATCGATCACTTCTATCGTTTCGTCGCCTGGTTAAACTTTCGCCTAAATGCCGTATTGGTCACCAGTCAAAACGGCAAATTACGTTGGTATTTGTACGGCACGTTGGCGGGCTGTGTCCTAATGTTAGGAGGGCTAATATGGTGGCGTTAAGTTGGCTTATTTGGCTTCCGTTATTATGTGGTGCCTTAGCATGGACCGTCGAAAAGCGCTTTCAGGGAGCGGGGAACTGGATCACCTTGAGTGGTTTAATCGGCATGTTATTACTCGTATTATATTTGGGTAGTTTGGGCGAAAGCACCCTAAGTTGGGATTGGTTTGCCCGTTTTAATATTCATTTTGCCTTATGGTTTGACGGCCTTGCCCTGTTGATGGTGGTATTGACCATAGGCTTGGCCATACTCGCGCTGGCGGTATCTTGGCGCGACATTACGCTGCATCAAGGCTTTTTCCACTTCAATCTAATGTTTAGTATTGCGGGGATAATAGGGGTATTTTTAGCCGCCGATCTTTTCTTATTCTTCTTGTTTTGGGAAGTGATGCTACTGCCCATGACAGCCTTGATCTTGATCTGGGGCAATGAAAATCGGCGCTACGCGGCCATCAAATTTTTTATCTTCACCCAGGCCAGTAGTTTGCTGATGTTGGTAGCCATAATTGCCCTGGCACTTGAGCACCAAACCCAAACCGGCCAGCTGAGCTTCAGCCTTTCAGCATTAGCTAACCTGTCTTTAGACAGTGTTCTGGAGTGGTGGCTGATGCTCGGTTTTTTCATTGCCTTTGCCGTGAAGTTACCTATGGTGCCCTTGCATAGTTGGCTACCCGATGCGCATACCCAGGCCCCCACTGCGGGCAGCGTGTTGTTAGCGGGTATTTTACTGAAAACAGGAGCCTATGGGCTGATCCGTATCGTCTTGCCACTGTTCCCCGATGCAAGTATGCAATTCGCCCCTATAGCCGTCACACTCGGGGTATTGAGCATCATATATGGCGCGTTAATGGCGTACAGCCAAACTGATTTCAAGCGTTTGGTTGCCTATTCTAGTATCAGCCATATGGGATTTGTATTGCTGGCGTTATTCAGTTGGCGTGAAGTGGCATTTCAAGGCGCAATATTAACAATTGTTGCCCATGGTATCAGCAGTGCGGCCCTGTTTAGTATGGCGGGAATAATTCAGCATCGTATTCACAGTCGTGAACTTGGCGACATGGGCGGCATGTGGGCTAATGCACCTAAGATGGCTACCGTGACACTCATTTTTGTGATGGCAGGGATTGGTATGCCGGGCTTGGCTAACTTTAATGGCGAACTCCTTACCCTATTGGGAAGTTATCAGACGTTCCCTACTCACACTATAGTAGCGGCATTAGGCATAATCTGGTCCGCCGTGTACGGTCTGCATTTATTCCAGCGCGCTTTTCAAGGCCCGATGAATACCGACATCAGCGATCTGCATGGGCGGGAGGTGGTTTACACCAGCTTATTGATATTGGCCTTATTCTACTTCGGATTGCAGCCACACATATTACTGGAGTTAAGCGCAGACACCTTAAATAACTTGCTAGAGATAGCCAAGGAGCATCGGCCATGAGCTTACAGGAATTATGGTTACTGCTGCCGGTTCTGATAATTTGTGTCGGTGTGCTGACCTTAATGTTACAGGCCGCTTGGCAGCGCAACAATGTGTTAGCCCAAGGTTTGACCGTGCTGACCTTAACCTTGGCACTGGGAGCATTAATTCGCCAATACCCAACAGATATGCGCACAATCACCTTATTATTCGAACACGAACCCATAGGCGGATTTTTTAGTTTATTATTGTTAATGGTGGCCATTTCAGTGGCTCTATTACAGGGCCCATACATGGGCAAAAACAGTAAAGAGGTGGCAGAAGAATTTTACATATTGCTGCTATTATCTTGCTTAGGCAGCATATTATTGGTCATGTCTAGACACGTGGCCAGCGTCATTTTAAGTATCGAACTGATGAGTTTGTCGATGTTGGCTATGCTCGCTTACAACCGTGAGCGTAAGCTTGCCCTCGAAGGCGCCATGAAGTACCTCTTGCTCTCTGGTGCCGCAACCAGCCTATTGTTGCTGGGTTTTGCCTTATTGTATGCCACTAGTGGCCAGCTATTGTTGACACAGATGTTGTCATCTCCCATGCAACTGGTGGCAAAAAGCGGCTTTGTTTTGGTCGTGGCCGGGCTTGCATTTAAGCTATCACTGGTTCCGCTGCACTTCTGGACCCCAGATGTTTATCAAGGCGCCCCTGTTAACTCAACTCTGCTGCTGACCAGTTTATCCAAAGCTGCGGTATTCGCCTTGTTTATCAAGTTAATACTCTTAATCCCCCCAGAATTTGAAGCTGATATGGTGCGTATGCTTAGCTGGATGGCAATTGCCAGCATGTTGCTGGGGAATTGGTTAGCATTACAACAACGCAGTCTGAAACGTTTAATGGCCTACTCTGCTATTGCTCATATGGGATATGTGTTGGTCGCTGGCGTGATCGCTATGGGCATAGATCATAGTCTGGTATTAGAAGGGGCAAGTTATTACCTGCTGGCGTATTTGGTGGCCTCAATCTTAATATTTGCCGTACTGACTTTGCTTTCTAAACTTGATGAGCAACAGGATCTGGATGACCTTCCGCAGTTACAAGGTTTATTCTGGCAGCACCCCTGGCTCGCTAGTGTCATGACGCTGGCCTTCTTATCACTTGCCGGCATGCCGATCACCATAGGCTTTATCGGCAAGTTCTATTTACTGACCCTAGCGGTAAAGCTTTCCGCTTGGTGGCTAGTAACCGCCATGTTAGTGGGCAGTGCCGTAGGTTTGTATTATTACTTGCGGGTGATTTTCACCTTATTCGCTCCTTTGCAAAGGGATATCCAGCAAACATCTGGGGCGTACTTGAGTAAAATGTGGATTGGCGTCATTACCGCAGGATTATTGCTGCTAGGTATATTACCCGGCTTACTGGGCGACGAACTCAGACGTATATTGGCGATCGGTTAACGAGGTTACTACCCCTGCTGAAAGATGTTGATTACTCAGGGTATTTCAGGGTATTTCACCGCCCAAAGTAGTGTGGCCTTACCACCCTCCCTTCTTGCTGGTTTTACGAGCAAACTTGTTCAACAGTTGCTCATGTAACGTCAGGGATGTGGTGAATGTGAGCGCAAAAATGCAAAGTTTGATACCAGCAAAGCAATAAATAACGGAGGACTGATAGCAAAAAACGTAATCGTTATATGCGTGTTTGACAGGCAGCATAGGTAATAATTAACATATTATTAACGAGGTCGATTATGTGCAAACCCGCCACTTTATTCCCTAAAAACAGTGTGATTGCCTTCGCACTCTGCTCGCTCATGAGCAGCTCAAACTCGCTAGCAGATAGTTTAAAAGAACACTTCGCTGGACTGTTTTTAGTCGGCAGTGCGATCAATAGCGAGCAAGCTGCACAAACCCAAAAAGACACAGATCTCGTTATTCAAAAGCAGTTCAATACTGTCACCCCAGAGAACGAACTCAAGTGGGAACGCATTCATCCCAAGCTCAATACCTTTGATTTCGCATTAGCCGACCAGTACGTTAATTTTGGCGTGACGCAACGGATGTTCACCGTAGGGCATACGTTGGTTTGGCACAGCCAAACCCCTGATTGGGTCTTTGAAGATGAGCAGGGCCAGACGCTTACCCGAGAGGCATTACTTGCACGCATGCAAAAACACATCAGCACAGTCGTGGGTAGATACAAGGGTAAAATACAAGGCTGGGACGTGGTGAACGAAGCGTTAAACGAAGACGGTAGTCTGCGAGATTCTAAATGGCGACAAATCATCGGCGACGATTTTATTGAAAAGGCCTTTATTTACGCTCATCAAGCAGACCCAAATGCTGAGCTTTATTACAATGATTACAACTTATATAAACCTGAAAAAAGTGCAGGTGCAGCAAAATTAATCGCTTCACTACAGGATAAAGGCATACAAATTCATGGCATTGGCTTACAGGGTCATTATTCATTGACCCACCCAGCTTTAAATGAATTGGATGATGCGCTTCAGCTATTCACGACGCTTGACATAAAATCCATGATCACAGAATTAGATGTGTCCGTATTACCCTTTCCTAATGACGCACAGCAAGGCGCAGATATCAGCCAAGATTTCGCCTTACAACAAGCGCTAAACCCCTACCCTGATGTGTTGCCAAAGGCGCAGCAAGAAGCGTTAAGCCAGCGCTATAAAGAAATCTTTGCCTTATTTTTGAAACATCACTCGACTATTTCGCGCGTGACGTTTTGGGGTGTAAATGATGCAAATAGCTGGCGTAATAATTGGCCAATGCGCGGACGCACCGACTACCCGCTATTATTCGACCGAAATAATCAGCCTAAAACCGCATATGATGCGCTAATGGCTATGCCACTGCAGCGTTAATAGCGCGTTATCGTCACGAATAAAATAGTCAACAAGCCCTTTATCCTGCGGATATGGGGCTATTTAACAAGCCCAGATAGTTGTTTTAAGCATCAATCGTCAAACTATTATTTTGAATTAAGCTTTTCATCAGTTCCTGATCGGCAAGTGAAACACTGAGTGTCTCGGTCGCAGACTCAGGCGTGGAAGATGTGTCCGCACTCTTAATCACACTTACGATTTGCGTATCTTCCGGGCTAGTAAACAACTCATCGGCAGGGTCGGATATGAGTTCAGCCATATCTAAGGATACCTCACTGCTTTCGGTGATGGGTTCAGCTTGTGTAGTTTCTGGGGTAAAAGTAAGATCGATTTTTTCCTCACTGCCCAACGTGAAACTTAACAAGTTATCATCTGCTTCTATAGTGTCTGGTGCTGCTTTTGCCGATAGCGCAGGAGATTCATCGAAGAGACCACCCAATAGACTGTAATTATTAAGCACAGTCGTCGTATTACCAGAAAGGTCAGTTACACTCGCCTCTATATCAATGACACTGGGTAAACCTAAACCTAATTGAATACCAAATCCGCCTCCTTCTTGTACTATGGCTTGCGTCTCTATGGTCACAATACCCAATGCAGAAATACTCACAGAAACTATCGTTCCTGCGGGTTCAGAGCTGGTTCCGGTTAATAACGGGCCTAAAGTGAGTAAATTCGTGAGGTCTAAATTATCTAATGTAAGTAAGGGGGCGGTTACGTCGATTAAACCAGTGTCATTTGTGGTGGTAGTATTGCCAGCCTCGTCTGCCACGCTAAGCGAAATACCAATATTTCCTTCAATAACCTGCGCGAGCACAAGCGGCACTTCCACTAATATTAAACCGCCGGCTTGCACACTCGACGATAAAATGTGATCCGTACCACCGCTATCAGTTAACGTCAGTGTAACCAGTGTTCCAACAGGCTCATTACAGGTACCCGTGATAACCGGCAGTCCTAGATTGACATCAATCTCGCCCAATTTATCCAGCACCACTAACGGCGCGGTTACATCAATGGGCACAGTCGCATTAACCAGGGTTTCATTGCCTGCGATATCCGTCACACTGACGATAACAGCCGCATC
>NZ_BAER01000116.1 GCF_000315055.1 Paraglaciecola polaris LMG 21857 | reverse complement strand
TTAGGCCGTATTTCGCTTAAAAATTAGATAAAAGTGACTATTTGATAATAAATCCTTAACGAGATACGGCCCAACTTTGTTGGGTATTATGTATGTGCCACCTTGACAATTCGCAGGGTTCCATGTGAATATCTTGGAGTCTTAGTGTTAAATTCCATTAATGCTAAGCCCCTATAACTTATAAAGCTTAGAAGCCCCTTGCGACGTTTTTTACCCGTCGGCGAGGATCCAAAACAAGAAAATTGGTTGGGAATTATGTCCAAAATGAGCAAGAGAAACCTTATTGCTTCTACCGTTATCGGTGCTCTAGCACTCGGTAGTAGTGCTGTTGTCTCTGCAGACCCGTTGAATGACCTTCATAAAGAAGAAGCAAAGATTCACGTGGATGCAGCGAAATCTCAAGAAAAAATTAATAAATTGTACGAGCAATCGTTAGACATATTTTCTGAATATCGCCAAGTCGTTGATGAAACAGAAAATTTGAAAGTTTATAACGACTATCTTGCAACATTAGTTGCTGACCAACAGCGCGGTATCAGTTCTCTTCAACGTCAAATAGACGGTATCGAGGGTGTTAAACGTGGTGTTGTTCCATTGATGTTTAGAATGATAGACAGCTTAGAGCAGTTTATTGAACTAGATATTCCAATTAACCTAGAAGAGCGTCATGCACGTGTTGAACGTCTTCGCGACATCATGGCGAACTCAAACGTAACTACGTCAGAGCAGTTCCGTCAGGTAATTGAAGCATACCAAATTGAAAATGAATATGGCCGCGGCATCCGTTCTTATCAAGGTAAACTTGATTATGAAGGAACTGAAATTACGGTTGACTTCTTTAATCTAGGTCGTACTGCTTTAGCGGCGCTTTCGCTAGATCAGAAGAACGCTTGGGTATGGGATAATGATGCAAGAGCATGGGAGAAATTAGGTGATGAATACCTAAGTTCTGTTATCAAGGCTGTGCGTATGGCCAACAAACTCGTGCCAGCTGACCTTATTAAACTACCCATCAAAGCGGCGGAGTAATATCGATGAAAACAATCTATAAATCAGTATTAGCTGCGGCATCGGTAGCGTTATTCGCATCTTCTGTTCATGCCGCTACGTCTCTTGAAGACTTGTTGCAAGAAGTAAAGAAAAACCGTGTTTCTGAAGCGCGCATTAATAAAGACCGCGAAGCTGAGTTCCAATCAGCTCGTGCGGACAAACAAGCGCTGTTAAGAAAAGCCCAAGCTTCTTTAAAAGCTGAACAAACTCGTGGCGATAATCTTGCCAAGAAATATTCAGATAACGAAGTGGCTTTAGCCGAAAAAGAACAAGAGCTTAATCAAGCAACTGGTACGCTTGGTGAGATGTTTGGTGTAGTTCGTCAAGCATCATCTGAAGCCTTCGGTCAAATTTCAACGTCAATCGTAAGTGCTGAATTCCCAGGTCGTGGTGAATTTTTGAAAAATATGTCAGAAGAGTCTAAAGGCCTTCCTAATATTCAAGAGTTAGAAGACTTGTGGTTTGCTTTACAAACTGAAATGACCGAATCAGGTCAGGTTTCACGTTTCCAAACTGAAGTTATTAGCTTAGACGGTGGTTCTACTACTCAAGAAGTGGTCCGTGTTGGTACTTTCAACTTGGTGGGTGAGCAAGGCTACTTGGTTTATGACGACGAAAATGAAATCGTTCAACCTCTTGGGCGTCAGCCTGATGGTTACCTAGTTGATTCTGCTGAAGAGCTATTATCTGCAAAATCAGGTCTTGTACCTTTTTATGCTGACCCTTCAAGCGGTGGTATTCTTGGTTTGCTTAAAGAAAAAGCAACTATGACAGAGCGTTATCACGCTGGTGGCGTAGTTGGTTATGTTATTACTGCGATGCTTGCGCTTGGTCTTCTTATCGGTCTTTATAAAATTGTTACTTTGACTGTTATCAGCGGCAAAATGCGTTCTCAGTTGAATAACACGGGCAATCCTTCAAGCGGTAACCCTCTTGGACGTATTCTTCAAGTTTACAAAGACAACAAAACTGCCGATGCAGAAAATCTTGAACTTAAACTTGATGAAGCTATTTTGAAAGAACTTCCAAGCATCGAAAGCGGCATTAACATTATCAAGATATTCGCAGCTATTGCTCCGTTACTTGGTTTGTTAGGTACCGTATTGGGTATGATTGCGACCTTCCAACAAATTACGTTGTTCGGTACAGGTGGCCCAAGATTGATGGCTGGTAGTATATCTATGGCATTGGTAACCACTGCTCAAGGTATTATTGCAGCATTACCATTGATTCTTATGCACAGCATTGTTGCTGGGCGTAGTAAATCAATCGTTCATATTCTAGATGAGCAGACTGCAGGCATTATCGCTGCACACGCTGAGTCGGAGAAAGCATAAGATGTTATACCTGATAGAACTATGGGAGTCTGTCAGGGACTTTATCGCTGCCGGCGGTGACGTATTATACGTTGTCGCCCTAGCGCTCTTCTTAATGTGGGTTTTGATGATAGAGCGTTATTGGTATTTAACTTCCGTGTTTCCTAAAATGAGAAAAGAGATTGTCTCAAATTGGGATGCTAGGGAAGATACTACCTCTTGGTATGCGCATAGAATCCGTGACGCATGGATTTCGCAAGCATCCGATGGACTTAGTGCAAGAATGTTGTTAATTAAAACGCTTGTTGCTATGTGTCCTTTAATTGGTCTCTTAGGGACAGTTACTGGCATGATCGGGGTTTTCGAAACGATGGCAACACAAGGCACAGGTAACCCGCGCCTTATGGCTGCTGGTATATCAATGGCTACGATTCCAACGATGGCTGGGATGGTCGCTGCTTTATCTGGTGTGTTTTTTAGTTCTCGTCTTGAATCGAGAGTTAAAATGGCAAAAGAAAAGCTAGTTGACAGTTTGCCCCATCATTAGAGAGAGGAATTTATGGCTCGCAAAGTACGTGTTGAAGAAGAAGACGCTGCGATAGACATGACGCCGATGTTGGACATCGTGTTTATCATGCTGATCTTCTTTATTGTAACTACTGTTTTCGTTAAAGAAGCGGGCATCGAGGTTAACAAACCAGGTGCATCGCAAGCTATTATGCCTAAGAATGCCAACATCTTTATTGCAATCACAGAAGACGGCAACGTCTGGATGGATAAACGCGAAATAGATGTTGATAGTGTTCGCGCTAACTTAGAACGTTTGTTAGCAGAACAGCCTTCTGATGTCGTAATCGTGCAAGCTGACGAAAAAGCAGAATATGGTGTGGTGATCGAAGTAATGGATCAAATCAAATCTGCAGGTATAGATCGCATTTCTATTGCTGCTAAGGGGAGCTAAGATGGGACGTTTAATTGTTTCTGTGCTCCTTGGTGGGGTAATTGCATTTGTATTGTTTGTTATCATGGCTAAGTTGATTGCGAACTCGTCAAGACCAGCAGATAAAGTACCGCCTGCGCCAGTGATTGATATTGTTATGTCGACGCCGGACGATACTACTCAAACTAGAAACCGGGTTCCGCCTCCGCCTCCGCCTCCGCCTCAACAGCCTCCTAAATTAGAGCCAGTTGAGCCAGATACTGCGGATGCAAATACCGATGGACTAAGCTTCAATATGCCTGCAGTGGATATTGGTGGTGCTTCTGTTGATATAGGTGGTGTTGGTGCAATGCAACGTGATGGTGATGCTACACCTATCGTTCGTATTGAGCCTAAATACCCTGCACAAGCCGCTCGAGACGGTAAAGAAGGTTGGGTTAAACTTTCTTTTACTATCAATGAAGTAGGTGGTGTAGAAGATGTTGACGTGATTGATGCTGATCCTAAACGAGTTTTTGACCGAGAAGCTAAACGTGCGCTGCGAAAGTGGAAGTACAAGCCGAAGGTTGAAGATGGTAAGCCGATGAAGCAGCCAGGTATGAAAGTTCAGTTAGACTTTAAGTTGGATCAATCATGATGAATAAATATTTAACAACATTTTTGGTTGGCGCAACATTCGCCGCTACAACGTTAACCTCAAGTTTCGCTAGTGCTCAGTCTGCAGCCATAGTTTGTCCTGGTTACAAACGTGGCCCGACGAACATCCCTGGCGAGAGAACAGGTAAAAAAGTTCAAAAAGCTTTTGAAGCGTATAATGAAGACTTGGTTGATGAAGCCTTATCAATTTTATATGAAATTGATACTTCACAAGCTTTTGACCGTGCGTTTACTGACCGTTTTATTGGCAATTTATTAGCAACAAAATCGGAAACTGGTCCAAAAGCCCTTGAGTATTTGGAAAAGTCAGTAGATACAAAAGCCCTTAATGATACTGAGCAGTCTGGTACATTACGTTTAATTGCAGATTTGAATATGCAAGAAAAACGTTACGACCAAGCTGTAAAGCGTTATCAAGAGTGGATGGACTTTACCTGTAAAGAAGATGCCGATGTGTATCTTCGTATGGGACAAGCGTTGTATGAGACTCAAAAGTACGCGGATATGATTGCGCCTTTAGACAAGTCTATTCAACTGGATGATAAGCCTAATAAAAACGCTTATGCATTGAAGTTGACGTCTTATTACAGCCGTAAAATGTATAAAGAAACAGTGGAAGTAGCTGAGGAAATGGTGAAAATATTTCCAGATAACAAAGCTAACTGGACACAGCTAGGTTTCTTTTACATGTTGGTTGAAGATTATAAGAAAGGCTTGTCTACCTTCGAAATGGCTTACGATCAAGGTTACTTGACCAAAGCTGCTGAAATTAAGGCATTGACTCAGTTGTACGCAACTAATGAGATCCCTTACAAAGCTGCGGTTGTGTTTGAGAAGAACGTTGAAAGTGGATTGATCAAGCGTGACGATAAAGCGTTGACTAATCTAGCTAACTCTTGGCATCAGGCTAAGAATCATTTAAAAGCCGCTAAGTATTATGGCGAAGCAGCTAAAATGAATTCAGATCCTGATTTGTATCGCAAGCAAGGCACGCTTCTGCTGACGGCAGAAAAATATAGCGATGCACTTACAGCATTACAAAAAGCATTGGATGAAGGTGCTGACGATCGTGGTCGCATTCACATGGCAATGATGGAAGCCAACTTTTATACTGGTAAATACAGAGATGCATATAAGCATGTGCTGGAAGCCAAAAAAGACAGATCAACTTCACGTAGTGCAAGAAGTTGGGAACCGTATATAAAAGAGAAAGCGAAGAACCGCGGTATTACGTTATAAGAATTTATTTCTTGAATGCGTGATGACGAATGATAAAAGGCTCCTATAAGGAGCCTTTTTTGTTTTTGTTGACGGTTCGATTTAGTTTTACAGACCTAACAATGCAAGCTTGATACGCTGATTCAGATCTTTCTTGCCAATCAGTGCAAATTCTTTGATTAGCACTTGTATTGGTTTAAATTGGATGAGGGTTGCGACCAGCAAATTAGCGTCATTTGGAATTTCGCTGCTTTGTTTTATCGAAGAAAGTTTGGCTAATAAGTATTTTGCTAACACTCGAGCAAAGGTATCGAAGGGATTTTTCGATGCTAAAAAGCACTCTATCTGCTGTAATTCACCTTGGGTTAGCGACTCATGGTGACATTGAGTTAATAGCTGGGTAAGCATGGCGGTATCTGTCATCCGATGATAACGGGAAATGTGATAATTTAATTCCTCACCGAACTGTCCATTTGTGTTTGTAACTAATGTTAATGCGTTTGCTGACAATGCTTTTCCGACAATCAAACTTGCTTCATCGCTCGCGGCATCCCGTTTAAATCCTAGTTTCATAGGTGAAAATCCATTTTGGAACCAAAAATGAAGTATTTCTCGGGATGCGCCAAATGAACTGGTAAGTAGCTCTATGCCTCTTGCTTCAGCATCGTCTTTAATCACGCTTAGCAGCTGGCTTGCGACTCCATTTCTTCTTTGCCGTTGATCTACCGCTATTCTTACAACGCGCCATTGTTTTGTCAGGCAAAATTCTTCTCTTGCTGTGTGCAAGGCGAGGTTTTGTGCCACTAGGTGCCCTTTCACTCGCCTGTCTCCTTGAATGATCGACTTGGATAGCTGGCCTAATTGAGCTCCGCCTTCTTCGATAATTAAGGCTACCCCTATCACTTGTGAGTTATGCGTGTAAGCGAAGACTCGTTGCTCTGGTGCGTCCAGTAGTCTTACTAGGTCGTCGGGACTGGTTTGATAATGGGCATTAACCAATAGTGAGAATGTTTGTTTTAGTAACTCGGGTTCTTCGATAAGTTGATGGCTTGATAATGTTAAAATTTCAATGCGCTGTGTTTGACCGACATCTAAGGAATGGCGGTTAGGTTGATTAAAGGTATTATTCTTCGTTGTGCGCTCGATTCTAAATGGTTGCGCGTCTTGCATCATAAAACAGCGGAACCAGAACGCTTCTAAACAGTCTTCTCGATACCATCTAATCGGAGTCTTGAGTGACAGAGCTTTCCATCCCTTGTTATTTCTTTCTAAGTAGGGTTTAAATCTTAGCTCGAAGCCTCGGCCCGCGCCCTCGTATCCGTGAACGGTGGAACTAAGTACTACTCTAGGATATTTTTCTAATAGTGCTTTCAATATTGATGATGGAACCGCTGCTGCTTCATCAATAAAAAGCAAATCAGTTTCATAATCATCCACCAAGAGTACATCCGGTGGGACAAATCTTAGACCTGCATCAACGCCGGGTATCCTTAATAAATCGGATTGAGCAAATGAAAAGACTTGTTCGACATTTTTTTTATGTGGGGCGGTGATAATTATCCGTTTATTGTTTCGGTAAATTAGTACTTTTGCGGCTAAGCCCAATGCTGATGATTTACCGCGACCTCTGTCTGCGGTTAATACGACGGGTCTATGCCGGTGACCCTCGGTCGATTGAATAATATTTTCGATTACCCTTTGTTGCTCAGGCGTAGTTTCATTTAAGGTTCGAGAAAGTTCGGGCAGGGCAACATAGCTATTTTGCCCGTTAAAGTCTTGCGGCGTGATTATGATGCTATTTGGGTCGCTTTGAATTAACGATATTAAGCGCAGAATAAAGTGACTGGGTCCATTGCTTTGATGAATACCAAAAGATGAACGGTTAGTCACCTGGGGATCACGAAATGTTGGCCAAATCTCCAGTGCTGGGCAAATCAGGACCATGAGCCCTGTGCTACTGATACTGCCGCTAAACGCCATCAAAGCATTTGCGTTAAGTCCTGAATAGGCGTTGTATGCTAGTGCAGCATATTCTTTGCCTAAATGCTGTCGGTAGGCCGTGCAATCGATATGTTGAGCTGAACCTATGCGGTCACCTACCCAAAGCGACTTGCTTTCAGTTACGTTGATAGAGGTTAATATCGCCTGAGACTCTTTTTCAGCCCACTCTTGGGGACCACTGATTACCACCAACTGTCGGTGGCAGGTGCGGTTTAACCTCTCTTTTAGCCAATTTTGTATTTTAAAGTTTAAATCCACGCTGATTTTATCTGTACAATGTTCCCGAAAAGATCGCCAGTTTAAGCAAAGTTACTAAGGAATACGAATGCGCTTTTTATCAAGACGATTAGTGATGCCAAATGATCTCAATTATGCCAACTCTTTGTTCGGCGGCCGGGCGTTAGAGTGGATCGATGAAGAGTCAGCAATATATGCTATTTTCCAGTTGGAAACGAATCAATTGGTGACCAAACATATAGGTGAAATTAACTTTGAATCCCCTGCAATGCAAGGTGATGTGGTCGAGTTTGGGTTAGAAACGAAACAGGTAGGCCGCACATCGATTACCATCACATGTTTAGTACGTAACAAAGAGACAAAAAAAACGATCTGTTTAGCAGATGACATAGTATTTGTTCAGGTCGATCGTGAAACGCGCTTACCTGTAGCTCATGGTAAAACGTTTGATGAATTACAGAAAAGGGCAAAATTGGAGATGCAGGGATTACTTTAATTATGGATATCAGCTACAAAATTACAAACAAGCCTTTTGTCCTGAACCGTCATAATTGGGTTGCCTTAACGATAAGCTTTTTGTTGGTGAATAGCTGTGCGTTGGCAGGGCAAGATAAATTTAAGATAATTGAAAATCTTGCTTTGCCCGCTGCGTTAGAGGAAAGCTCAGCGTTATTTTGCTCAGTAGATAATGGTGTGTACAGTTTAAATGACTCGGGTAACCCACCGGTGATTTTTCGTTTAGATGAAAAAGCTAACATCGTATCTCAGCTTGAGCCGCAAGGCGTGAAGAACAAAGATTGGGAAGCATTGACCGCGGATGATGATTTTTTTTATATTGGCGATATAGGTAATAATCGCGGCTCGCGCAAGAACGTATTTATCTATAAATTCCCGCGCAACGGCGGTCTCGCTCCCAAAGCTGTTAAAATGAGTGTCGCTTACCAAGGAAATAAGCCAAAAGAAAATGAATCACTGGATCACGACTTTGATGCTGAGGCCTTGGTCGCCGTGGGTGACAATTTAGTCCTTTTTTCGAAAAGCTGGAAAACAGATTTACTCAAGATTTACCTTGTTGATAAAAGCCAGAAGAAGCAAATGCTCAGCGCAAAGAGAACGGTAGAAGGGATCCCTGGCGTTGTAACCGGAGCAGACTACGATAGTGTTAACCAACGCTATATTCTCGTAGGTTATCCATCCAAACGAGTGGGCTTTGGTGATCCGTTTATGGTGATCCTGGATCAGAATTTTACATTAATCGATAAAATCTCGTTATCTGGTTTTGGACAAGTTGAGGGTGTGTGTGCTCATTCATCCGGCCAGATATGGTTTACACAGGAGTCTTCCATTTTTTCCAGTAGCAAATTAGTGAAGCTAGAATTAACCGTTAACTCATGATAAAAATTTGGACTGACAGGTAAGTGCGTAAACAAGGCTTGCGCTAGATTACAGTATTGCTACACTGTCGCCGTTAACGCAACTGCAAAGTGTGTTAGCTACCAAGGGGGGCCGAAAGGCTGAGATTTATCTGTTGTTAAGATATGACCCTTATACCTGATCCGGATAATACCGGCGTAGGAATGGTTATTTCGTTCACATCGTTTTATGTAAACATCTCCCATTTATCTGCCGCATAGCCGGATCTTTTCAACCTGATACTGAAGAGATCCCAATGAAGTTTTGTTCTACCTTACTTGCGTTATCGATCGCATCTAGCTTTGCCACACAAGCCGACGAATCAAAAGATCTTGAGCGTATTACCGTTAGCTCTGACTTTCGCCAGCAAGCGTTAATGTTTTTACCTGCTAGTGCCACTATTTTGAGCGAAACACAAATAGAGTCTCGCCAAGCACAACATCTTGAAGATGTGCTAAATATTGGCGCCAATATAAATTTTGCCAGCGGTGCATCCAGAGGCCGTTTCATTCAGATCCGAGGCATTGGTGAACGTAGTCAGTTTTCGGAACCAAGTAACCCGTCCGTTGGTTTTTTGGTTGATGATTTCGACTTTTCTGGTATCGCAGCGGTGGGCACCTTATTTGACGTTGACCAGGTCGAGATTTTACGCGGACCTCAAGCAACAGAGTTTGGCGCCAGTGCGATGGCTGGTGTTATCAAAATTAAAACTGTCGAAGCGGGACCAGAGGAAAGTGGCAAACTTGATTTTTCACTTGCTGAGAAAAATGCTTGGAGCTTAGGCGCAGCTTACGGAAATGCTATCACCGACAACTTATTCTATCGCGTGGCGTTACAGCAATATAAAAGTGATGGATTCGTAGAAAACACCTATTTAAATCGTGACGACACCGACAACCTCGATGAGTTTACCTCCCGGTTAAAACTCAAATATCTGGCAACTGATTGGCTAACATTCGATCTGAATTATCAATATTTCGATATTGATAATGGTTACGATGCGTTCTCTCTTGAAAATACCCGTGAATCTCGTGCAGATGAGCCGGGGTTTGATCGTCAAAAAACGCACGCAATTGGGCTTAAAACAGAAGTGAATACCGAGCTCGCTGATATTTTCGTTGTTTTGAGCCAGACTGATTCTGATATGGCATACAGTTATGATGAAGATTGGACTTATGTGGGCTTTCATCCCGACGAGTATTCATCTGTCGATAGCTATTTTAGAGAGCGAGACACCGAAAATCTTGATTTACGCATACTCTCTAATGACAATTCAAAACTATTCAATGGCTCTACTCAATGGTTATTTGGGCTTTATGCCAAATCTATGGATGAAAGCTTATTACGCCAATATACCTATGCCGATGGTGACTTCACCAGCCGTTATCAACAAGATAATATCGCTGCTTATTCCCAGTTAGATACACAATTGTCTGAGACGCTTAGTTTACGTTTAGGTCTTCGAGCAGATCGCTTTGAAATAGATTATGCAGATATTAGTGGCTTTACCCAGAGCAATGACAAGACCTTGATTGGCGGCAAAGCTGTGCTTGATTACAGCTTAGATAGCGCATCTGTATATGCTAGCGTATCACGAGGGTACAAAGCTGCTGGGTTCAATCCGGACGAGCGGGTGAGTGCTGAAAAACGAATATATCAACCTGAGTACAACTGGAATTATGAAATTGGCGTGAAAGGTAATTTTATCAATTATGATGCCTTTATTCGTATGGCCGTTTTTTATATGGACAGAGAGGACACACAAGTTAGCGACTTTGATGTGCAGAATCGTGCCGATGGCAGTGCTACCTTTATCGACATAATCGGCAATGCTGATACCGGCACCAATTTGGGGTACGAGCTCGAGTCAGGTTGGCAGGCTAATGAAAATGTAAATTTACATGCTAATTTTGGCTGGTTAGACGCCACATTCGAAGACTATGTGTTAGCCAATGGTACCGTTGTTGACAAGCAAGAGCAGGCGCAAGCACCTAATTACACCTTTAATATTGGCGCTGATATACGTTTATCTGAGCAGATCAGTTGGACAATCGATGCTGACGGCAAAGATGAGTATCGCTTTTCAGATGGACACGACGAAAAATCGCCTTCCTATGTTCTCGTTAACACAGCGATGCGCTTTGAAGTGCAAGATTGGTCTTGTTCTGTTTGGGTCAAAAATGTATTTGACCGAGAGTATTACGTACGTGGTTTCGGTGGTTTTAATAATGACCCCCGTGAAGGGTATGCCACACCTGAGCCTTACTATCAGTTAGGTGATGGTCGCCAGATTGGTGTTAGTGGGCAATATATTTTTTAACTTGGAGTTTAATATGAAATTAGTCGCGGAAATTTCAATGTACCCGTTAAATGAGCAATACATTGAACCTATACAAACGTTTATAGACCGCTTAAACGAATATGCCTACCTAAAAGTGGTGACGAGCGCCACCAGCACCTTGGTCAGTGGCGACTATCTCGCCACTATGCAGGTAATAGCCAAAGAAATGCAACGAAGTCACCAAGAGGTTGGCCAAGCAATTTTCGTTTGTAAATTTTTGAATGGCGATAAAATGAGCAGTGATGTGTAATGACCGCATTACCTGAACTGCTAGCAAGCATCACTCAGCAGTTTGTTGCTCAGTCATGGATAGAAGTAACGGCGGTAATACTCGCCGTGGCATATGTGTGGCTTGCCGCTCGCGAGAATATCTGGTGTTGGCCTTGTGCGTTAGTCAGTACAGGCCTTTACACCTGGTTATTCTGGGAAGTATCACTAATATTTCATACCTTGCTTAACGGCTATTATTTGCTGATGGCAGTCTACGGCTGGCGGCAATGGAAGCGCCAGGAAAGTGAGGATATACCGATTCGGAGCTGGTCAATTCAAACACACTTTTTGCGCGTGGCTTTATTAACTGTCATTGCATTCGCGCTTACAACGTTTGCTAGCATGTGGTTAGATTCACAGTATTTGTATCTCGATGCGTTTATAACGGTATTTAGCGTATACACCACCATTATGGTTGCCCATAAAGTGTTAGAGAACTGGCTTTACTGGATCGTGATCAATAGTTTTGCATGTTATCTGTATTTTGCTAAAGAGATGTACTTAACCGGTGTGTTATTCATTTTTTACGTATTGTTCGCCGTTTATGGTTACCTAAATTGGCGCCAACAACAATTAGGTAAGCGCTATGCCGCATCGGCATCAGCTTAATCCTGCGGCACTCGCTGAGTTAGTCGGGTTAGATTACTGTCATGAGGGATTTAGTTTAGAGCAAATTCAAAAGGGTGGGGCGGTGAATACCAGTTACTGTTTAAGTACTGCTCATCAGCGCCTTTTTTTGAAAACATTTGAGTCAGATCTGATTAATCAACTGGATCGCAAGCAACTGTTCGATGTTCAAAACGTGATATGGCGTCAAGGCATGGCATGTGAACCTGTTTATCTGTCAAACACACATGCGTTTCAGCTTGATGCTTGGGTTGAGAGTAAAACATTGGCGAACAGCGGCCTTAATGACAAACAACAGATAACTCAGCTAGCGGATGCGCTAGTACAAATACACGCACTAGCCGTGAACGGACCGACATTAGATTTACCCTCACAATGGGCCAAGTATTTACGTCATCTGCCACAACCGAGCATTACTGCAGAATATAAACTAGCTCGAACGTTGGCTAGTCATTGGTACGACACACCGACCAACGACTTGGTTTTTTGTCATAACGATTTATCGTTGCAACATGTGACGGTACAAACGCCCCGGATAATATTTGATTGGGAATATTGTGCGTTGTCCAACCGTTATTTTGACATTGCTGCCTGTATTGAAGTGAATGGGTTATCAGATTGGCAACACAATATATTATTAGCGCACTATGCAAAAAACAGTCATATCTCAATTGAGGTGCTGGCAGATAAGGTACAGGAGATGTTGCCGTTAGTTAACCTTACGAGTCGCCTGTGGTATCGCTGTGCAGAAGAAATATAGGCTTAATTTAGCCTTTTTGTAGATAAAATAAGCGGTTAGGCGTAAACCGTCAGTTTTGCATACAAAAGCACTTTACCTTTTAAGTCCATTACGTATAATTCAGCACCTCAGCAGGGGTGTAGTTCCAATTGGTAGAACAGCGGTCTCCAAAACCGATGGCTGGGGGTTCGAATCCCTCCACCCCTGCCAATTTATACCTCATCTATTTTGCTAGCTTATTTACCTTCAAGATACTTTTTCTCTTCAAATATCGTGATAATCTACGCGCATGAATGAAAAAACATCCCCAACACTCACGGCATACCAACAGGCTACTCTCGGTGAAATAGGCATAGTTACTTGGCAACTCCAAAGTGCTGAACCGCTGGGCACTGCGGCTGCTCACTATGAACCAAATACCCACAGGCTAACCCATAATACAGACGTAGATTCTGATACGTTGTTGCCGGCCTCCTCAGTTGCTAAAGCACCTAGCCCTATTCCTGAGTCAATTAAACAGTTTAAGTCCCAAGAGCTTAATACCGCTGTTAAAAAGTCAGTCCCAAACAGCCTGATATTCGGGTTTGATGTTAGAAGCGTCAAGGGCTCTTTGGTCAATGACATTTTACTCAGCGTAGGATATCCCCAAGATAAATTTGATAAGGTTGTAAATGTTGACTGTGAGCAATATGCCGATTACGCATTTGCTTGGAAAATAGGCAAAGAGGTTAGCTATCAGAGCCGGTTATTGGTTACTCCTCCAATTGATACGCTGCTATCCCCAGCGATTAAAAAGCAGCTTTGGTCTGTGATATCCAATATCGCTAATGACTAAGATGATTCGGTTAACGTCAAGTAATTATCATCCTGCTTACGAGATCCATCGCCAAGGGCATTCGCACCCTTGGTCTGAATCTATGTTTGCCGATTGTTTTACTGAGCAGTACAGAGCCTATGGACTTGTGCTTGAAGACTCGTATGTTGGGTTATACGTTGCTTTGTTTGTGCTCGATGAGGCGACTTTGATGGATATTGATGTGGCGATGAGTTTTCGAGGTCGTGGTTTGAGCAAGCAATTGATGGCGCACTTTTTACAGCAGTGTAAAAGTAAAGGTATGCAAAGCGTATGGTTAGAGGTACGTGCGTCAAATTTAGTCGCTATTGGATTGTATCAAAAAGAGGGGTTTGTGCTAATAGAACGTCGAAAAAGCTATTATGAAATGAATGACGGGCGTGAAGACGCGCTAATTATGAAATTAACCTTAGTTTGAATGGTATCGTGTTTAGTCACTGTTAATCGATGAAGCCCTTTCGGGCTTCACATCGAATACATTATCTACGAGCAGATGTAATGTTGAGTTGCTGAGTCGGATCTTGACGCTCAATCGCTAGTTTTACAAACTTAGACGAGTTGTAATTACAACCAACGCACATAGCAATAAACTGGTTCATGCTTGGGCTACCAATTTCTTTTTCCCAATTTTCGTAGGTTTTACGTGTTTTAACGTTAGCAAGTTTTGCCATTTTAACCGTGGTTAAACCAGCGTCCTGTCTCATTTTTCTTAGATCTGCACCTGTTATATACATGCTTTTATTCCTCATAATATTATTGAAACTGCAACAGAGCTAAAACAGCATAATAAAAAGAACTCTGTTTTTCTATTGTCAGGCGCAGTGTATGTCAACAAATGTGGATTGGATTCCACAAGGTGAAATAATTTCACATTTTTACTATTGGTTGTGGGCAGAATCGTTACCCGTATCGTGTCAATATGATGCGAATGTTTAAGCCCCACTTAGTGAGGCTTAATTTAGTTGATGTATAGTTTTGTCGTTAGTTTGCTTGATCTATTATGCTTCTATTTTATTTTTCTATGTTTGAGCAATGACAGGTGGTTTGCTTTTACCAGTATTCATGGCGATAACAGGTGGTTTCATTTTATTGTTGGCGCTAGCTAAAAGGGTTGGTGGAACTTGCTTGCTGCCAATCGCGAGTAAAGTCGGTGGAACTTGTTTGCTGCCAATCGCGAGTAAAGTCGGTGGAACTTGTTTGCTGCCAATCGCGAGTAAAGTCGGTGGAACTTGTTTGCTACCAATTGCGAGTAAAGC
>NZ_BAER01000117.1 GCF_000315055.1 Paraglaciecola polaris LMG 21857 | reverse complement strand
GGGTGAAGATGAAACTGCGACCTCTAAGCAAGGCACGTCAGAAACCGATGAGCAAGAAGATGACATTTCAGCGCTCGGCGATAGTGAGAATTTGCCGTCGGAGCCTGCAGATGAAGATGAAACAGCGGCCTTTGAGCAAGACTCGTCTGCCACTGATGAGCCAGAAGACGACATTTCAACTGAAGAGGCTAACGATAGCCTAGCTGCAGAGCTTGCGGGTGAGGAAGAAGCCGCAACGTCTGAGCATGATACGCCAGTCATAGATGAACAAGAAAGCGACACTTCAACTGAAGAGGCTAACGAGAGCCTAGCCTCAGAGCTTACGGGTGAGGACGATAGCGCAACGTCTGGGCAGGACACGCATGTAATTGATGAGCAAGGTGCAGACTCATCAGCAGTAGACGCTAAGGATAATTTAGCCTCAGAGCCTGAAGTTGAGGATGACGCTGGCGCTTCTGAGTTCGACATAGAAGATGATGATCTTGAGTTTATTTCACAGGACAATTCTCAGATAACGGATGATGCGCTAGAGCAGGCATTAGCCGAGTTTGACAATGAACCGACGGATCAGGCTGATATCCCACCAGAGTTTGAGGATGCGAAGGACGAATCGGCAAAAAGCGAGCTTGATTTAGCAGATATTAATGCGTTGGCTGATTTTGACGACGACGAATTGGAAAATGCGTTACAAAATTTTGTTTTAGACGATGAAAAAACGAATGATGGTCAATCACCTACGTCTTCCGCCGCGCCAAAAAACGAGGAGTTAGATGACTTTCCAGAGCTTGGGGATTGGCTAAACGATGTTGACGACGATGATAAAGAGGTCTTTGAAGACCTAGCGTCGGCTTCTTTTGATGACATGTTGCAAAGTTTGGATGATGATCTAGACGACGATTTAGCACAAAATTTAAGTGCTGAGGCTGGTCAATCAGCGAATAAGCAAGCAGGGAAAGACATTGATGGTGCAGTGGATATCGCCACCTTATTGCAAGAGAGTGATCTGGATGATACTGACGAACAAGATAGTGACTTCTTAGATGTTGATGATTTGCTTAATGATAGTCTCACTGCTGACCCATTGCCCGAAAAAGCCTTAGATCTGGACTCTGTGATGGGCGAGTTTTCTGGTGCACAAGGTGATGTGGATCACGTGGATGTGGATAGTGATGATGGTTTTGGCGCTAAGCTTGATTTAGCGCATGCCTATATTGAAATAGGCGAAACGGAATCAGCCACTGAGCTGTTGGAAGAAATTATTGAGTACGGACATCCGCCGCAATCAGATGAGGCAAAGCGGGTTCTCGCCAGTTTAACTGGGGAAGCCTAAGGTGATGAACAAAGGTTGAGTGGTTTTTAGTGTAATCTTGTTGTCACGGCAGGCAGCAATATCGTCATACAAACATTTTTTACAGATTGATTAAAAGTCGGTTAGTATTTGTTAAAAAATTGAGGTGTTAGTGAGTAAAATCAACCTAAGTATATTGCTGAGCATAATGAGTTCTATGAGTTATGCCGGTAACATAGAGGTCACGGTTGTGGATAAACAACAAAATGCCTTGCCTAACGTTGTTGTTTATTTAATACCTAATGGGCAGTCTCCACTTGCTTCTGCCGATAGCATTTCCATTATGGATCAGGTCAATACTCAGTTCCATCCGCATATCCTTGCAGTACAACGCAATACACAGGTTAGCTTCCCTAATTCTGATTCAATTCAACATCATGTTTACTCGTTTTCAGCGGCCAAAGTATTTGAACTTGAGTTATATAAAGGGTTGCGAGCTAACCCGCTGATGTTTGAGAAGGCCGGGGTGGTTGAACTCGGCTGCAATGTGCATGATTGGATGCTTGGTTATATTTATGTTGTGGATACCCCATACTTTTCTCAAACGGATGCATTAGGTAAGGCCAGTGTGACATTACCCGATGGCGAATACGCACTAAATGCGTGGCACTCGCGTATTAGTGATAAGCCGGAGTCATTTTACCTTAAGGTGTCTATTCAAGGTGATAAGCAGGTAACAATGACAGTGCCATCGGCTTTGCTTCCAGACGTAAATGCCTATGAAAACAGTGATAATGAATTCGGTGATTATGAGTAACGGTAAAACGTTTTTGAAGACATCCTTACAAATGCGAATGTCTTTTATTTTCCTTTTGTTACTGACCATCATCGTGCTCGTCACCTTGTATTTTGTGCAGCGCGCAACGTATAAACATTCAAGTGCTCAATTACTCAGTCACATACAAACATCGGCGAGTGTCGTGCGGGATAACTTGCAAAACCGCGCTAATGCTTTAGATAATGGCATGAACACGTTAGCGAAAGACTTTAGTATTAAGCAGCTGATTGCCACCGCGGAAGATGATCAACATTCGTTACAGTCAGCGATGATGAACTACCAAAGTCGTTTGGGCGCTGATATTTATTGGGTCTTAGGCCCGGATCTTTCGCTTTTGGTCAGTTCGTCCGACGCCTCACATAGCAGCATAAATGCGCCACTCTTTTCCACTCCTGAGCTCCATTGGTATGAATACCAAGGGCAGTACTATCTTATGCGCGCGACAGCCGTGCGTTTTGTGGAAAACTCTACGCAAATAAATGCTTGGGTTGTCATGGGCGTCAAAGCCAAAAATTTATTTTCTCAACACTTAGTTGATCTGACAAATATGCAAATCTCGCTTATTAGTGTAGATAAAGGGTTATTACTGGGGGCGACTCAAGGCACACCATTTAGCGATAACGCCATGTTGAGTAAAATAGCGCTCGCTCAGGGATTACATCGACTATCACTGTCATCGGCCAATATTATATACAGCGCAGTAGAAATGGGAGCCTGGAACAATACTGCTGTTTTCGCGATTTTATCAACTGATGAAGATGACGCGTTTCTCTCGAGCCAAAGTTTAATCGGACAATTAGTCTTCATTTTATTAGCGGCGGCGGCACTGGCTTTAATTGGCGCAACGTTATTGTCCAGAGAAGTAACCAAACCCCTGCATCAACTGATTGGTGCCGCCCGCAGAATGCGTGCTGGCGAGTATGTAGAGACTTTTCCTAGTGCTAACACTTTAGAAGTAGAAAGCCTGTCTAGTGCGTTTGGGGAAATGCAACAGGGTATTAAAGACAGAGAAGAGCAGATCCATCATTTAGCTTACTTTGATGAGCTAACGAATATACCCAATAGGATCCAATTTTCTAACCACATCAGTGACATGATCAGTCAGAAACCTGATTGTCAGTTAATGGTGTTAATGTTCGATGTAGACAGGTTCAAAGACATAAACGATACCTTGGGCCATGATCTAGGTGATGAATTGTTAATTGCAATTGCTAGGCGTTTGCATAATTACGCTCACAACAGCGGTTTTTGCGCACGACTCGGTGGGGATGAATACGCACTGGTGTGTCATCAAACACCAGATTTAAGTCCTGAAGATGCCGCTTACCAGCTAAGCCAAGTGTTTGAGCAAGCATTTAAAATTGAGAATGTGGTGTTGGATGTCGATTGTTCCATTGGTATTGCGCTTTATCCCCAACATGCTCAATCTTTGCAGGGTTTAATGCAGTGTGCGGACATCGCCATGTATAGCTGTAAAGATCAGCACAATCACTTTGCACTCTACAGCAAAGCGTTAAATAAACATTCAGTGGTACGGCTAAGCTTGATGTCAGAGCTCAAAGGCGCATTGGCTGAAGGACAACTTGAATTGCATTATCAGCCAAAGTTGTCCATTGACAAGGGAGAAATCGAAACCCTCGAATGCCTTATTCGCTGGTATCACCCAGTGCATGGCTTTGTCCCGCCAGATGATTTTATTCCCTTAGCTGAGCAAACATGGGCAATTCGTCATGTGACGCAATGGGCGTTAAGAACCGCTTGCCAGCAGCTGAAAAATTGGCGTAATGATGGTTATCATTTTGGCGTTGCCGTCAATATTTCGGCCATTGATTTAGTTGATATGTCACTGCCGTCAAGTATTGCTGAGTTACTCCGTGAGTTTGATATTCCCGCCAGTGCGTTAACCATGGAAGTCACTGAAAGCGCAGTGATGAGTGATGCAAAAAATGCTCTTAAGGCATTAAATACCTTAAGGACCATGGGTATTAGCTTGTCTATTGATGATTTTGGAACGGGATATTCGTCCATGGCCCAGTTAAAAAAAATGCCCGTCGATGAACTCAAAATTGATAAAGCATTTGTACTTGACTTAGCACAAAATCAAGAAGACAGGGTGATGGTTAAAACCTTAGTGAGCTTAGCGCAAAATTTAGGCTTAACGACGGTTGCTGAAGGAGTAGAGGACTTAGCGACCCTGGAGTTTCTGCGTGAAGTCGGTTGTACCAAAGCCCAGGGCTACTATTTGACAAAAGCGCTGCCCGCTGAGGCATTAACGCTTTGGTATGAGAACTTTTCCCGGAATGGCTTAGCTTCATGAGCAAGGTGTTATTTAGCCGAATAACATTAGGATTTTTAGCGTTATTGATGGGGCAATCCGCGCTGAATGCGCAACAAGTTAGCGGACTGGTTCAAGTGAATCTTGTTAAAGCCGACGACTTAACACCTTGGTTGGAACGGGGCACGGGGATCCTTGCCTATCAAAATGACAGTTTGAACTTGCAGCAAAGCTTGCTGAACGTGCAAGGAAAACTTGCCTCTAGCGTGTCTTATAACGTTGTTGCAAATGTATATCAACAGGGTGAGCAACATCTGGGTGTAACGCAGGCTGTTATCCGCTACAAACCGCTTTCCAATAGTCATACGCGTTTTAAAGCCAGAGGCGGGTTCTTTTATCCTCGCATGTCATTAGAAAATGTCGATATCGGTTGGTTATCTCCTTACACTTATACGCAATCTGCTATTAACAGTTGGATTGGCGAGGAGCTGCGCGTCGCAGGTGTTGAGGCATCGTTATATAGTGCCGGACGAAGCAGGCGTAGTCCATTATCCTGGGAGGTAACAGGCGGTTTATTTAAAGGTAATGACACCTTAGGCACAGTGCTTAGTTGGCGTGGGTTCGCTATGCACGACCGGCAAAGTCTACACAACGACAGGGTGAACTTCGCTGACTATCCCTCGGTAAATGATCCCAACGGTATTTTTCACCCTTCCTATGTTGAACCGTTCCATGAACTAGACGGCCGCATCGGCTTTTATCTGGGAACGCACCTTAGTTATTATCAACGTACTCAGCTGCGTTATTACTTTTATGATAATCAAGCAGATCCAAATGTGGTGAATCATCAGCGTTTATATGCATGGCGGACAAAATTTCATTCATTGGCGTTCTCCCATGATTTCACATCGGATGCTAGGCTGATTGCTCAGTGGTTAACAGGCAGCAGCGCCATGGGGCAACGCTTTGTTTATATTAACTTTGACGCCTGGTATCTAATGTATAGCCATAAGTTCGCAGCACACCGAATAAGCCTACGGTATGATGACTTCAAAGTACGCGAGGACGATATATTCCCTATGGATATGAACAACTCCAATGGCAGGGGGGTAACGCTCGCGTGGCGCTATACTATCAATGCCAATTGGCAGCTCGGATTAGAACAACATGTTAATCGTAACCAAGCCGATATTCGTTCGACCTTAGGTGAATCCCCGCAACAAGATCAGCAGCAAACATTAGCGGTAGTGCAGTTTAGGTGGCGTTGAGTATTCTATTCAATGTAATAGGTACAAAAACGGCAACCTAAGTTGCCGTTTTTTTTGAACGTTTTTTTATCGCTGGTCGTTTAGAAGAACGTATAAACTATGGTGGCAGCTGTCTGGGTATCAAGTTTTTCTGTATCCTCTGTCACGTTCGAGTTGTGATCGAAGGTCAAAGAAAGCTTCATGGACAAAGAGCTGTTTATTTTAGCTGACAAGGACGTTTCTGATTTAGATTTAGTATTGTCTTCACCCACCTCAGTACTCATTATCTGCTTGAATGTTGCCGTATCAGATATTTTCCAATTGAAGCCTAGTGCGCCACGAACAATGAAGCTGTCTGCATCTTCACCTTCGGCGGTTTCAGCAAATGAATAACCTGGACCTACACTGTATTCAAATTTGGTGGTTTCATTGTCCCACAACTTTTGGCTCCAACCCGCCGCAACGGTTGATTGATAGTTAAAGCTACTGAAACGGTCATCTTCATATGACGCGAAGGCGAACAAACGATGATCAGGGTTGGCTAGCTTGTAATTACCTTGACCAGATAAGAAATACTTTTGTGCCGTAGTTTGTGACTCGCTGCTGCCGTCAGCTAGGGTCACATCGTCTTTTTTATATAGGCCTTCTATCAAGAAATCGTTACTCCATTGTTCCAGTTCATGGTGGGCCGCAAGCTTAGCTTTGATGGACGTGGTCTCAGTGTTGCCTGACGTCGCGATAAAGCCAAATTCACCATCCATTGTGAATGGTTTGACTTCTTCTTGAGCAAAAGCATTTCCGGTTAACAGAATTCCGGCGACAACGAGCGTTTTTTTCATAAAATATCCTTGATTTGAAAGTTAAATATTAATTTTGTTAAGGCAATGGCGAATTAAAAAAATTGGTAAACGAGGGTGACGGCAGTTTCCGTATCTAAGCTCTCTTGGCTAATTTCCGCGTTGCTATTGTGTTCCATAATAAATGACAGCTTCATGGCCAGTGAGCCAAATATCTTGGTAGACAGAGATGTTTCCGATTTGGTTTTTGTATATTCAGGATCCGATTCTGTACTGATAAACTGGCGAAACTGGGCGGATTTTGAAATTTCCAATGTGTATTCAAGTGCCGCTCTTAAGATCACCCCTTGAAGGTCGTCATTCTGTTCATCATCGCTTGCTTCTGCGAGGGCATAACCCGGCCCCACGCTATATTTAAACTCACTGAATTCGTCTCGCCATAGGCGTTCGCTCCAACCGCTGGCAACTAGAGTTTGATAATCATAGATATCGAAGCGGTCGTTTTCATATTCGGCGTATATAAATATACGTTCGTCGGGGGAAGCAAGCTTGAAATCAATCTGGGTTGAAATGAAATTCTTCTGGGCGGTAGTCACATTCTGCGCTTGGCCGTCATCCGCTTCTTTTGAGGTTTTGTAACGGGTATTCGCAATCGCCTGATAACTCCATTTTTCAAGTTCGTGGCTGATATTAAACTTTGCGTTAATGCTAGATGAATTGGTGTTACCTTTGTTATACAGGTAACCCAACTCACCTGTAGCTGAAATGTTGCTACCTGAATCGGGAAGCGCCCCCGTGCTGTCAGACATATAGAGAGAACGCATAATGTTTATTTGTGCATGGCAGGGGAAACACAGAGCCAGCAAAATTAGGTATCTGAGCATTATTCTTCGAAACATGATGGGTAGATAAAAGGCAATGCAGCGCAGTATAGCTAACTGAATTGTTAAATGCATCTCTAAACCCGCCTCAAAACGCATACTTTCGGCTATTTGGACGCGATCTACCGTAGTTCATCGTACGGTATTCAAATAAACTTCCCAAGGACTATTATTGCGACGTTCGACTACCTCCAATATCTTGTTGTCCAAACGCAATATGGCAGTTAAAAATAGCTTAAACTGCACTATTTTAAACCGCTGGAACATAATGCTCATTCACGGGAACTAAGGCTGTTCTTATTAGCCATAACTGACGAATGTTTAACTAGGTGATTATTTTTCATGTTGCATACTTTGCCAGATGCGCGTCATAGCCCGACTACTTTGATTCGTTTAGCATACGATACCTTTGGTGCACGAACCAACGTCCCGCTATTCCTGATAATGGGCTTAGGTGCTCAACGTATCTTTTGGGAAGACGGGTTTTGTCAGTTACTTGCAGAACGCGGGTTCTGGGTGATTCGGTTTGACAATAGAGACGCTGGTGAAAGCACATCTATCGCCGATAAGCTTACCCCAAGTTTACTGCAACTTGCTGCTAGTGGATTGTTTGGTGCTCACGTACCTATCCCCTACACATTGCTTGATATGGCAGATGATGTTGTTAACTTAATGGCGCGTTTAAATGTGCCAAAGGCACATATTGTTGGCGCGTCTATGGGGGGCATGATAGCGCAGATGTTGGCTATTCATCACCCGCAAAAAGTTTTGAGTTTAACGTCTATTATGTCCAGTAACGGAAATAAAAATCTGCACAAACCCACAACTGAAGTTTTGCGCAAACTTCTCAAGCCTATGCCAAAGGAAAGAGATACGTGTATTGCTAGAGGAATCGATTTTTGGCGTACCTTGCATGGGCACTTTTATAGCTTCGACTTTTTGCAGACGTCGAAATTAATGAATCAAGCGTTCGATAGAGGGCTTAACCCCCAAGGTGTGCTGCGTCAGTTTGCTGCTATCTTGGCTGCAAAAGACCGAACATTGGCCTTAAGTCAGCTCATGTTACCTACTTTGGTAATACACGGTGATGCAGATCCTATGCTGCCTGTCAGTAATGCGTATGCTACTGCTAATGCCATTCCCGGTGCGAAACTAGGTATCCATAGCGGGATGGGTCATACCCTGCCATTTCAATTATGGCCAGTAATTATCGATGATATTGCCGAACTCGCCTTGTCGGCAAGTGACTTGAATCGTAAATACGACGGGCTAAAGCAGGTCCGCTAATGGCGCTAATCCAGTAAATCACCTTGGATGGGTCCGATTGTTATGCTTGATTCCTGGCTGCGTTTGCGCGCGAATGCCCGTTTTTTTCGCAGTGCGCAGGCTTTGACAATTTTGCTTTTAACCTGATCATCTAGATTCACCCAATGTAATCGCTCTTCTCTTGAGCGATAGCAGCCTAAACAATATCCGCGATAACCCGATTGGCATACACCAATACAAGGGCTTTCTATGTGGAATATTTCGAGTTGCTGCACGGGGAAACCTCAATTGGTCAACTGCTCAAAGTTTACGTCGAGCCGAGCGAAAATGGTACTGCTAACGATTAAGGGCTATTTGCCTCTGATTTGCCCGTGGGTAAAAAAAAGCCAACTAAGATGATCGATCTCAGTTGGCTTTCGTGGCGTTATTTAGTGGCTTCTAACAATCGTCGGTATTACCAGATTTTAACGCGATCTTCCGGCTTCAAATACATCTTGTCGCCTTCTTTCACGTCGAATGCTTGATAAAAAGCGTCCACGTTGCCGACTATACCGTTAACGCGATATTCGCCAGGAGAGTGGGGGTCGCTAAGCAAACGGGCGCGCAGTGCATCTTCACGCATTTTGCTACGCCAGACTTGAGCGTAACCCATAAAGAAACGTTGATTACCTGTTAGGCCGTCAATGACTTTACCTTCCTCATTCCCAAGGGATAGGTGATAAGCCTTATAGCCAATGGTTACGCCCGCCAAATCACCAATATTCTCACCTAGGGTCAGTTCACCGTTAACATGTTGACCAGGGATAGGTTCGAAAGCATCAAATTGAGCAACCAGTTTCTTGCCCAAAATATCAAACGCGCTGCGGTCTTCATCACTCCACCAACTACGCAAGTTGCCTTTGCCATCGTATTTAGAGCCTTGATCATCAAAGCCGTGACCAATCTCGTGACCGATAACCGCACCGATGGCGCCGTAGTTAACGGCATCGTCTGCGGTCATATCGAAAAACGGAGATTGTAAAATACCGGCTGGGAAAACAATTTCGTTGCGCACTGGGCTGTAGTAGGCATTAATCGTTTGCGGTGTCATGCCCCAATCGGCCTTATCAACGGGCTTGCCAATTTTAGCTACATCCACTGCGTGATCAAACTCGAAGTAGCGAATGTAATTACCCACTAAATCATCTGCTTTAATTGTTAAATCATCATAGCTGCGCCATTTATCTGGGTAGCCGATTTTTGGGGTGAATTGTGCTAGTTTTTCCCGAGCAGCTTTTTTGGTTTCCGGCGTCATCCAATCTAATTGGTCAATGCTTTCGCCGTAGGCTTTGGTTAGGTTCTTTACCAGCTCGTCCATTTTTTGTTTCGCTTCAGGAGTAAAGTGACGCTCAACATACTGTTGACCCAGTACTTCACCTAATACGCTGCTGGTTGCTGCGACTGCACGCTTCCAGCGAGGCTGCTGTTCCGGAATACCATTGAGTGTTTTTGAGTGAAAGTCAAAATGTAGGTTAACTAGTTCTTCATTTAAACGTGACGCGTACGCATCGACGAGATTGTATGTAAGGTAGTTTTTCCATACTTGTACGTCATGATTGGCGTAAATTTCACCCACTGCTTCAAAGTACGGCATGTTGCGAACTATGATATCTTTCGCACCGTCTACACCACTCGCTTTGGCGTAAGCCTGCCAATCAAAGCTACTGCCCATAAGGGCGGACACTTGCTCAGCACTGCGTTTGTTGTAATTCTTTTCTGCGTCTCGACTTTCCACACGTGAAATATGTTTAGATGCTATGTCTTTTTCCAAGTCCATCAAATCACTGGCGGCTTGCTCAGGATTAGTGACCCCCGCTGTGCTTAATAGATCTGCCATATATTGCTGAGTTGCTTGACGAAACTTGACGAATTTTTCGTCGTCTTTGCTGTAATAATCGCGATCCGGTAGAGTCAAGCCGCCTTGTACTAAATACATACCCACCACATCAGGATTTTTTGCATCAGGAGATACGTAAAAGTTAAAAATCCCGCCAATACCCTTGGTATACAGCTCACCAAACTTAGCTGACACTTGTTTCATGTCATTGATGTTTTTGATGCTATCCAGCTCAGCTTGTAAAGGAGAAAGCCCGAGCTCATTGGCACGCTCAACGTTCATGTAACTGTTGTACATGTCGCCTAATTTTTGCGTGTTAGAGCCAGATTTCGCATCGGTATCAGCGGCTTCTTGGATAAGGGTCTTAAGGTTTTCTTGGGTGTTATCGTATAAAACGTTGAATACACCGTAAGTTGATTTGTCGCCAGGAATTTCAGTACTTTCTAACCAGTTACCATTTACATGGCGGAACAAATCGTCTTGGGGACGAACTGTTTCATCAACAGCCGTTAAATCGATACCTGAGAGCTCTGGGGCTTTTTTAGTCGCGACTTTAGTGATGTCTTGTTTGGTTTCTGATGTCTTCTCTGGCGCTGGGCTACAGGCGCTTAGACCTAAAGCAATGCACACACTCATTGCCACTATTGATAACTTTTTCATATTTTTCCTTGTGAAGCGATGATACACATTTATGCCTAAAGTACCGTTAGGGAGGTGTACTCACTTTCATTCTGTCGTTTAGGCAGCCAGCAGTCTAATGACAACTCAAGGTAAGTGCAAAACCCTTGCGTGAATAAGTGTGAAAATTTGTAACCTAGGTGATTTAGCAGACAATCTAGGCATTTCAACGTATTTTACCGAGATAAAGCTAATATTTTCTGATGGGCGGGCAATAAAAAAGGGCCTGATAGACCCTTTTTTTTATACAGCGTGGAAGTTGTTAAGTAATAATTACTTTTTCTTCTTCGCTTTTGGGTTAGGTAAATCCGTAATGCTACCTTCGTACATTTCTGCGGCTAAACCGATAGACTCATTCAATGTAGGGTGAGCATGAATAGTTAATGCAATATCTTCTGCATCGGCGCCCATTTCAATCGCTAAACCGATTTCACCTAGCATTTCACCAGCATTGGTTCCCACAATCGCACCACCTATTACACGGTGAGTGTCTTTGTCAAAAATTAGCTTAGTCATACCGTTGGTTGCAGCTGACGCAATTGCGCGGCCAGAAGCAGCCCAAGGGAAGCTGGCTGTTTCATAGCTAACGCCCTGTTCTTTGGCTTCTTTCTCGGTCAAACCAACCCATGCCATTTCTGGCTCAGTGTAGGCAACAGATGGAATGCATTTAGGATCGAAGTAGTGCTTCATACCAGAGATAACTTCGGCAGCAACATGGCCTTCATGAACCGCTTTATGCGCAAGCATGGGCTGACCAACCAAATCACCGATAGCAAAAATATTGCTTACGTTGGTGCGCATTTGCTTGTCAACATTGATAAAGCCACGCTCATCAACGGTTACGCCTGCCTTGTCAGCATCAACTAACTTACCGTTAGGACGACGACCCACAGCCACTAATACTTTATCGTATTTAACCGGCTCTGCTGGGGCTTGTTTACCTTCAAAGGTTACATACAAACCGTCATCTTTTGCTTCAACCCCAGTGACTTTGGTTTCAAGCATGATGTTGAATTTGTCTTTAACGGTTTTTTGGTAAACTTTAACGATGTCTTTGTCAGCCGCTGGAACCAATTGATCCAAGAACTCAACCACGTCAATTTTAGTGCCTAGAGCACTGTATACCGTTCCCATTTCAAGACCGATAATACCGCCACCCAATACTAACATTTTACCAGGGATATCTTTCATCTCTAGCGCGCCAGTTGAGTCGATTACACGGGGATCATCTTGAGGGATGAAAGGCAAGCTAACTGGCTCTGAACCAGCGGCAATAATCGCGTTATCAAAAGAGATAGTGGTTTTACCGTCTTCGCCTTCAACTTCAAGGGTATTGCTACCAGTGAATTTGCCATAGCCTTGAACATGTTTAACTTTACGCATTTTAGACATGCCAGCCAGACCGCTTGTTAGTTTATCAACAACGCTGTCTTTCCAGTCACGAATTTTGTCTAAATCAAACTTTGGCTCGCCAAAGTCGACGCCATGAGCAGACAATGATTTTGCCTCTTCAATGACTTTTGCTACGTGAAGCAATGCCTTGGAAGGAATACAACCCACGTTCAAGCAAACTCCACCTAGCTTGCTATTTACATCAACTATTACTGTTTCGATACCTAAGTCGGCTGCACGGAAAGCTGCGGAATAACCACCAGGGCCCGCACCAAGCACTACCAACTGAGTTTTAATTTCACTCATTTTGACCTCAATCTATTGATTTTCTTCCAGACTCGGCGAAATTCTACCTAGCCAGAGTCAGGTTAGCAAAGAAAAGGCGATAACTTTTTATCCATTATCGCCTAGCTGTTCGTTACAGTAACATTTCACGCAAATCACCTAAGACTTTACTTAAGTGAACCGCAAATCGTGCAGCAACTGCGCCATCAATGACTCGGTGATCGTAAGACAGAGATAAAGGCAGCATTAGCCTTGGTTCAAAGTCTTTACCGTTCCATTTCGGCTTCATTTCACTTTTGGACACACCTAATATGGCGACGTCTGGGGCATTTACAATAGGGGTAAATGCAGTGCCGCCAATTCCGCCAAGGCTAGATATAGTGAAACAACTACCTTGCATGTCGGTGCCTTTTAATTTGCCATCACGGGCCTTTATGCTGATTTCCATCAATTCTTTTGATAGCTCATAAATACCTTTCTGGTCAACATCACGCACAACCGGAACGACTAAGCCATTAGGTGTTTCTACCGCAATACCCACATGGTAATACTTCTTCTGTATCAAGCTCTCACCTGATGCAGATAATGACGAATTGAACACAGGGTAAGCTCTAAGCGCATCCGCCACAGCTTTGATCATGAATACCAATGGGGTAATTTTAAAACCAAGCTTTTTCTTCTCAGCCACCGCATTCTGCTGTTTGCGGAAGGCTTCCATATCGGTGATGTCAGCTTCTTCGAATTGGGTAACGTGAGGAATCGTGACCCAGTTACGATGTAAGTTTGGACCCGAGATTTTCTGGATGCGTGTTAATGGAATTTCTTCCACTTCACCAAACTTGCTAAAATCTACTTTAGGTGGCGCTAGAACTTGTAAACCGCCGCCGCCATTGCTTACGGATGATCCGGCTGTCATTTTCGGACGTGATAACTCGTACTTAACGAAAGACTGAACGTCTTCTTTAAGCACGCGGTTTTTCGGTCCAGTGCCTTTAACCAAGGTTAAATCAACACCAAATTCACGGGCAACGCGGCGTACTGAGGGCGAAGCATGAACTTTACCTGCTTTACCACGTTCACCCGCTGACGGATGATGTGGTACAGGTGCAGATTTAGGTGTGTTCTGTGGAGCGGCGGTTTGTGCAGCTTTTGGCTCAGAGGTTTTCTGAGCCGCTTTAGGCGCGGCTTTAGGAGCACTGCCAGCAACTTCTAACAGCAACACGATCGAACCTTCTGATACTTTATCACCTACATTGATTTTCAGTTCTTTGACGACACCGGCTTTAGGGGCGGGTACGTCCATGGTCGCTTTATCAGTTTCAAGGGTGATTAAACCGGTTTCTTCTTCGATTTTATCACCTACGGCCACTAATACTTCGATCACTTCAACATCCGTGTCACCACCGATATCGGGAACCGTTACTTCAATTGTTTCTGGCTCTCCAGAGGCTTGTTCTTCTTGCTCTGCAGGTGCACTTTCAGCTTGGCTTTCTTGCTGAGCAGGTGCTGATTGCGCTTGGGGCGCAGACTCAGCTTCACTTGATGCGCTACCAGCTACTTCTAATAACAATACCAAAGTGCCCTCAGATACTTTATCACCTGTACTTAGCTTGATTTCTTTAACCACACCAGCTTTAGGTGACGGTACATCCATCGTCGCTTTATCAGTCTCAAGGGTAACAAGACCTGTTTCTTCTTCAATCTTATCGCCCACGGCAACCAAGACTTCGATAACCTCAACATCGGTGTCGCCACCGATGTCAGGCACAGCCACTTCAATGACCTGAGCAGCTGAAGAGGAGGCAGGGGCGTCTTGCTTCGCCGCGGGTGAAGATTTTTTCTCTTCTTTAGCGGGTTCAGGCGCTTTCTCTTCCTGTGGTGCACTGGCGCCACTAGACATTTTCATAATGAGCTGGTCTTGGCCGATTTTATCACCAACTTTAACCGAGATATCGCTGATTTTACCGGCGAAAGGAGCAGGAATATCCATGCTTGCCTTGTCGCTTTCTACCGTGATAAGTGACGCTTCTGCCTCGACCTCGTCGCCAACGGCGACGAGGACTTCAATGACTTCTACTTCGTCGCCACCAACATCGGGTACCAATACATCTTTCATATCTGACATTTTGATTTAATCCTCAATGGTTATGCGTAAAGCGGGTTAATTTTGTTTTGGTCAATGCCAAACTCTGCAATTGCATCGACCAACACTTTTTTGTCGATATCGCCAGCAGTAACCAACTCACGAAGTGCGGCAATCACCACAAATTTAGCATCTACTTCGAAATGATGACGTAAATTTTCACGGCTATCTGAACGTCCGAAACCGTCAGTGCCTAACACTTTATATTGACCAGGAACAAAAGCACGTACTTGGTCTACATAGCTTTTGATGTAATCCGTGGCGGCAATAGTTGGGCCGTCAAAACCGTCGTTCAAAACCTTAGTGATATAAGGTACACGTTGGTCTTTTTCAGGGTTAAGCAAGTTGAAGTGTTCGCAGTCAACACCGTCACGGCCTAGCTCGTTGAAAGAGGTCACGCTATACACTTCAGAAGCGACTGAGTATTTTTCATGCAAAATCTTAGCAGCTTCACGTACTTGTTCAAGAATGGTACCAGAGCCAAGAAGTTTGACTTTCTTCTTGTTGTTGGCATTGCCTTGATGTTCAAGTTTGTAAATACCTTTTACGATCCCTTCAGTCACATTGTCAGGCAATGCTGGCTGCACGTAGTTTTCGTTCATGACGGTAAGGTAATAGAACACGTTTTCTTGTTCTTCGAACATACGACGCATGCCGTCTTGCACGATCACGGCAATTTCATAGCCGTAGGTTGGGTCATACGACACACAGTTAGGGATCAAAGCAGCTTGAATGTGGCTGTGTCCGTCTTGGTGCTGTAAACCTTCGCCATTAAGCGTGGTTCTGCCCGCTGTACCACCAACTAAGAAACCACGAGTTTGGCTATCACCCGCTGCCCATGCCATGTCACCAACACGTTGGAAACCGAACATGGAGTAGTAGATATATACCGGTATCATGGGTAAATCGTTAGTCGAGTATGATGTACCCGCAGCAACGAAAGACGCCATGGCACCTAACTCATTGATACCTTCTTGCAGTACTTGACCTTTTTCGTCTTCACGATAATAAGCCACTTGGTCTTTATCTTGAGGAACGTATTTTTGACCGCCGTTGGAGTAAATACCTACTTGACGAAATAAGCCTTCCATACCAAAGGTACGTGCTTCATCCGGAATGATAGGCACAACGCGAGAGCCGACTTTTTTATCTTTAAGCATTACCGTCAATACGCGTACAAACGCCATGGTAGTCGATATTTCACGATCCCCTGAGCCTTTGGTAATGGCTTCAAACGCTTTAAGTGATGGCGCAGGCAGATCTTCAGTGCTTTTTGCCAAACGTACCGGCATATAGCCATGAAGTGAGTCACGACGGGCACGCAAATACTTCATTTCTTCGCTGTCTTCAGCAAACTTGAAGTAAGGCAAGCTCGCCACATCTTCATCTGCCACAGGGATATTGAAACGATCTCGATATTCACGCACTGACTCAACGTCCATTTTCTTAACGTTGTGAGCGATGTTTTTACCTTCGCCGGCTGCACCCATACCATAACCTTTAACAGTTTTAGCTAGGATAACCTGAGGACGACCTTTAGTTTCCGTTGCACGTTTGTATGCCGCGTATACTTTAACAGGATCGTGACCGCCACGGTTCAAGCGCCAAATGTCATCATCTGACATGTTTGACACCATTTCTTTTAACTCAGGATACTTACCGAAGAAGTTCTCACGGGTGTAAGCCCCACCTTTTGCTTTGTAATTCTGATACTCGCCATCAACGGTTTCGTTCATGACGTCAAGTAATTTGCCTGAAGAGTCCCGGGCCAATAGTGGATCCCAGTAGCGACCCCAAATGACTTTCAATACTTCCCAGCCAGCGCCGCGGAAGGTACCTTCGAGTTCTTGGATGATTTTGCCGTTACCACGCACCGGACCGTCTAAACGTTGCAAGTTACAGTTGATAACGAACGTTAAATTGTCTAATCCTTCACGTGATGCAAGGCCGATAGCACCTAAGCTTTCTGGCTCATCTACTTCGCCATCTCCCATAAAGCACCAAACGCGCTGATCTGAACAGTCTTTCAAACCACGGCTAGTGAGGTATTTTAGGAAACGAGCAAGATAAATGGCCTGCATCGGGCCTAAGCCCATTGATACAGTAGGGAATTGCCAAAAATCAGGCATCAATTTAGGGTGTGGGTAAGACGATATACCTTTACCATCAACTTCTTGACGGAAGCCATCAAGTTGGTCTTCGCTCAGACGTCCTTCGATGAAGGCGCGAGAATAAATACCTGGTGATACATGGCCTTGAACGAAGAGGAAATCACCACCGTCTTTTTCGTTAGGAGCACGGAAAAAATGGTTGAAACCTACGTCATACAGCATGGCTGATGAGGCAAAACTTGAAATATGACCGCCCAGCTCTAAATCTTTTTTAGAGCCGCGAAGCACCATCATCATTGCATTCCAACGGATGGCATTACGGATTTTCGCTTCAATCGTTTGATCGCCAGGCATGGTTGGCTCTTGGCCTGCGGGGATCGTATTGATATAAGCTGTGGTCGCGTCATAGGGCAAGTGAGCACCACTGCGACGGGCTTTTTCTATTAAGCTTTCAAGCAAATAGTGGGCACGGTCAATGCCTTCCTCTTCTAATACTGCGTCAAGGGAATCTAACCATTCTTGCGTTTCTTGTGGATCCACATCCGGATGCATCATATCAGCCATGGTGCTCTCCTATATTTAAAGTTGTTTATTAAATTTACTTTTCATTTCAGTCGTACTCATACCGCGCTAACTGGAACCGAAAAGCGATTCATTGTTTACTTAAAGCGACTACTCTTTTACTTCTATTCTGCGCAACGCTCTTTGCATACGCATGTCTTGTCGATTGATGTCTAACAAGGTTTTTTCTATGTATGCAAGGTGTTCGTTACTCGCTTCACGGGCCTGTTCAGGATCGCGTTTGATAATTGCTTGTACGATATTTTTACGCTGCGAATTAATCATGCACTGGGCATCTGGATAAGCAGATAAAAAAACCAAGTTACGGTGAATGTTATCTTTGAGCAATGCCTGAAAGCTGCGCATTACATGTAATAACACTACGTTATGAGCTGCGACAGCCATAGTCAGATAAAACTCAACCAGTGCTTCTGCTTCTCGACTATGATCACTTTGCTGTGCGGCACTGGGTAAGTTTGACAGTGCATCTTGCAGGGCATCGTAATCACTTTGCTGTCCTCGTAGAGCAGCGTAATAAGCTGCCATTCCCTCGAGTGCGTGACGAAATTCCAGTAAATCAAATTGGGTTTCTGGCCGGGTCGTTAGTAGGGCCATCAACGGGTCAGTGACCAAGGTATTCATCCGGCGTTTTACAAATGTTCCGCCGCCTTGCTTGCGCTCAACGAGTCCTTTGGCTTCCAGTTTTTGAATGGCTTCTCGAACGGAGGGGCGTGACACGGCAAACTTGAGCGCTAATTCGCGCTCTGAGGGCATTTTTTGTCCAGAAAGAAAAGTGCCGTCTATCAACATGGATTCAATTTGTTCCATTATTTCATCGGACAATTTTTTTGTACGAACATGCTGCATGTCGTGTAACCACTCCTGTCTTTTAAAACCGCATGCTTGGAAGCAAAACATGCAAATTGGACAATTGGTAAGACCAATTAGCCCAATAGCTTAGAGCAGTATTGCAATTGGGTAAATGTCTATTTGCTTTAAAGGCGCTGAATAAAGTAAAAAAAAGCTGACAGACAACCCAAATTGCGGGTGATTAAGCCGAATCAGGTTGACTGGTCTGAGGTGTTAATTAACCT
>NZ_BAER01000118.1 GCF_000315055.1 Paraglaciecola polaris LMG 21857 | reverse complement strand
AGGTTATTTAGGCTTTATAGTAGCTCAAACAAGTTTCTACTTCTTCTTTTGAGCCTAGAATTACCGGTACTCGCTGATGAATTTCAGTCGGCATTACTTCCAATATTCTACCATGGCCGGTTGATGCCAAACCGCCTGCTTGTTCCATTAAAAATGCCATTGGGTTAGCTTCGTAAAGTAAACGTAGTTTTCCTGGCATTTCAGGGTTGCGCTTGTCAAAAGGATACATGAAAATACCGCCGCGACTGAGTACGCGATGAATGTCTCCTACCATGGCGGCAACCCAACGCATGTTAAAGTCTTTACCACGCGGACCATCTTCGCCAGCAATTAAATCGCCGATGTAGTTTTGCACAGGATCTTCCCAATGACGTTGGTTCGATGCGTTGATAGCAAATTCAGACGTTTGCTTGGGCACTTGTACATCTTTTTGCGTTAACAAAAAACCGCCATGAGTTTTATCAAGTGTATATAAGTGGGTGCCGCGTCCAGTACTCAAGGCAAGCATGGCACTTGGGCCATATAGCACATACCCTGCGGCTACTATCTGAGTACCCGGTTGCAAAAATGCTGAAGGGTCATCTGCATCCATCCACTGCGGGGCGTGAGTAATCGAGAAAATAGTACCGATAAGACTGTTAATGTCAGTATTTGACGAGCCGTCTAGGGGATCGAAACTGACTAAATAGTTACCGTTAGGATTACAAGCGACTACGTCATCTTCTTCTTCTGACGATATGGCCTTCACATAACCAGATTCACTCAGAATGTCTTTCAGAATTTGATTGGAGATGACATCCAATTTCTTTTGGGTTTCGCCTTGTACGTTTTCACTCAATGTCGAGCCCAACACACCGGCTAACGCCCCTTGACTGACCCTAAACGATATTTCCTTACATCCTGCTAATAGTGTTCTTAATAGCAAGATCAGCTCCATTGGAGCGCCGTCTTCTTGAAGTTGCGAGTTAAGTCTTTTCATGTGTTATTTTGACCTTTTATCATGATTGTAGGGACAGAATTACAGGCGAATATTGTTGTTTTTATGCTCGCTGCGTAAGCGCGAACCAGTGTAACTGGATTTGTCACAAAACTCAGCCCCGAATAGCGCAGTTTGCAAGGTTGATCACGAAATTATCATCTTGTCAGTGCGAACTGCTATTGGTATCTGGTAATCTAGGTGTCTATTTCTCTTCGAAAATATTATATGCATCTACACATTTTAGGTATTTGCGGGACTTTTATGGGCGGTATCGCGGCGATTGCTAAAGCGATGGGTCATAAAGTCACCGGTTCTGACAGTAACGTCTACCCTCCTATGAGCACCCAGCTCGAAGCATTAGGCATCGAGTTGACGCAAGGATTTGACGAACAGCAGTTTGATCCACAGCCCGATATGGTCGTGATAGGTAACGCACTTTCTCGTGGTAATTTAGCGGTAGAGTATGTTTTGAACCGTGGTTTGCCCTACACCAGTGGTCCGCAATGGCTATTGGAGAACGTACTAAAAGATCGATGGGTGTTGGCTGTTTCAGGTACACATGGCAAAACGAGTACCTCAAGTATGCTGGCATGGATACTTGAATCGGCCGGTATGTCACCGGGTTTTTTGATCGGTGGCATACCGCAGAATTTTGCTATTTCTGCACGGTTAGGGGAAACCCCTTTTTTTGTTATCGAAGCCGATGAATATGACAGTGCGTTTTTCGATAAGCGCTCTAAATTTGTACATTATCGCCCCCGTACCTTGGTCATTAATAATCTTGAATTCGACCACGCTGACATTTTTGACAGTATTGCTGATATCCAAAAACAGTTTCATCATTTGATCCGTATGCTGCCTGGCAATGGTTTGGTTATCGCACCTAAGGCTGATAGCCATATAACTCAAGTGCTCGACAAAGGTTGCTGGTCTCCGGTTCAGTTTGTTGGCAGTGATTGGCAAGTGCTTAACGCTTTGCCCGATGGTAGCGAGTTTGACGTGGTATACAAGGGGTCCGTTTTTGGTCGGGTGAAATGGTCGCTATTAGGTCAACACAATGTGCAAAATGCCATGATGGCTATTATTGCCGCGCGCCATGCAGGGGTACTTCCCGACGTTGCCATTGAAGCATTAGGTAGCTTTGTTAATGCCAAGCGAAGAATGGAAGTCTTGGGCACCGTAAACAACATTACCGTGTATGACGATTTTGCTCATCATCCGACTGCCATTGCCACCACTTTAGAAGGTCTGCGGGCTAAAGTAGGTGATGCGCGAATTTTGGCGGTATTAGAACCCCGTTCGAATACGATGAAAATGGGGGTGCATAAGCAAACGTTGGCAAAATCATGGTCAAAAGCTGATCAGGTGTTTATATACCAGCCAAGCAATTTGACTTGGTCTATGGACGCGCTTTTAGTGCAAAGCGAAGTGACAGCATCAGTGCACAGCGACTTAGACATATTGGAAAAATCCATTCTGTCTTACGTTCAGCCAGGGGATCACGTGCTCATTATGAGTAACGGCGGTTTTGGTGGTATTCATCAGCGCTTATTGCAAAAATTGTCACAATAACAACACATATTATTAGCCATATTTTCAGTCATTAAAAAATGACATTTAATTGGGATTTGATCATTCATGCAAAAAATTATTGTCGGTGTGCTCGTTGCTACTTTCAGTGTAAACGTATTGGCTTGGGGGCAACTTGGTCATCGGGTAACAGGGGCGATTGCCCAGCAACATCTAACAGCCCAAGCCCAAGCGGTTGTAACTGCATTGTTACCCAATGAAGACTTAGCCGAGGCGTCTACTTACCCTGACGAAATGCGCTCTAGTCCTGAAGAGTTTTGGCAGAAAGAGGCTGGGCCTTTTCATTATGTGACGGTCCCTGAAGGACAGACGTATGCTCAAGTTGGCGCACCAGAGCAAGGTGACGGTATAAGTGCTTTGAAAATGTTCACTGCTACCATGAAAGACAGCAAGGCAAGTCAAGCGGATAAGCAATTAGCGCTGCGTTTTATCGTTCATATTATTGGTGATCTGCACCAACCCTTGCATGCTGGTAACGGCACCGATCGGGGCGGCAATGATGTAAAGGTCAACTTTTTTTGGCAAGACTCGAACTTACACCGAGTATGGGACAGCGAATTGCTTGGCCAGCGTGAACTTTCCTATACTGAGTGGACAGCACGTTTGAATCGTAAGATTAGTCAGCAAGATATTAGTGCATGGAGCGATATTGATCCGCAAGTGTGGGTCAGCGAAAGTGTTAAAATCAGAGATGAAATTTATCCACAAGAAGAAAAGATATCGTGGGACTATTTATACAATCACTTACCACAAGTACAAGAGCGTTTGAAAATGGGCGGGATCCGAATCGCAACTTACCTTAATGCGCTGTTTAAGTAATTTCCGCTAACCATAAAAAAGGCAGCGATTACGCTGCCTTTTGTACAAGTAAGTACGTTTAGCCTTTATGGTACTGAGCACTATATTTATGTACCGCATCAACAAATACTTTGGCATTTTCGGGTGGCACATCTAAGTGGATACCATGGCCAAGGTTAAACACATGACCAGGACCTTCACCAAAACCAGCTAATATGTGTTTTACCTCTTGTTCTATCCGTTCAGGAGAGGCATATAACATTGAAGGATCCATGTTGCCTTGCAACGCAACCTTGTCACCCACACGTGCTTTTGCGTTGTCGATATCAATCGTCCAATCTAGGCCGACCCCATCACAACCCGTTGCAGCAATTGACTCGAGCCACATCCCCGCATTTTTAGTAAATAGGGTTACCGGTATTTTACGGCCTTCGTTTTCACGGGTTAAACCGTCGACAATTTTGTGCATATATTGCAACGAAAAATCTTGATAATCTCGGGGAGAAAGTACGCCGCCCCAAGTATCGAAAACCATAACTGATTGGGCACCAGCGGCGATTTGCGCATTGAGATAAAGAATTACTGAATCGGCAAGTTTATCAAGTAATAAGTGCAGCGCTTGAGGCTCACTAAAGGCCATCTTTTTAATCTTAGTAAAGGCCTTACTTGAGCCGCCTTCAATCATATACGTGGCTAACGTCCATGGGCTACCGGAGAAACCAATTAAAGGAACTTCACCTTGCAAGTTCTTACGAATGGTACGTACTGCGTTCATCACATATTGCAGTTCCTGTTCAGGATCCGGTGCAGGTAAGTTTTGAATGTCGGCCATACAGGTAATAGGGTTAGAAAACTTTGGTCCTTCCCCTTGCTCAAAGTACAAACCTAAACCCATAGCATCAGGGATGGTAAGTATGTCAGAAAACAAAATAGCTGCATCTAAGTCATAGCGACGTAACGGTTGTAGCGTTACCTCACAGGCTAGTTCAGCATTCTTGCATAAAGACATAAAGTCGCCAGCTTGAGCACGGGTTGCTTTGTATTCAGGTAGATAGCGCCCAGCTTGGCGCATCATCCATACTGGAGTTACATCTACCGGTTGGCGAAGCAAAGCGCGTAGATATCGGTCGTTTTTTAAAGAATGCATGCATTTCCTCTGTAGAGTGGGGCGCCAGTCCTAGGCCAAAAAAGTCGACATTGTACCCTGTTAGATTGAATGAAGAAGTGAAAATCAACCTAAATATTGTAAAAACTTGCAACAACAGCAGAAACTCTGTTATAACAATGTTGCGTAAGCAAACTAACAATAAGAAGCTCGAAAAAACGAGACTTAGACGCTAAAATATTCGAACCCCACTTAAAGTGGGGTTTTTTATGCCTGAGAATTAGTTTTTAGTCTGGGTGATTTCTTTGATCGTTTGTTCGATTAATTGCCCCGCAATAGAAAACTTCGGGGGGATGTTTGGCAGTTCATCATACTTGAACCAATGAGCTTCGATTATCTCGTGGCCGTCTACCTTGATTTCGCCGCAGTCTAAGTCAGCCAAAAAACCCACCATTAAAGAATGAGGAAACGGCCAAGGTTGGCTTGATATGTATCTAAGATTCTTCACTGCCACGCCTACTTCTTCAAACACTTCTCGGTGAACAGCTTGTTCAAGGGTTTCGCCGCTTTCTACAAAACCTGCCAAGGTGGAGAACATATTTCGCTCTTTTTGTGGTTTACCTTGAGCCAGTAGAATTTTGTCTTCATGACGAATAGCGACAATGATGCAGGGGGATATTCTTGGGTAGCATCTATGGTGACAGCGATGACAATGCATTGCCATTTCCCAATCAATTTTTTGCATAGTTGAACCGCACTGGCCGCAAAATCTATGGGTGCGTAAAAATAGTGCGACTTGCCAAGCGCGTGCTGCGACGGCAAATACTTCTAATTCATCGTGTTGTAAAAGTGTTCTGAGATGGGCTAGTTGCATGCCTTCTTGCACAACTTGTTCGTTGCCCATATCCACTAGATAGCAAGTTTGACCTTTATGTTCACCGACCTGAACGACTTGATCTAGGTAGGCATGGGCAAAGCCGAGGTTGTTCCAGGTATCAATAATGGGGCCCGGTTGCGCGTGAGGCACTAGAAGTTTCTCGGCGCTGAAAATAAACCATATACTGGGAGTATCGCCGTGAATTTTAACGTTTTGTTTTATCATAATACCTCTATAACCAGCCTTTAGAACTTTGCTTTGATGGCGGCTGTTATTGTCAGAATGTGCGTCATGTAAAGTTGATTACGCACTTTATAACGTTGCGTTTGTGTATATGACGCTGTTAGAACATGTCGGTTCAGCTTTCGTTAAGAAATGCTTGTTAACAATGATACCCATATTGGCTGCTAATGCCTCAACTTTATGAAGCAAATCAAGCTACTATTCGTACAAAGCCCTTTAGATGAATGATATACTTGGTTAAAATGAATAGACAAATCTAGTCCAGCTCTAATCCCCGCGTTTTAAGGAGATGAGTAAGATTAACAGGAAGGTCGGCAACACAAAGATGAGCATTGGATCACAGGTACAAAAAGCACGTCAATATTGTGAGCAAAAAGGTGCACGTTTTACCCATCTCAGGGAAACGGTTTATGCCTTATTGTTAGACAAAAAAGGTGCCGTGGGCGCTTATGACTTGTTGGATACATTGAAAGAGACTGAAACCAATGCTAAACCAGCAACTGTGTATCGTACTCTGGACTTCTTGCTTGAGTTTGGGTTGATCCATCGATTAGAATCGACCAATGCTTTTGTTGCCTGTCATCACTTTGGATGTAGTCATCCTGTACAATTTTTAATTTGCGATAATTGTGGTTTGGTTAAAGAAATTCAATCAGAAGGCTTGCAGGATACGTTAGTCAAACAAGCTGAATCCCACGGTTTTCAGGTCTCGAAGCAGACCATTGAGGCCCATGGGTTGTGCGCGACTTGCCAATAGTGAAGTGCAGCGTGCAATTAAATGCTAGTCCACAGGAAGTGATGTAAAGATGAATGCAGAGTTTATAAATCCGTTTATTGCTGCTTTACGCAATGTACTCAGTACTATGGCGCAAATAGAGTTGGTGCCGGGTAAGCCGCAAAAGAAAACGGATACCACTGCCCAAGGGGATGTATCGGGTTTAATTGGTATGGTTGGTGATGATATAACAGGCTCATTGTCTATTACTTTCGAAACCAGTGTGGCATTAAAAGTTATGCAAAATATGCTCGGTGAGCAGTTAGAAAAAGTGAATGATGACGTGGCTGACATGGTGGGTGAAATTACCAATATGATTTGCGGCGGAGCAAAAAACGAATTAGGCAAACTTGGTTACAATTTCGGCATGGCTACCCCGGTTGTAGTTTTCGGTAAAGATCATACACTAAGCCACACGGCATCTGGTCGAAAATTAATCATGCCATTTGCTAGTGACCATGGAAAAATATTTTTAGAGATGTGCTTTGACAAGTAATTTACCTGTTTGGCATCAATCTAAGTTATGCATCAAGGCGAAGCCGCGAGGATTTCATCTTATTACTGATGAAGTCGTACGCCATTTGGATGTCATAACAACAATGAATATTGGTATTTTGCATCTGTTTATTCAGCATACAAGTGCCAGTTTGACGATTAATGAAAATGCAGACCCGACAGTCAGGTCAGACCTAGAGAGTCACATTAATCACGCTGTTCCTGAAGATTCGGCATATTATCTGCATAACTTCGAGGGATCAGATGATATGCCTGCACATATTAAAGCCAGCATATTTGGTAGCGACCTGAGCATTCCCATACAAAATGGAAGGTTGGCACTGGGTATCTGGCAAGGAATATATTTGGGAGAGCATAGAAATCAGGGCGGTGAACGTTGCTTGATTGCAACAATTACCGGCCAATAAATTTTTTACACACTAAATCAGATAATATATCGATGCCCATGACGGCGGTGATATCAAATGATTAACACATTACATTAAGGACGTTTATTATGAAAAAAACCATGACAGCCATGGGTATCTTGCTTGCTTTTACCAGTGGTGCTTTTGCACAGTCTGCGCCAGTAGGCGACAAGTGGGTAGGTGGTTTCGGTGAGTTTTACAAAACTGACGGTGAGCTAGATGGCGCGCCGACGTTTTACGACGATGGTATTGGTTTTGGTGCGGAACTAGGTTTTCGTTTTAAGCCACAGTGGGCTGCACGTTTAGAATGGTCTCACCTTAACATCGACCAAACCGGTGGGTTAGGTGATGAATCAGGTAACCGTCTTGGTGTTGATGCCATGTACTTCTTACCAGATGACTTGATGTATGTGTTTGCCGGTGTGAAGCACCTTGATCTGACTGATAGCTCACGTTTAGCTAACATTGGTCTTGGTAAGCATTGGGCTATAAACGACAAATGGCGAGTTATTACTGAAATTGCGGCTTATCACGATTTCGGTGAAGCCTATAACGATGTAAGCGCTAAAATTGGTTTGGCTTACAGTTTTGGCACCACATCTGCTCCAGTGACACGCGATTCAGACAATGACGGCGTGAACAACAGCATGGATAAATGCCCAGGTACTGCACCGGGTGTGAAAGTTGATGCTATGGGCTGTGCATTAGCAACAGCGGCTGTTGAATCTGATTCAGACAATGACGGTGTAGTAGATAGCAAAGACAAGTGTGCAAACACGCCTTCTACAGACAAAGTAGATGCGACAGGTTGTAGTGTCTTTACTGAAGTTGAAGTTGAAGAAACATTACGCATCTTGTTCGCTAACAACAGCTCTAAAATCGAAAATCGTGCTAATACAGACATTAAAGATTTTGCTGCCTTCATGAAACGTTTCCCTTCAACTGATACTGTAATTGAAGGTTACGCATCAGCACCAGGCGAAAGTGCTTACAACCAGTGGTTGTCTGAAGAACGTGCTAAAGCCGTTCGTATGGTATTAATCGAAGATTACGATATCAGACCAGCACGCATCACAGCAGTTGGTTTCGGTGAAAGCAAGTTGCTTGACGCAGCTACAGCGAAAGAAGCTAATAAAATTAACCGTCGCATCGTTGCGCGTGTTAGTGCTTCTAAGCGTGAGAAAGTATCTAAGTAATTTAACTTAGGCTAGAACATAAAAAAGGAGGTGAATTTCACCTCCTTTTTTTGTGCCTAAATTCTATGAATACGATTGTAATACTGTAATCGGGGAAGACCGATCAGTAGTCGTCGTCTCGCGCTGGGCCAGCGTAATTATCAAAACGTGAAAATTGCCCTTGGAAGGTTAATCGTGAGGTACCAATTGGACCGTTACGTTGCTTACCAATAATAATTTCTGCTACGCCCTTATCTTCGCTGCCTTCGTTGTAGACTTCATCGCGATAGATAAACATTATTAAATCCGCATCTTGCTCGATTGAACCTGATTCCCGTAAATCCGAGTTAATCGGACGTTTATCTGAGCGTTGCTCTAGCCCCCGGTTGAGCTGAGAAAGTGCAACCACAGGCACTTCAAGTTCTTTGGCTAAGGACTTAAGTGAGCGAGATATTTCGGCGATTTCTAAGGTTCTATTATCACTTAATCCTGGCACTTGCATCAATTGAAGGTAATCGATCATGATTAGACTGATACCGCCACGATCACGAGCAAGCTTACGGGCCCGAGTACGCACTTCCATAGGTGTTAGGCCTGAGGAATCATCTACGTACAAGTTGTCTTTATCTTTAAGCATGGCCATAGTGTTTGACATGCGAGCCCAATCTTCATCGTCTAACTGAGCGGTACGAATTTTGGTCTGATCGACCCGGCTAAGTGAAGCCAGCATCCTCATCATAATTTGTTCGGCGGGCATCTCAAGACTGAATACTAAGACGGGCTTTTCTTCCAACAGCATGGCATTTTCACACAAGTTCATGGCGAAAGTGGTTTTACCCATGGAAGGACGTGCTGCCACTATAATTAAATCAGATTTCTGTAGTCCACTGGTTTTCTTATCTAAATCTGTATATCCGGTGGATACACCAGTCACTTCTTTATTATTTTTAACCAGCTCTTCAAGACGATCAATCGTCTTGGTTAAGATTGTTTCTATGCCCCGGGGGCCTTCATTTTTACCGGTACGTTTTTCGGCAATCTCGAACACTTTACTCTCTGCCATGTCGAGTAATTCGCCGCTATTGCGCCCTTCTGGGTTGTACCCTACATCGGCAATATCGTGGGCAACACCGATGAGCTCCCTTACCACCGCACGCTCTTTTATGATATTGGCATACGCGGTAACGTTGGCAGAGCTCGGCGTGTTTTTTGCCAGTTCGCCAAGATAGGCAAAGCCACCGGCTTCTTCGAGCTCGTCTAAATTCTCTAAGTTTTCCGAAACGGTGATTAAATCTATGGGTTGATTGTTTTTTAATAAACGTAAAATGGCGCTATAAATCACCTGATGAGAACGGTTGTAAAAGTCCTCTTCGGTAACCAGTTCAGCGACTTTGTCCCAGGAATCAGGGGCGATCAACATACTGCCCAACACCGATTGCTCCGCTTCTATGGAGTGAGGGGGGACTTTGAGTTTTTCGACTTTTGGATCTTTATTTTTTGATGAGACGGCTTTCACAGCTAGGTACATTATCCTCAAAAACAGGTGTCTAGTATGCGCCAAATCCCCCCTGTTAGTAAAGGTTAGATAACGCCTGAAACCACGGCATTTTGATGGGGTGGCTTGTGATCTTAGTTCAGAATGGGGGCCTAGGTGAGGCGTGATTTAAGACGATAATTAGCCGACAGAATAAGCTGATATTGCCGACAAAAACTCACTGCCATAGCGGTCTAACTTGGTTTGCCCCACGCCATTGACCTCTAAAAACTCCATTCTTGATTGGGGTAATTTGTCCGCCATGTCGGCTAAGGTTGCATCGCTGAAAACCACAAAAGGCGGCACGTCTTCTCGCTCAGCAATGGATTTCCGCAAGTGTTTTAACTTGGCAAACAACTTACGATCATAATTCATTTCTTTGAGCTTTGACTTTTTAGCTGAATCTATCGTTAAGCGCGGTACGGCCAATGCAAGCTCGAATTGCCCACTGAGTACAGTACGCGCCGCCTCTGTAAGCTTTAATACTGCATTTTGGGTGATATCAATTCGTAGAAAGCCTTTGTGGATCAATTGATTAATAATATTGTGCCAGTGAGCATCAGATTTATCTTTGCCGATAGCGAATGTACTCAGGCCGTCATGGCCTTGCTCGATAATGCGTTTGAGTTTTTTGCCACGCAGTACATCGATAACGTATTGGCTGGCCACACTTTGACCTAAACGATAGATACAGGATAAGACCATTTGTGCTGAGACTTTACCGTCAAAGCGCTTTGGAGGATCTAAGCAAATATCACAGTTGCCGCAGTCTTTGGCTGAATATTCAGAGAAGTAGTTTAGTAACACCTGCCGGCGACAGGTTTGTGCTTCGGCGAAGGCTTCCATGGCGGCAAATTTTTGTAGTTCGATATCCAAGCGTGCGGGATTATCACCCATGCCTATCCATTGCCTGATCCGCGCCGCGTCCTTTTCATCAAATAACAGTAATGCTTCTGCGGGCATACCGTCACGACCAGCACGTCCGGTTTCTTGATAATAAGCTTCTACGCTGCGCGGTAAATCAAAGTGCACCACAAAACGCACATTTGATTTATTTATGCCCATACCAAAAGCAACCGTAGCCACAATGATATCGATATTATCTTGAATAAAATCCCGTTGGATTTTATCCCGTATTGGTCCTTCTAGCCCCGCATGATAACCGGCGCAATTGATCCCTTGACGAGCTAGGGCCATGCTTAAATCATCAACTTTCTTGCGACTATTACAATAAATAATACCGCTACCGTCTTGCTGCTTAACATACTGAATAACCTGATCAGTGGCTTTATATTTGAACAACTGGTTATAGCGAATATTGGGTCTGTCGAAGCTACCTTTAAAAACAAACGGTTCTTGTAATGCCAGCTGTTGCAAGATATCACTGCGGGTGGTGATATCAGCCGTGGCGGTTAGGCCAATAACGGGTACTGCTGGAAACTGCTGTTTTAATTGACCAAGCTGGCGGTACTCTTTGCGGAAGTCGTGGCCCCAGTGGGAAACGCAATGAGCCTCATCTACTGCAAATAACGCGATGTTTAGACTGTGTAAACGCTGCATGAAGTCAAATTGCATGAGCCGTTCTGGTGCTACATAAATCAACTTATAGCGACCATCTTGCATGCCTCGGTATACGTTTAGCATCTCCTCACTGCTGAGGTTTGAGTTGATATACGCCGCGCTGACGCCAGAGGCAACAAGAGCGTCTACTTGATCCTTCATCAACGCAATTAACGGAGAAACGACTATGGTTAAGCCACCTAATACTAAAGCGGGTATTTGATAACACAGGGACTTACCGCCACCTGTGGGCATTAATACTAAGACGTCTTGTCCGTGCAATATTTGCTCGATGACTTCCTGTTGTCCATCACGAAATTCATCGTAACCGAACACGGTTTTTAAGACGTCTTTAGCGTCGCTAATACTTGGGGAAGAAGGGCTAAGTTGGGACAAAAATCTGGCTCTAAAACAAAATTCTGCGCGCATTTTACGTGTTTTTACTGCATACATCACTTGCCAATAGATAAAAAGTTAGTCACATTGGGATCTTCGCTAATATAAGGAAGATAACGTGAGCGATAACAAAAACTTAACTCCAGAAAAATTGGCAGAGTTCGTATTGGAGTTTTTTCAGCATAACATGCCGTTTAATAAAGCTTTGGGGTTTCAAATTGAAACACTGGAGGATCACGAAGTACAAATCCGCATGCCATGGAATGACTCACTGATGGGCAATCCTGTGCACAAAATTTTGCATGGTGGAGCTACTGCCGCCATTCTCGATACCGTGGGTAGCATAGTGGCATTGATGTATGGCATTAAACAACTTAAGTCAGACGAAGTTGACGCTTTTAAAGATACCCTAGCTAACAATGGCACTATCGATATGCGAGTTGATTATTTGCGCCCGGGAAAAGGGCAAGAGTTCATCGCAACGGCCAGTGTAATACGCCGAGGACGCAAAGTAGCCGTGTGTCGAATGGAGTTGCACAACGAAGACGGACAACATATTGCGTCGGGTACAGGCACCTACCTGGTTGGATAGGGATTAAAGTAGCTTGTTTAGCAATAAAAAAGGCCGCGCTTGGCGGCCTGATAAAAGTGTTGCTGCCGAGACTATCGCTAAATATATAACATTTCTTTACGTGTTTTAGCCAGAATAGCCAATACCTTGTTCTGAATCGGGTGCGATATTTGCGCTTTATCCATGGCATTAATAAACAGATCCACACCGCGATTAAAGTCCGTTTCGGTTATGTCCATACCCGTATGCACTTGCACCATAGTGTCACCGGTATATTCGCATGGTCCGCCCGTCAAATGGCACACATGCTCAATAAGTTTTTCTCTGAAACGATCAATATTTGAATCTTTAAAGTATTCATAAATGACCGGATCAAATTCTATTTCTGTGATGAAGTTATCTACCACTTCCTCCACTTTTTGCTGGCCGCCCATTTGTGCATAAACGGATTGCTCTGAGGTTGTTGAGCAGGCGCTTAGCCCGAAAAACAGCGATACAAGTACGATAATTAGGGTGTGTTTCATAGTGCTCACCAAAGTTGTCCGTTAAAAGAAAGGTATAATCCGTCTTGACCATCGGCTCCGGCAATTTTACCTAAGTCCGCCCAGGCTAGCGTAATGCTGAAGTCTTTACTGGGTATATAGGTGACGAATAAGTCTTTCCAGTCATCTTCGCCTAATCCGAGATTATCGGGTTTTTGTCGATATTCCACACCTACTGCAAAGTGACGAGAAAATAAAATACCTGCGGAGGCTTCTAACATGACTTCATAATTGTCATTTTTTATTCCACCATAACCAAGTAAGCCCATTTCATTTGCTTTGGTCGCACGAGCGGTGAGGTTCCAAACGGCGTTATAGCCAGCGATAGCTCCGAGGTGTACTTTGGTTGCCGCAATGTAGAAATCGGTACCACTACCGGTTTTATCTGCCCCTACGGCGCTGGCTATACCTTCATCCTCCAATACTTTATGTTGTGCGCCAACGCTGATTTGTGGCCAGTCTGAATACACTACGTCACCATATACACGGTACTTAACACCGTATATATTTTGCTTGATATCTACCCCGGCTCCTTTTAAATCAAAGCGGTGCTGGGCCACGCTGACTTCAACCCGATCATAAAACGATGCGCTAATGCCTAATACGTTCAAGCGGTAGTCATCTACATCCACTTGAGTGGCGACTGCACTGACAGAAATTTGGTCCCTACTGTCGTAGCCTGCCAACGTGGCCCAAGGGACAATACCACCGCCGCCACTTCCTTCTAATTGCACTAAGCCTGCGGTGCCAATCAGTTTGCCATCTTGCGCCGAGACTAAGCTGGAGCAAAGAGCGAATATAAAACCGAGGTAGTACGACATACTTGATATTTTTTGGGTCATTTTGCTAACCAGTTAGTTGATTGATGTTTATTGTGCCAATGAATAAAGTCGTTAAAAGGTAAAGGTTTACACATATAAAACCCCTGGGCTAACTCACATCCCCAGCCATGTAAAAGTTGAAGAGTAGCTTGGTTTTCGATACCTTCTGCAACGACGTTTAAGCCAAAACTGTGGGCTAAATCGATAACCGTTCGCACGATTTTCTGATCGCCCTGCTGGGAATCCAGTTTGAGTACAAAACTCTTATCTACTTTTAACGTAGTAACCGGCAGACTTTTCAAGTAAGACATAGATGAATAGCCGGTACCAAAGTCGTCAATTGCGAGCTCGAAGCCTTTTTCGCGAAAGGCTTGTAACTGTTTAATCGCTTTCTCTGGTTCCCTTACAAGATCGCTTTCTGTCATTTCGAAGCTCAACGCTTTGCAATCGAGCTTGGAGTCATCCATCAAAGACAAGATATGTGGCAATAAAGCATTGTCCATCACATCTTTGGCTGACAAGTTGATGGCGATGCTGATGTCATGCCCTGAATCTCGAAGTAACACTGCATCCTTGATTGCTTGGTTGATCACCCAGTCGGTAATTTTGCCTATAAATCCCGCTTGCTCCGCTACGTTAATAAAGTCTTCCGGCGAAACAAAACCCAGTATGGCGTTATTCCAACGAATTAGCGCTTCGACTTTCGTTACTTTGCCACTGGTTAAATCTAATTTAGGTTGATAAAACAGGCTCAGTTCATCTTGCCGGTCATTGAGGGCGGTTTTTAATTCGGCAATAATCGATAGACGACGAAGGTAGCGATGTTCGAACTCAGGCTCATAGTTAAGTAAAAGTTGCTCAGTTAGCTGGGTTTCATCAAGCACAATATTCATGCGCCTAAACAACTCTTCTGCATTACTCGCATCAACCGGACAGTTGAGCATACCGATTGAAACCTTGGTGATAATCGAGGCATCACCGGTTTCGATTGGTTCTTCTAAGGTATTTTTAAACTGTACGACTTGCTCATGGGTAATAAACTTATCAGGTACCCATAATAATTCGCCGCCAGCTAAGCGTGCACCTAAACCGCCGTGTTCGACTAAACGCTTGGCTAATATTTGCAGACAAATATCACCATTATGATAGCCAAATACGTCATTGATACTGCGAAACCCAAATACGTTGATCCCAAACACTTGAAAGGACTTGTTTTGCTCAAACTTTGCGTTGAGTAAGGCTTCCATATTGTAGCGATTATTCAGCCCGGTTAGTATGTCATGTTGTGCCTGATAGCTGATTTTCTCTTCGCGCTGACGAATATTTGATTGCATCGATTCCAGCGCAACGGCTAGGTTTGTGACTTCTGTGGAGCTAGACTCGGTAATGATTTCTTTGTTGTAATCGCCGGTCGAAATACGCTGGGCAATCTCGGCTAAAGCCACAAGGGGGTTTGCCACTTTTCGGGAAAAAAGGGCGGCAAAGCATAACGCCAGAATGATGGCTAAAACGGCAATAAGCGAGATATTCAATTGCAAAGCACTGAAGTCTGCAAATAAACGATGTACATCGTTTGATAGGGTGATTAAGACTTTAAAGTTCCCTTCATCTGCCAATAAAAATTGTCTTGATACGTAAGGCACGTCATTGAATAGTGTAAGAGATAACCAAGATAAAGTTTGGCCTTGCTCAGACAAAGCCAGTGGCACCATTTCATCAGGCAGAGTACTGATAGTAAAGTTTTTCTCACCATTTACCTGCACTTCAATGGTGGTTTCAAGCTGGGTTACGTTTTTTAATTGTTGTCCCCACTCTTGGTTTATTTCAAAACCAATCACGGCGACGGCGATGGGGGTGGGTGCGTCTATGGTCAACATCATGACTTGGTATAGACGCTGATTAATCAGTAATAACGAAGATGCTCCACCATTTACAATCGCATTTTGTATTACGCGTGGGTAAGGAAAGGTTTCTTCTGCTTGCAGTATTTGGGGAACGCTGGTGATATTTGTACCATCCAGAGAAACCAATGCCATTACATCGGCACTGATCCGTGCGCCATGATTGTACAAGGCACTGTCTATAGTCGGTTTATCGCCGGTTGCTACCGCTTGCTTAAAGCCGAAGTCGGCGGTTAATACATTGGCCGAGTTATAAAGTACGTTTTCACGGTTCTCAAGGACCTGCTCAAATACATTCTGTGCAACTTTAAGGTCGCCATTTAACTGGTTTTTAGCGTGCTTACTGGTCGAGGTCCAGACGTTTATGAGTATCATCATAGCGGTCAGCATAACGAGCCCAACAACGAGTCGAAATATGCTTTGGTTTAATTTTCTAGTGGCCAATTAGTGGGCTCCAGATGAGAATTTCCGAGAAAATTTACGACGTTTAACCTCTGGCTTCTTTTCTTCGAGCAGATTCAATGTGACGTTTTGCACCGCACTATCTGAGGTCTCTCGGGTGACGGTAATACGTTCCGAATTACTGGTGGATAATTTGGCCTGCCAAACATGAAATTCGGTCGCCTGAGTGTGCAAGATAGCTTCGCCATTCTCATCTGTTAAGGCGGTTAATTCGTGTTCGGCAACATAGATATAACCGATCATTTGGTCATGAATATTACACCCGAGTACCACAACGCCTGGCTTGTCGAATGTCACCGGACTTGAACCCTCTCCCTTATATAAGCGGATTTCAAATGGTTTCGGCTGGGAGAAACTATAAATATGGTGGCGAATATCGTCGCTGTTCGGAAACCGCACAGACTGATTTTTTTGTACAACTAAGACATGGGGGAGAAATTGCGAATTGACTTGATCCATAACGGCCATGTCATCAATGTGATCCTGTGGTTCTCCTTGGGCACTGACTACTGCATTGGGAACAGGATTACCCGACTGATCTACTACTTTGAAACGTATCTCTTGTGCGGCGCTAGCTGAAAACACTACCAGTGAGGTAATAATAATTGCCAACTTATTTAACCACCGCTTTGGTATAGCGTAAAAAATCAGACCTTTTTTCATTAGTACTTCAACCCTGTTAGCCCACATCTTGTCGGGGATTCGTTTCGTAACGTATTTTTTTACAATTTAATCTTACACGAGCATTGAAGAATTGCACATGGGATCGTAAAAACACAATTATTTATTTCGCTATCGTCTTATTTTTGCAAGCAAAAGTGTTGTTTTCATCGCTGGCATTGCGCCCAGACGTCAATCTGCTTTACTTGCTATTCACTTATCGACTAGCATGCACTTTTTCATTAAATTGCCCGTAAACTAAACCTAAAATAAGGTATATCAATCGTTGGCAGATACCTTCACGAGTTGGATTGTAATACATGTTAGAAACACAATGGGTTAATAGCATCATAGATTGGGCGAACCACTACATGGGAAGCTTAGTTTGGACGGCCGTGATGCTGCTAGTTTACGTACTGGTAACTAAGTGGACCTTGCCAAGAATTGAAAAGAAAATCGATGAAAGTAATTTAAAAACGCCCGAAGTGATCCGGGCTTACCATATTATTCGTCTCGTGGTGGGGATCTTAACTTTTGCGGTTATTTTGATTGCGTGGGGGATCGACTTTAGTGGCTTACTGGTCATTTCTACCTCACTTATTACCCTTACTGGGGTGGCATTTTTCGCCAGTTGGTCTTTGCTCAGTAACATTACTGCTTATTTTTTGTTGTTGTTTCAAACCTCTTTCAGGCGAGGTAATTTCATTCGAGTGTTAGACGCGGATAATTACGTAGAAGGTTTTATTTCTGAAATTAATTTATTTAATACCAAGTTGATTACAGAAGACAGAGAAATTATTGTGTATCCGAATAATCTAATTTTAACGCGTCCGAGTGTTATTAACCCCAGAGCGAAATGGAAAACTGTGGGTAAATTTACCGATAGACCGGAACGAAAAATACAGCATTCACGCAAAAAATAATCCCACGACCTGCACATCCGGCAAGACTAAGCATGCTAAAATAGCCTAGATAATGACACTAAAGTGCGGTCCCCAAATATAAATTGATATGGGGTTCGCCGATTCAAACCGCCAAACAAGTATGAAGCCGTAAATGAGTATAGATTTTCCGCCATTTTTAGAACATTTCACCCTTTTCCTTAGCGCCTTGTTAAACAATAAGGTTGTGCTAACCATCATAATGACGTTTGTCACCCTAGGGGTGAAATATGCATTGGTTAAAACTGTGCGCAATCGGGCTATCAATAAAGGGAAAGATAAGCGTGATTTAGTCAACAACATTAAGAACCTTTTGAATTTTGTGATGTTGTTTTTATTACTCGGTTTATGGGCTGGCGAATTACAAAACTTCGCTTTGTCTATCGCGGCATTTGCGGTGGCGATTGTATTGGCCACTCGTGAGTTTATTCAATGTGTGATTGGTTTTTTTTACTTGGCCTCAACACGACCTTTCCGCATTGGAGACTGGGTACAAGTTGGGGAAATCGTTGGGGAAGTATCTGAAACAGATTGGATGAAAAGTACTTTACTCGAAGTTGATATCCACAAATACGAATACACAGGTAAAACGCTGTTTATTCCTAACAATGCGATGATCACTAACACGATTAAAAACCTTAACTTTCTAAAACGATACGCCACCCATCATTTTAATATCACCCGGGACCAGAGTGTTAATCCATACTTGTTCATTGATCAATTACAACTAAACGCAGAGCGCTACTGTGAAGATTTTAAAGATGTGGCTTATCGTTATAGTCAAACAATTGAGCGACGCTTGGATGTAAAAATTGCCGGACCTGATCCGCATATTAATGTTTCGACCTCAGAAGTTGGGGATTCAGTGGTCACCGTTGCTATTTTTTGTCCAACGGAACGCGCCATAGAAATTGAGCAAAAGTTGATTAAAGACTTTATGACAATGTGGTTTGCAGCCAAGCGTTCAGGCAATATTGGCCCCTGGGATGCCGACGAGACAGGCGCTAAAAAATTGGGCATGACTGATGGACCACAACAAGGTTAAATTCAGCCATTGTTAACAGTTTGTCATGTATTTTGCTTGCTTATTCATTGTTTTTTAAATCTGATAGCGAAACATGAATGGACCTTGTTCTGCTCGCTATCGAATTACCGAGGTTACTTTGTTTACTCTGCGGACTTTTTATTTTGCGCTTGTGGCGTTAATTGCGCCTAATGCCTTTGCAATATCAGTTGATATTGAAGGGGTCGATGACAGTCGCCTCAAAGACAATATCGATGTGTATATCGGTATCATTGGTGCTCCGGTTAGTTGTGAACTGACGCAAAATTATCGTCAAACGGTTAAAGAGGCTGTAACTAAAGCGGCGCAAGCTGTGGGCTATTATCAACTCGAAACCCTAAAAATGCGTCTTTCTAAAGACAAAGAATGCAGTGAGTTGTATCTCACCGTGCAAGCGGGTACTCGAGTTAAAATTGGTAAGCGACATATCGAGTTGGTCGGCGCTGACAAAGCAGATGATGTATTGCAGGGCATTGTCGGCAAAGCCGAACTGAAAGAAGGGTCGTATTTAGAGCAAGGACAATATGATGGGCTAAAAAGTAAGTTGTTATCCATGGCGCAAATACGCGGCTATTTTGATGCTAAATTTATTGTGCAAGAAATTCGCATCGACTTTGATACCTATTTGGCCAACGTCGACTTGCAATTTTCCCCGGGTAAACGCTATGCCTTCGGCGAATTACAGATCCCGGATGATGACAAAGCCCAAGTCCTGATAAAAGAAGTATCTACCTTTAAAGAAGGTGACCCTTACCACGCCGATAAGCTCGCAGAATTTAATCAAAATTTAAAATTAACCGGCTATTTTCAACAAGTCGTCGCGCGTCCTCTGGTGAGCAAAGCGGATGGGCTCAATGTGCCCATCCAATTGATTGCCAGCGCTAAACCCAGAGATACGTTTAATATCGGTGGTGGTGCTTCAACTGATAGTGGCCCACGTTTGCGTTTTAAATGGCAGAGGCCTTGGGTCAACAGCAAGGGGCATAGTCTGTCCGCGGAAGCCTTTATTTCTCAGCCTGAGCAGAACATCAGTGTGAAGTACAAAGTCCCGTTGGAAGATCCATTGAATAACTATCTCAGTTATCAGGCAGGCGTCAAAGCTGAAAACGACAACGATACAAAAAGTGAGGCCTTGACGTTAGCCGTGCAGCGTCATTGGGGATCGCCAGATAGCGATTGGCAACGTATTGGTTTCTTGCGCCTAGAGCAAGAAAAGTTTACCCAAGGCACTGATGATGAACAGACGACCACCTTGCTCTTGCCTGGTATGACCCTAAGCCGTCGCAGAACACGTGGGGGGCTTGATATAAACTGGGGCGATAAACAACAGTACACCATTGAAGGGGCGACCCAAGAAGTGGTGTCAGACATAGATTTAGTGCGCATTAGTTTGCAGACAAAATGGTTGCGCTCATATGGCAAGCATCGACTTTTTGCTCGGGCGGAGTTAGGGGCCATAGCAACCAACGATTTTTCCCAAGTGCCTTCTAGTTTGCGTTACTTCGCCGGGGGGGATCAAAGTGTGCGTGGTTTTGCCTTAAATACCTTATCACCAGAAGAAGAGGGCGAATTAACCGGTGGCCAGTACCTGAACGTGGCGAGTATCGAGTATTCGTACCCGGTTGCACAAGACTGGCGCATGGCCGTCTTTACCGATATCGGCAACGCCAGCGATAAACCCTTCAAAGATTTGGCAACGGGCATAGGGTTAGGTGCAAGTTGGTCTTCTCCTGTGGGTCCTATTCGTTTTTATTTTGCTCGGGGAAACAGTGTTGAAGAGACGACCTGGCGCTTTCATTTTTCCATGGGGCCAGCATTATGAAGTGGTTAAAGTATGTAGGTGTTTTCTTCGCTGTGTTGGTTTTGTTGGTGGCATTGGTTGCCTCTCCTTGGGGAACAAGAGGGGTGTTGTCGATCGCTGACAGTAGTCTCGAGGCGTTAGATATTGATTACGACGCTGGCAGTCTGCTCTCAGAGCTTTCACTGAACCGGTTGACGTTTGTCACCCCTGAATTAAATTTACAAGTGAGAAAACTGACTATAGATGTGAACTGGTCTTGTGTGGCTACCATGCAAGCTTGTTTGTCAAAGCTCAGCGCACAAAGTATTGGCGTTAAGGTCATCGCGAGTGAAACACCAGCGCCGGCTAACAATGAGCCCCTTAAGCGTATTACCCTGCCCATACCAGTTTCCATTGAGGAGCTCGATATTCGAAATATCCGCGTTGATGTTGAGAACACTCTCGATTTAAACGTGCAGGCACTGTCAACTAAGCTAAGTATGTACCGTACCCTGCGTCTCGATCACCTCACGCTAGACGGGATCCGGGTGGTGTTACCTCCTGGGGATGCTAATACATCAGTCAATGCATCACCAGGCATTGATTTACAGAGTATCGCCAACTGGCAGTATACTCCCCTGCAGTTACCGCCCATTATTTTTCCGATTGTGATGAATGCTAAGAATGTGGCTGTGAATGATGTGCTTGTTACGCAAAACAAGCAGGCCATTTTTGATCTCACGCAACTGCGTGCGGCGATCGATATTACGCCTAAGTTACTCACAGTAAAGTCTTTGCACATGAGCAGCAGTTTAGGCGAGGTCGATTTAACCGCCAGCTTGAGCAAACAGTGGCAGCATCAATTACACCTAATGGTGAAAAGTCATGCTAGCAGTTCCTATTCCATTGATGGAACGATGAATCTCAAAGGCAATTTACAACGCAGCGAGCTAACGCTTGATACCAGTGGATTCGTTACGCTTAAGGCAGTGGCAAGTGCCGACTTACAATCTAAACAATTACCACTTTCATTGGAGGTTAACTGGCAACCCATTACTTGGCCGGTTACTAAACCTCAGATTTTTGTGGATAAAGGACACGTCAGTCTCAGCGGTAATGTAAACGAATATCAGCTGGCCTTAGACACCGCCATTAAAGGTGGGTCAATTCCACAATCGGCTCTCGTATTGCGCGCGTCGGGTAATACACGCCATGTACAGATTGCCAATTTGGCCATTGACACTCTAGGAGGACGCGTTGAAGCAGTGGGCGATGTTACCGTCGACTCCTTGGCAAAGTGGCAAAGTGTTGTCACCTTTAATGATATTCAACCACAGCAATTTTGGCCTCAGCTTGAAGCTAATATTAAAGGCAAAGTCAGCTTAGATGGTCAATACGACGGCAAAGATGTTAGCGCCCATATGCGTGAACTAGTGGCGTCCGGTGATTGGCTCGACTATCAGCTCAGTGCCTCAGGTGAAGTTAATTTTGATTCAGTGCAAGGTATTGAAATCCCTGAATTACATCTGCAAACGGGTGACAACAAGCTCACCGTTAGTGGCACGCTAGAGGCTTTCGAAGACGTTCAGGCACAGTTAACGATTGACGCTAAAGACTTGTCTCAGTTGTACCCGTCCTTCGCCGGTAACGCTCAGCTTGATGCACAAGTTGATGGTACGGTAAGTGCGCCTGAAATTAGTTTCAACGGCTCTGGGAACGGTATTTCCTTGCCTGAAGTAAGTATTGCCCAGTTGAGCAGCAAAGGGCAGGTGATTTGGGACGTGGATAAGCAAGTCGAAATTGAACTGCAACTCACAGACGGTATATTCAGTCAGCAGCCAGTTGCTAATGTCAATTTAGCCCTTAGCGGGGATGCGCAGCAGCATCAATTAAGCTTGTCCTTGAACAGTGCCCAGGCGGACATAGTGACTAAATTGCATGGCAGCTTGGCCGAAACGCAGTGGAACGGTCGTCTCGATGTTGCGACGATAGCCATGGATGCAGGACAATTTAGCTTAGAAGAAGACGGTCCCGAGATCAGCGCGGATTGGGCTAAAAATGCGTACCGTATCTCGCCATTTTGCTTAGTCGATAATGAAGCTCACGTGTGTATTAATCGTGGGGAGTACCAAACAAATGATGCACAGTTTGACATTGCCATTAACGACCTGCCTTTATCTCCTTTACTCAGTGCTAACTTGCCTGAGTTACAGAAGATAGATACCGATGCCAAGTTAACCTTAGTAGCAAAAGGGCAATGGGATACTAAAGGTTTGCCTGTTGTCGAAGCGAATATGACTTTAACGCCTTCAACGTGGACGGTCGAGGGCACAGAAAGCCCACTTCAGTTAGATACACTGACAATGCAAGTCAATACACGCACCGCAGAAGATACCCAAGCGCAATATGTACAGACCAAGCTGCTCCTTGCTAGTCAGCAGTTAGGCGGGCTTAACTCACAGCTTGATATACAGGTTGACGGAGACAGTAAACCTATCTCAGGTGAGCTGGTAATCGATAATCTTACCCTTGGCGCTATGGCGCAATTTGTGCCGCAACTGAGTGAGTTAACGGGACATATTAATGGGCAAATAGGGTTTAGCGGCGACTTAACTTCACCTCTACTGAATGGACAAGTAAAGCTGGAAGAAGGCGCTTTTGCGGGCCCTATATTGCCCTCAAGAATCAATCAGGTCGAACAAGTTATTGCCTTTGAAGGAAAGGCTGCATCGTTAAGTGGCCCTTTTAAACTGGGCAATGGTAAAGGTCAAATCGACGGGCAGTTTAGCTGGCAAGATGAGCCCAGTGCCGTGGTTAATGTTAAAGGCACTGAAATGGAGATCGACTATCAGAATATTGTGCGCGCCAAGCTATCGCCAGATGTCAATGTAGCGTTCAGTTCATCTGGCTTAGTGGTTAAAGGAGAAGTAACTCTGCCTTACGCCCGCATCAAAGTGCGGGAATTGCCACCCAGTGCCTTATCGCCATCAAATGATGTGGTGTTAGTCAATCATGAGCAGGCAATAGTCGAGAGTAAAACGCCGTTGGAATTGTCTTTACAGATCAATATTGACCCTAAGAAAAATAATGACGTGAAAATAGACGCTTTTGGCCTGACGTCAGATTTAGAAGGCGCGTTATTACTCACTCAATCCGGTGAAGTGCTTAATGCTAACGGTGAACTGAATTTAATTAATGGGCGCTACCGAGCGTATGGACAAGACTTGGTTATCCGCGAGGGAGAGATTCAATTTAGTGGACCCATAGACAGCCCCTACTTGGTGGTTGAGGCGATCCGTGACCCAGAAAAAACGGCTGATGAGGTCATCGCCGGTTTGCGGATTGAAGGAAGCGCTTTGCAGCCAAAAGTGAGTGTCTTCTCAGATCCCAGTATGGAGCAGCCGGAAGCCTTATCGTATTTGTTGCGTGGCACTGCCATTGATAGTGGGGGGGAGACGTCTAGTGACGCAGCCTTGGCCAGTGCTTTGATTGGTTTTGGATTGGGCAAAAGCGAAAACAAAGTCAGCAACATTGGACGTAAACTCGGGGTTGAAGATCTTGCGCTGAATACGACTGGAGCAGGAGATGATACCAAGTTGTCTGTATCAGGATATATCGCACCAGGGGTGCAGCTACGTTATGGCGTAGGGGTCTTTGATTCGGTTTCAGAGGTCGCCCTACGCTATCAGCTGATGCCAAAGCTCTACTTAGAGGCGGTTAGCGGACTGAACAGCGCCTTGGACTTGTATTATCAATTCACCCTTGATGATGACAAAAAATCAAAACCTGAATAAATTTTTATTCGTTAATAAAATCCATTAATGTCATAAAAAGTGTGACTTTTATCGTTAGCGTTGCGTCTATAGCTCATAGGCGCATGACGGCTAACATACACTCAGACGTTACTCACCGTATTAACATCATCATTATCTAGCCCATTTTGGATAGGAGTCACCATGGCAGAACTGTTACCCGAGTTGATTGACGAAGTCGTGTCGGCTCCTGAACGTGGTGAGCAAGATAACATTGTGGCGTTAGTGGCGGCGCAAGACACTGATGATGTTGCGTTACTGCTTGAATCGTTGCCCTTAGAACAGCGTTTGAAAGTATGGGACGGCATACCTAAACGCCGCAGATTAGATGTTTTGGTTGCCATGCGGGGTGACCCCCGTGAAACTCTGATCGCCGCAACGGACATAGATGAATGGGAAGCCATTTTCTTTGAAGTCGACGCCGAGCAACTGCTTGAGTTGTCAGACTCATTACCCAACGCCTTAGTTGACAAAGCGCTTGACGCCATGGATAAGCAGCAGCGTCAGTATTTCACCGATGCTAGTCAGTTCAGTGACGATCAAATTGGCCACTGGCTTAGCCAAGACCCATTAGTGTTGCCATTAAACGCTAAAGTGCGTGATGCTTTGCGCCTAATACGCAGAGATGTTCCTACCCATGCAGACACTATTTTTTTAGTCAACCGAGCTGGCCAGTTTTCAGAAGCGGTTAAGCTAACTAAAGTCATGGGATTACCTGACCACGTGCCGCTGGTGGATTTATCCGAAGAGACGTTTGATACCATCAACGCCGAAGACGAACTCACCTTAGCGTCCCTTATGGTTCAGCGTTCAGGATTTGCCTCATTACCTGTGGTGGATGAGCAAAATAAAGTCCTCGGGCGTTTGGATATCTCCACGGCCAGCGAACTATTAAATGAGTTCTACGAGCGTCAGGTCATGGCGACTGCGGGTATGGATGAAGACGAAGATTTATTCTCCTCCGTACCGAAAAGTGCCAAAAATAGAGCCGTGTGGTTGGGAATTAACCTACTGACTGCATTTTTAGCCTCAGGCTTCATTGGCATGTTTGAAGCGACACTGCAGCAAGTGGTGGCGCTCGCTGTGCTCATGCCTATCGTGGCAAGTATGGGGGGAATTGCAGGTAGCCAAACACTTACCCTGATGATACGCGGTCTGGCGTTAGGGCAGGTCACCAGTTCCAACGTTAAAGCGCTGTTGAAAAAAGAATTGAGTGTCGGGGGGCTAAACGGTGTGGTATGGGCGTTAGTGATTGGTTGCATCGCCTATTTTTGGTTTGCGGATCCCATGTTAGGAGTCGTTATCTGCGTGGCTATTCTGTTAAACATCATCGCGGCGGCGGCTGCCGGTGTTGTGGTACCTATGGTATTGCATAAATTTAATATCGATCCCGCTTTATCTGGCTCGGTTATCCTAACGACAGTAACCGATATCGTTGGTTTTGTTGCCTTTTTAGGATTAGGTACTTTATTTTTACTGTAACCCTATCCATTTTGGTTTTTACCTAACTGTATTAATACTGGCAAGTGTAAATATTTCCCGGGTGTGTGAAAAATATGCAAGGTTTCACAGTATAAACGGACGTTTTTGCGCGTTTGCTCGCTATCTTGGGCATTATTGAGGGTTGGCATGTATGTCGCTTATAACAATGAATTGAAGGGGGTTTTGCCGCCTAGAATTATTTGTTTTTGAGGGAAGTGTGTATGTTAACTTGGGCGCTAACTTTTTTTGTGATAGGCGTTATTGCAGCCGTATTCGGTTTTGGTGGGGTAGTTGGAGCGGCTGCTAGTATCGCCAAGCTGATTTTTATTTTGTGTCTTGTGTTAGTGGTAATATGTTGTGTTATCGCCTTTGTGCAATACAGAAGATCAATTCAATAGTTCTTAGTCCTCTCTATCGTTGATATCAATTCCATGCATTTTTTACATCCGACAGCGTAAACACTGCTGCTTCTTTATCCTTTAGTCTAACGACTTAAAAAATAATGCAGCAAAATCATAACGTTAGTTTTGGCATCTTTATCGCATTAGGTTGGCAACAGAGAAATTAATGTGTTCTCAGGAGATGAAAATGAGCAAAGTATTTCGCAGTTTATTGTTGATCACCGCGCTAAGCAGCGTCAGTCAATGGGCGCAGGCCGGAAACTATTGGAAGGCCACGGCTAAAGACGGTTGGTTAGATGGTTATGTAGAGGCCACCCTGTTGCTAAACGGCAACTTGGATGCAACCAGTATAGACACTGACGTAGACAACGGCGTAGTCACGCTGCGGGGTAAGGTGGAAACCGACACTGATAAAGCCCTTGTCCAGGAGCTGGTGCTGGGTGTTGACGGGGTTAATGGTATCGAAAATATGCTCACGGTATTTTCCCCTGGGGAGAATGAAGACAGTGCAATACAACGTAAATTAACGGACAAAAAAGTCGCTACAGTAGTGAAAACCCGTCTTTTGGTTGCGCCAGATATCGGCAGCACTAAAATTGACGTAAACAGCAGTCAAGGTGTGGTTGTATTAGAAGGGCAGGTTAAGAACGACGCTGAAAAGCAACGAGCAGTAGAGATTGCTAAAAAAATTACAGATGTAGAGCAAGTCGTCAACAAGCTTACGGTGAGTGATTAAGTTTTTGGCGTCCCGTACAGGTTTAGTAAAAAACATTAAATGCAGTAGCAGGTGAATTTATGAATAATCAAAATAAAAATACATACTTTAATTGGTTCGACAAAGTCAACAAGCCGCAAACAAGTGAGTTAGACCTAATTCAACGTTTAGCACAAGAAAATGCCTTGTTGAAAAAAATACTCTTCCAAAAAGAGCAAGAAGGTGTTGAATCCGCTGTGTGAATATTGAACAATGAGGCTTACTATTGTCGTCCCATGGGGTACTCACGCAAAATAATGCTGAGTACCGGGGGCAATCTACTATAGAGCCAATATGCACAATCCTGCAGCATCTAACGTACTAAAACAAACACTGTTAGTGATTGACGATGATGGCGAGCAGTTAACTGAACTTACTGCCCACTTTGCTGGGGCCTTCCATCTTTTAGTCAGTGCTAACAACGAAGACGCATTACAGTTAACCATCAATGCGCCCATCGATTTAGTGATAATCAATATATCTTCTAACAATATCGATTGGTTATTACTGTGTACACGCCTCAAAGAACATCCCCTTACGCTGGATATTCCAGTTATTTTGTTTGGTCAACAATGTTCCCACGACCTAATGCTAGCTGGATTGGAAGCGGGGGCATTGGATGTGATCGCGTGCCCTATCGCACTAGATATTCTCGATGTGAAAATTCGTAATCATATGCAGCTATCTGCCAAGCTTCGCACGCTGGCACTTATATCGTGCACCGATGGTTTAACAGGTGTGCCAAATCGCATGCAGCTTGATACCACTTTTAATCGATTTTGGTATGCGGCCATTCGTGGACAGCACGAGCTTTCTGTTTTGATGATTGATATCGATTTTTTAAAGGGTTTAACGACACCTACGGTCATGTGGCAGGCGACGAATGCCTCAAGCAAGTTGCTGCAGCCATTTATGACAGTTTACAGCGGGAAAGCGATGCTATGGGACGTTATGGCGGGGAGGAGTTTTTAGTATTACTACCCTTTACCGACAAATTAGGTGCTGAGCTTGTTGGGCAATTGATCCTTTCCAACATTGAAAATTTAGGTGTAGAAAATCAAGCGTCCATGGTTAACGGCAAAGTTACTGTGAGTGTGGGGGTGGCCAGTCTCAAGCACAGTGACATCACTGACGATACCTTTAATCACCCCGAGTACTTAATTGAGCGAGCAGATAAGTGCCTGTACGCCGCCAAGCGCCAAGGACGTAATCGTTTAGTTAGCTAGCGTTCGTTTATGCAGATAAACAAAAAGCGCCAATTGGCGCTTTTTGTTTAACAGTATTGGTAATGCTTTATTTGGCTTTTTGTTCCCGAGCAATAGCGCGATAGGCGATATCGTCACGGTAAAACATGCCGTTCCAACTGATCGTTTTCGCCAGTTCATAAGCGTGTTGCTGGGCTTGAGTCACCGTTTCGCCTAAGGCTGTTGCACACAATACGCGTCCGCCGTTAGTGGTTACCTGACCGTCAATCTCTTTTGTACCAGCATGGAATACTTTGGCACTGTCGCTATCATTTACGCTCAGGCCAGAGATAACATCACCCTTATTATAAGCTTGAGGGTAGCCACCTGCGGCAAGTACCACACCGACCGCTGCCCTTGGGTCGAATTTAGCGGTTGCTTGGTCTAACTTACCTGCTACTGCAAGTTGCACTAGTTCCACCAAGTCCGACTGCAAACGCATCATAATAGGTTGGGTTTCTGGATCACCAAAGCGACAGTTATATTCAATGACCTTAGGTGTGCCATCAGCCATGATCATCAAACCTGCGTATAAGAACCCGTGATAATCGTTACCTTCACTGGCCATACCGTGCACCGTTGGATAAATCACATCATTCATGACGCGCTGATGAATTTCATCTGTCACTACAGGGGCAGGTGAATAAGCGCCCATACCACCGGTATTCGGTCCGGTGTCACCGTTGCCAACACGTTTATGATCTTGGCTGGTGGCAAAAGGCAGTACGTTTTTACCGTCGACCATGACAATAAAGCTGGCTTCTTCACCATCTAAAAATTCTTCGATGACAACACGACTGCCTGCTTCACCAAAGGCGTTACCCGCTAACATATCACGCACGGCTTCTTCAGCTTCCGCTAAGGTCATAGCGACAATTACGCCTTTACCTGCGGCCAGGCCATCGGCTTTAATGACGATGGGGGCACCGGTTTTTTGCAAATAGGCCAAAGCAGGCTCAATTTCAGTAAAATTTTGATACTCAGCCGTTGGAATATGATGGCGAGCCAAGAAATCTTTGGTAAAGGCTTTAGAGCCCTCTAATTGCGCGGCAGCTTTGCTTGGACCAAAAATGGCTAAGCCTTCAGCTTGAAACGCATCGACTACACCAAGGACTAACGGCACTTCAGGACCGACGATTGTTAACGCAATGGCGTTTTGCTGGGCGAAGGCGACAAGTGCGTTAATATCTTCAACATCAATCGCCACATTTTCGAGTTTTGGCTCAAGCGCGGTACCCGCATTACCAGGCGCCACATAGACCTGGCTAACACCGTTAGATTGTGCTGTTTTATAGGCTAGAGCATGTTCGCGGCCGCCGCCGCCAATTATCAATACTTTCATGAGGTTCGCTTTTCTAATAGGTTAACAAATGGAGCTGGTTATCAAAACGCCGCTCATTATGGCGGCGTTTTTGGTGGCTAATCGTTAGCCGAATTTACAATTTATTTGACGAATTTTAAGGTCATGCGATTACTCTCGCCGATGTTCAAGTATTTACCTTGATCCTTTTCACCTAGGCGTAGGCTTGGGGGTAAGGTCCAAACGCCTTTTTCATGTTCGCCGCTGTCTAATTTATTAGCGTTAATATCGCTCTTACCCGCGAGGGTAAAACCGGCTTTTTCGGCTAAGGCAATGACATAAGATTGCTTCATGTAGCCTGAACTTTGTTGCAGGGCACTACTTTGAGACTCACGTAAACTATGTTCAACCACACCTAATACACCGCCCACTTTTAATGCTTTATAAAACGCTTTAAACGCGTTTTCTACGCCTTCATCGCCGTCTTGCATATACCAGTTATGAATATTACGAAAGGTCAGTACCCGGTCCAAGGATTCAGCAGGTGCTAAATCGGTGGCTTTCATTGGGTGAAAGGTAGTGACTTTAACGTTCTGATAGCTTTTAAGTGCGGTAATTTTCTGCTCGAACTGTTCGCGAGACTTTTTATAAAACTCGTTAGTGTTCTCGTCTACGTAAAAATGTGCCGCGTAAAACTGGCCTTTCTCTTTTAATAGGGGGGCAAGAATGTTGCTGTACCAACCACCACCAGGTGATATTTCAGCCACTGCCATGTCTTCTTGAACTTCAAAAAAGCGTAGCGTTTGCTGAGGGTGACGGTACTCATCACGCAGGCGTTGTTCGGTGGGGCGACCTTCATCTGCTAGGGCATCGATGAGCGCATCGGCTTGCACGAAAGATGAGGCTATTAATGTAACGGAACAAACTAACTGTGTAGCACGCTTAAACATGAGCAAATCCTGTAATGAGTCATTAAACGGACCTAGTGTAGCGTTTTTTTGTACAACACTGAATGCTACGTAGCGTAAATCTGCGCAAGTCAGCCGAGCATGGTCAATAAATGACCATGCTCGGCTGGTTATTTATGCAGATAATTAATGACGGAAGTGGCGCATTCCAGTGAACACCATAGCGATACCATGTTCGTCAGCTGCGGCGATAACTTCGTTATCACGCATAGAGCCTCCGGGTTGGATAACCGCGCTGATACCTGCCGCTGCGGCTGCATCTATGCCGTCACGGAAAGGGAAGAACGCATCAGACGCCATCACAGAACCCGCCACTTCTAAGCCTTCATCCGCAGCTTTGATACCCGCGACTTTTGCCGAGTAAACTCGGCTCATTTGGCCTGCACCCACGCCAATGGTCATGCTGTCTTTGCAGTACACAATCGCGTTAGATTTAACGTATTTGGCGACTTTCCAAGTAAACATCAAATCTTTTAGCTGTTGCTCAGTCGGTTTGACTTTGGTGACAACGGTCAAGTCTTCCATTTCAACCATGCCGAAATCACGCTCTTGCACCAATAAGCCGCCGTTTACGCGTTTAAAGTCATAACCGTCGGTAAGCTGTCCTTGCCAATCACCACAGGCTAACAAGCGTAGATTTTTTTTAGCGGCGACGATTTTAACCGCTTCATCGCTGACGGTGGGGGCAATAATTACTTCTACGAATTGACGATCCACAATGGCTTGTGCCGTGGGACCGTCTAACTCACGGTTAAAGGCAATAATGCCACCAAAAGCGGAAGTAGGGTCTGTTTGATATGCGCGGTTGTAGGCTTCAAGAATGTTGTTACCCAGTGCTACGCCGCAGGGGTTAGCGTGCTTAACGATAACACATGCTGGCTCAGCAAATTCTTTCACGCACTCTAACGCCGAGTCGGTGTCCGCGATATTGTTAAACGACAATTCTTTGCCTTGTAATTGGGTCGCAGTAGCGACTGAGGCTTCTTGAATGTTGTTTTCTACGTAGAAGGCAGCGTCTTGATGGCTGTTTTCACCGTAGCGTAAATCTTGTTTTTTGCTCATTTGAAGATTGAACGTGCGCGGGAAGGCACTGTGCACATGGCCGCAGTCGTCGGCGCAGTCATCACCGTGCTCGTCAGACTCAATCATGGCGCCAAAGTAATTGGCAATCATACCGTCGTATTCCGCTGTGTGTTCAAAGGCCGCTATGGCCAAATCGAAGCGGGTATTGGCGGTAACAGAGCCGTTATTGGCTTGCATTTGCTCAGTCACGCGAGCGTAATCTTTAGCATTGACCACTATAGTGACATCGTTATGGTTTTTGGCTGCAGCACGCACCATAGTCGGGCCACCGATATCGATATTTTCAATGGCATCTTCTAGGCTGCAATCTTCCTTGGCGACGGTGGCAGCAAAGGGATAAAGATTCACCACGACTAAATCAATAGGTAGAATGTTATTTTCGGCCATAACCGCTTCATCTTGGCCGCGACGGGCAAGAATACCGCCGTGAATTTTAGGGTGTAAGGTTTTTACACGCCCATCCATGATTTCAGGGTGTCCGGTATAAGTAGACGCTTCGGTAACGGTTAAACCGCTGTCTGCCAATAATTTTGCCGTGCCGCCGGTAGATAAAAGCTCAACGCCTTGCTCGGCTAAGAAAGTGGCAAATTCAACGATGCCAGTTTTGTCAGAAACGCTTAGTAAAGCGCGGCGAATAGGTTTTTGAGTCGTCATAGTGTGTTTATCTTCTAGAAAAGGATTAACAGTGATGCCAGGGGCGCGCAGTATAGCGCATACAAAAAGAGCACCCTAGGGTGCTCTTTATATTTTTTCAGCTTAGTTCATGCCGTATTGTTTAAGCTTCTTGCGTAGCGTGCCACGGTTGATGCCTAACATGATTGACGCACGGGTTTGATTGCCGCGGGTAAAAGTCATGATTTCTTCTAACATTGGCGCTTCAACTTCGGCCATTACTAGCTCATACAAATTTTCAATGTCTGTGTTGTCTAGTTGCTTAAGGTACTTATTAACTGCCTGTTTTACAGAGTCACGTAAAGGCTTCTGTGCCTGTGTTTGTGAAGGAGTCGTTACCGTAGTGGTAAAAGGAGAAGTTACATTTTGCTCGAACATATACAATCTTGCTCTTTAGTTAGTCATCGTTAGGCAGCAGGTGATACGACGTGAGTCGCAGATTCGCCTGCCATTTGGTCGAAATAATATGCCAATGTATCGAGTTGCTCTGCAGCTTCATCGATGGCATTGAACTTGGCTCGAAACAACCGCTCCCGGTCATGTTCCGCTAAATACCAACCCACATGTTTGCGGGTAATCCTTGCTCCCATAAAGTCACCGTAAAATTGATGAACATTGGCTACGTGCGCTATTAATACGTCGCGCACTTCGCTTAATGGGGGCGAAGGTAGTATTTCGCCAGTTTGCAGAAAGTGTTGAATTTGGCGAAATATCCAAGGGTTACCTTGGGCACCTCTGCCTATCATCAACGCATCTGCGTTGGTGTACTCCAATACGTGTTTTGCACTGTGCACGCAGGTGATATCACCATTGGCAACTATGGGTATTGACACAGCCTGTTTAATGGCTTTAATTGTGTCGTACTCAGCGTTGCCTTTGTACATACAGGCTCGGGTGCGACCATGAACAGCTAAAGATTGAATGCCGTGTTGTTCGGCGATCTTAGCAATGAGCAACCCGTTGCGATTATCCGTATTCCAGCCTGTGCGTATTTTTAAGGTTACCGGTACCTTTACTGCCTTCACCACAGCTTGAACAATACGTTCAACCAGTTGTGGATCTTGCAGCAGCGCAGAGCCCGCCAACTTTTTATTCACTTTCTTTGCTGGGCACCCCATGTTGATATCAACAATTTGGGCACCATTGTCCACGTTAAACTGTGCCGCCTGCGCCATTAATAATGGATCAGCGCCAGCAATCTGTACTGCGCGAACCCCTTCTTCACCAACATGATCCATACGTTGCTTGGATTTACTTGATCGCCATACATCAGGGTTAGACGAAAGCATTTCAGAAACCACCAAACCAGCACCCATGCGTTTGCACAATTGCCGAAAGGGTCTATCTGTCACACCTGCCATAGGCGCCAGAATCAAATTGTTTTCAAGCTTGTAAGGACCAATCTGCATAATTCAAAACGCGAAATCGCGCAAAAACTGTCCGGTTTGCAAAAAAGGGCGGCAAGTTTACGGTTTTTTTACAGGCTTGGAAAGGCTATATTTTGAACAAATTGTTAGTTTTTTTGACGTTTTGGGCTTGACACTTATAGAACAAGGCGATTGACGAGGATTACACCTTGCAGCTGAGTAATATCTGACCGACTGTGTAAATTAAATGTAGCTAAGCTGGCAGGGTTTGTAACAGAGAAACCCTACCAATACTGGGGTTAAGCGCTGATTTAGAATTTTATCTTGCCGGTTAACATGTCTTTAAACATCACCCAATCACCGATAAAACTATAAAAAGGGTAGGTAAAGGTGGCCGGTTTGTTGTGTTCAAAAAAGAAATGACCTACCCAAGCAAAGCCGTAGCCTAATACAGGAATGAACCATAGCAGGGCCAATTGATTAATCATTACCGCGTATAAGATGAGTAAAATAATCAGGCTAGAGCCGATAAAATGCAAACGGCGGCAAACGGTATTTTGATGTTCACTTAAGTAATACGGATAGAAATCAGCAAAACGTTGGTATTTCTGCGTCATTGGGTTTCCCCTTCCATGTTGTTCCAATAGACTGTGACGTTAGCACGGGCGCAGTCAGAGCAATTGTCCAATAGGCGACAATTAACGTTTTTTCGACGGTTAGCGCTTAAAACACGGCTTGAGTTTACAACAAACGGCCCCACCATTTGTTCATCGACATCATAAGAGATCTGAGATGCAAAATAGCGTAGACATCACCATAGACAACTTTCAGCAAGTCATATTGCAAGACTCAACAACTCAATTGGTTATGCTTGAGTTCTGGGCCCAAGGCTATGAGCCGAGCGAACAATTAGCGCCGGTATTACAAGCGATAGCGCATAAACAAGGTGCAAATTTATTGCATGCTCGGGTGGACTGCCAGGCACAACCCGATATCACTGCACAATTTGGTGTGCAAAACCTGCCCACCGTTATGCTGATTAAAGATGGCCAACCTATTGATGGTTTTGCCGGTGTTGAAAGCGAAGCCAATATTCAAGCTATGCTAGACAAACACCTACCTAAGCCTCAAGACGAATTGTTTGCTCAAGCGACAGCAATGGCTGAGCAGGCTAATTACCAAGAAGCCTTTACTTTAGTTAAGCAGGCCTTTGATCTGGATCCTAATCGTCCTGACATTAAATTATTGTTAGCAGATTGTCAGGTGGAAGTCGGTCAGGTTAATCAAGCTAAGGAATTATTGGCGACGATTGGCTTGGTAGACCAAGACGGCTATTACCGCTCTATTTTGGGCAAAATTGAATTGGCCGAGCAAGCCGCGGAGTCACCTGAAATTATTGCGTTACAACAAGCGCTGGAAAATGACCCTGATAACTTAGATTTGAAAGTAAAACTAGCCGTGCAACTGCGTCAGGCGAATCAGTTAGAAGAAGCATTAAGCCTAATGCATTCTGTATTGCTGCAAGACCTCAACTTTCAAGATGCCAAAAAATTAATGCTAGACATGATCAATGCCCTACCAGATGGCGAGCCACTTAAGTCCCAGTATCGTCGCAAGGTTTACAGTTTATTGTATTAACACCCAGGCACCCTGTTCAGGGTTAGCGGATGCAAAAATAAAATGCCAATGGTGAGAATCATTGGCATTTTTTATTCTGCCTGCTTAGTTGTCGTTAAATGCCTGTTTTACAAAGTCGAAAAAAGCTTCAGCTTTTCGTGTTGCCAAACTGTTTTGCGGGCGCAAGAACCACACGGGGGCTTCTGGAGCAGCGAGCACATTGGGCAGCACTTCAACCAATGCACCACTGGCCAGGCAGCGCTTGATGGCCAGCTCAGATTTAATACCAATGCCGTGCCCGGCCTGAAGCGCTTGGGTCATGTTGTCTGAGTTAGAAATGGTAAATCGAGTATTCGCATTAAATGTGAATACATTCCCATCGTTATGCAGCAGTTTGAGTTGTTTTTGCCAAGGCAGGCACACAAATCTGTGCTCACTTAACATCTGCACGTCTTTAATCGGTGAATGTAGCCTAAGGTAGTCTGGGGATGCACACAAAATACGCCTGTTGTGCGTGATTTTACGCGCTAGCAATCCAGAATTGGCCAAGGTGCCCACGCGTACGGCGACATCTTGGGCGTCATCGACCACATTGACAAAGTGGTCAGTGACCAGAAAATCCAAGACGACTTTTGGGTATTGCTGTTCGAACTTAGCCAAGTTGGGCAGAATATAAAGTGAGAATACCCATGGTGGCAGGGTCACGCGCAATCGGCCACTGATCCCACTGTCTCTTGCACCAATGGCAAATTCAGCATCATACAGAGCGGCTAGAATATCTCCGACACGCTGATAAAATTCCTCGCCCTCGGCGGAAGGTCGTACGTTACGACTATCTCTGAAAACCAACACGGTACCCAATATGCGCTCGAGTTTCGATAACCTATGGCTGACGGTCGCGGGGGAGATATTCAATGCATTTGCCGCCGAAACCACACCCTTGTTTTCGACTATCGCGACGAATGTCTCTAACTCATTAATTGTGTACACGATGTTTTCCAATTTTAATTTGATTCGAAAATATTAAATCATGTATTCAGTTTTACCTGCTAGGTTTTATTTTTTCTAACCCCATATGCTAAACAAGCAAAATTATTAACTTAGGAAAGACCATGTCACTACACGCGCAAATTGCTCAGTATGACACTCAGAAAGCCATTAACATGCCGAAAGATGTTTTTGATTTAATGGCTAAAGCTACCGATGCCTTAGTTGCAACAGGTATTGCCAATGATGCGCTAACCGTGGGGGATTACGCCCCAGACTTTAGCTTGCCAAATGTCACCGGGGAACTGATTACACTCGCTGAAATGCTGGCTCATGGGCCGGTGGTATTGAGTTTTTACCGAGGAGGCTGGTGCCCCTACTGTAATTTTGAATTACGCGCCTTTCAGAATGTGTTACCTGAAATTCAACAATTAGGTGCGCAATTGGTGGCAATATCTCCGCAAACTCCAGATAACTCATTAACCACCAAAGAGAAGAATGCGTTGGACTATGCGGTGTTAGCGGATGTGGGTAATAAGGTCACAAACGATTACGGCTTGGTCTTTAGTTTAGACGAGCGCCTGCGCCCAGTGTATGAAAAGTTTGGTTTAGATATTCCCGCGACCAACGGCGATGACACTTTTACTTTGCCTATGCCGGCGACGTATATCATTGGGCAAGATGGTAAAATTGCCTATGCATTTGTCGCAGAAGACTATACTCAGCGCGCTGAACCCAATGATGTAATCGATATTTTAGCCCAACTTTAAGCAATCAACGGAAAACATAATTTATGAATTCAGTGAAATTAACACGATACGTTTCCATGACCGTACTTTTATTGTCGTTACTGGGGGCTAACTTCATGGCTCATGCTGCGCCAAAACCTAAAGTGCTCATTTTTGATGTGAACGAAACGCTACTTGATTTAGAAACCATGCGTACTTCAATCGGTAAAGCATTAGCTGGCCATGATGAGCTTATCACTTTGTGGTTCTCAACCATGTTACATCACTCCTTAGTGACTACCGTCACAGGCGAGTACCATGATTTTGGTAAAATTGGCGTGGCGGCATTGATGATGGTTGCGCAAAATAACAATATCGAGATCACCGAAGCGCAAGCTATCACGGCAATTAAAACGCCGTTATTGTCTTTACCTGCTCACCCTGATGTAAAATCGGGTTTAGCTGCCTTAAAAGCACAGGGCTACAAAATTGTGAGCTTGACCAATTCATCAAATAAGGGCGTTGAAACCCAATTCAAAAATGCTGGGTTAACCGAGTATTTCGATGAGCGTTTGAGTATTGAAGATATCAAAGTATACAAGCCTGATTTACGCAGTTATGCATGGGCACTTAAGCAATTGCAGGTTAAACCAGAAGAAGCGTTAATGGTTGCAGCCCATGGTTGGGATGTGGCAGGTGCAAAAGCTGCTGGCTTGCAAACTGCTTTTATTGCCCGTCCAGGTAAAGCCTTGTATCCCTTAGCCGCTAAGCCAGATTATGTGGTTAAAGACTTAACTGAGTTGGTCGAAATATTAAAGTAGCGCGTTAAGTAATAAAGAGTGGAGCTAACGGCGACATAGGCCAAGCTTGCGCTTTATTCCATCAGCATGCAGGCTTCTGTATGCTGTTGGTGTTCTACCTGAGACGCTATTAATCTAAGCATTCATATCCGTTATTCCCCACCTTAGTTACCTGTGCATCCGATTTTTAGACATGCTACCGTTTACTCAGATTACACCTAGAGTAATCGTGCATTGCCAAAGCGGCGTTCACTCAAAATAAGAACATTATGCTTAAAATTCTGCTTATCATCCTGTTGGGCCTCGCTATTTGGTTGGGTGTGTGTTGGTATCAAGATAGCCGAGCTACGGCTTTATCCATTCTCAACACAGCACTGAAATTATTGCAGCCGACCGACGTCGTCAAGGACATCCCATTTGCTCAACAACCCTGGCAAACCCTTGATGTTTATTCGAGCTCCATCAAAGACAAACCTGCCCCAGTACTGGTTTTTATTCACGGTGGCGGCTGGAATTGGGGCAGCAAGGATATGTATTATTTTGTCGCTCAAGCCTTTGTCAAACGTGGCTATACCGTAGTTGTTCCCAATTATATTAAGTATCCCGCAGGTCGCTTCCCCGCATTTATTGAAGATGGCGCACAGGCCCTTGCTTGGGTGAAAGCGAATATTGTGCACTATCAGGGAGACCCGCAGCAGATATTTCTAGCGGGTCATTCTACGGGGGCGCATACCGGGGCATTATTGCTCACCGACCAGCACTATTTAGCTGAGGTAGGCTTGTCTCGTAGCGTCATTAGGGGCTTTGCCGGTATCGCTGGGCCTTATGCCTTTACCCCTGACTCTCCAGAATATATTGCTACGTTTGGATCGGATAATTTCAATAATATGAAAGCTAATCTACATGTTGTTGGCGGTGAGCCGCCTATGTTGTTACTGCACGCTAAAGGGGATAGCACAGTAGGCCAGTTTAATCAGCAGCAGCTCGCTGATGCCATGGCCCTAAAGCAAAGCCCGGTTGAAACAATTTTGTACGGTGAGAATATCGACCACACCAGTATCTTACTTAAATTGCATCCTTGGTTTGCCGGTGACGTTAATGTGGGGCAAGATATCGACCGTTATTTTCAACAAATCATTGCTCAGCCACTCGCGAGCGAGTTAACACTTCACTCACAAGACAGCGCACCCTAATGGTTAAAGAATATTTTGAGCAGGACATTGATGGCACGCATCCATTGGCAGCGTTATCGCGCTGGGATGGTCTGCGGTTTGAACAGTGTCGTTTTGCCGGCTTAGATTTAAGTCGAGGGCAATGGCTTTATTGCATCTTCGACGAGTGTGAATTTACGCGCTGTGATCTATCCATGCTGACGTTGAACAATAGCCAGTTTCAAAGTGCATTATTTGACCATTGCAAATTGCTGGGTATCGACTGGACCCAAGCCGATTGGGCGGCGAATTTGGGGCATTCCCCCATGTTTAAACATTGCTTACTGAATGCAGGCTCCTTTTTTGGTTTGACACTCAATGCCCTGAAAATAATTGACTGCAAAGCCCATGACGTAGACTTCACGGAAGCGCGGTTAAACAACGCCCAATTTGGTGGCAGTGAGTTAGCTCGTAGCCGCTTTCACAATACCGATTTAAGCCAAGCCGACTTTAGCCGAGCACAGGGCTACCATATTGATATTAGGCACAATGAATTAAACAAAGCACGCTTTTCCAGTCTAGAGGCGCTAAGCTTACTCAGTTCATCTGGGATCCTGCTTGTTGATTGAATGTTTGGCACGAATGTTATCCAGATTAGGTATAAAAGAGTAACCATAGATGTTGAATGAATCCGAGGTAATGCGGCGTAATAATGTAACCGTCATTGAATCCGCAGCTGGACCTAAGGTCAAAACGTTATTGTTAGCCCATGGTTTTGGCTGTGACCAAAATATGTGGCGTTTTGTGGCACCGGCGTTAACACAGCATTTCCGTTTGGTGTTGTTTGATTATGTGGGTTCAGGCCGCTCAGATATTTCAGCCTTCTCAATGCAGCGCTATGCCAATCTTGAAGGTTACGCTCAAGATGTTTTAGATATTTGTGAGGCATTGTCGCTGACGAATGTCACCTTGGTTGGGCATTCAGTCAGCAGTATGATTAGCTTGTTGGCTGCCGATAAACAGCCTGATTATTTTGAGCGGATCGTGATGATCTGCCCCTCTCCTTGTTTCTTGAATATTGATGCAACCTACCAAGGGGGATTTGAGCGTGATGACTTAGATGAGTTGCTCAATCTCATGGATAAAAACTATATGGGCTGGGCCAACTATTTGACTCCCTTAGTGATGGGGACAGGTAACGACAATGCCTTGTTAAGTGAACTTAATAGCAGTTTTTGTTCGACCGATCCTGTGATCGCTAAAACGTTTGCCAAAGCGACCTTCTATTCTGATTACCGACATATATTGCCTTTAGTAGGGTGTCCGGTCTTAGTATTACAGAGTGAAAACGATGCCTTGGCATCTGAGCAGGTTGGCCAATATGTGGCACAGCATATTCCCCAAGCGAGTTATCTTTGTGTTCCAGCCAAAGGACATTGTTTACATATGACCGATCCAGACACAGTTGTCGAGTCAATCGAAGCGTTTTTAAATGTCGCGTGTCATCATGTCTAATGCATTTACCCAAGACGACTTTTTATGCGGCTGTTTGGTCACAGACAGTGAGCGCAAAATTGTATATGTGAACGGGTATTTCGAGCGTGAATGGGGATGGACCTCAGCTTTACTTCTAGGCAAGAATTCGGATTCATTATTTACGCGTTCGTCTTGTATCTTTTACGAAAGTTATATTGTGCCTGTGTTAAGCATTCAAAAACGCTTCGATGAAATACAGCTGGCCCTGCTGAGTGCAAAGGGGGAGCGTATTCCGGTGATCGCCAATGCGCGTTTAAACAATGAACAAGACTTAACGTTTTGGAGCCTGTTTAGTGCGACTAAGCGAGACAGGTTATACGAGGAGTTGGTTGAAGCACGTAATGCTCTTCATGAGCAATCGTTAGCGCTAAAGGCATTATCTATTACCGACGAGCTAACCGGCTTACTCAATCGCCGGGAAATAAAACATCGGGCAGACGTCATTCTTAATTTAGCCAAGCGGACACTTAAGCCTATGTCGTTGCTGATGATGGATGTGGATCATTTCAAACGTATCAACGATAACCATGGCCATCAACAAGGAGATGAAGTATTGCAAGCCTTGTCTCAAGTGTTGCAACAAGTAGCACGAGATTCTGACATTGTAGGGCGTTTTGGTGGCGAAGAATTTGTCTTGATCTTGCCCAATACCGATGCAGCCTGTGCCCAAGTATTTTGTCAGCGCTTACACAAGGGGATATCAGCAATGCAGGTCACTGGTGGGCCTATTACCGTCAGTATTGGGATCAGTAGTGAATTAATCGGCCAAAAAACTACCTTCGAGTATTTTGTGAGACTTGCTGATGCGGCACTATACCGCGCCAAATTGGCGGGACGCAATCGCAGTGTGTTGTACAGTGAGCACGATAGCGGTCAGTAAAAATGTTGATAGAGTCTGTAAAAAGCACCTAATTTTTATCCCTTCCGCTAGGTATTCAGTTCGACATTATTAAAATAGCTATCATCCTCCCCCAAAATAGCGACTATTTTTTTGTTGTTAACTGGCTGATTTTTAAGTTAATAATTTATTTTATTCGGTGATGCTTGCTGATTAAACGCTATGACATACAAACAGGAACCGTTATTGCACTGAGCGTTTATATCCAGGGGCTATTTGGCCTTTCCTAAGTATTAAACGTAAGCAAAGAGAGTAAGCATGAAAGTCTTGTTATCCCTGACCGCCATTATCACATTAGCCGCAGGCAGCGCGCTGTTAAGTGCTCAGGCAGATGAAAGCGTATTGTCGATAGATAAAAAAACTGCAGTGCTAAGCGCGCCAGTTGAGGTCACACGCCTTGAGACCAAATTGCTCGATGGGCAATATGACTTACGTGATCGCAATACTAAATTGCGGGTTGAGCGGGCGGTGCATTATTTTACTATCGCTCGCAAGCATGCGGATTCAGGTTGGTATAAAGAAGCGTCAGAACAGGCCAATCGTGGGTTGTCTTTGCTTGAATTAAATAATATGCAGTATCGACAGGGGGTTGAAGTGCAAATGTAATTTGCATTTGTGCACGGTATTTATCTACTAAACGGGGTCATCCATAGCGTTGGGCTACAATTGCTTATACAAACAGCTAATAAAGAGTAACCAGAAACAAGCCGCCACCAACAGGTCTCTATTCTCGGCAACGGGAGTGCCAGCCCGGTGCTCCCTACATCGTTCTACTTTTCAACATCCATGGGGAGCCATTTAATTTCCCTTGCTACACACTTTCTACACATATTGTCTAATCGTTAATCAATTATATGCATGTTACCGTCTTGCCATTAAAAACAGATGCTAAATTTAATCTGTAACCTATTGAATATAATCAATTTGGTGACAGTGTTTTAGGCCTTAATTAACCACTAAGTATATATGTGAGTAACTATGAAAACCTTATTGTCATTGACTTTAGTGATCACTATAGCCGCAGGTAGTTTTTTACTGAGTGCTCAGGCCGATGAAAGTGTCTCGACCTCAATGAACACGATTGTCGCTTCGCCGCTCTTTCCAGCGTTACAGCAGCTTAAAGCTAAGTTAGAAGAGAGTCAGTATGACCTATCAGATCGCAATACTAAGCTTCGTGTTAAGCGGGCTTTGCATTATTTTTCTGTGGCACAAAAACATGCGGACGCTGGTTGGAGCAAGATGGCATCGGACCAGGCTGCACGAGGGTTGTCGCTGCTGGCGTTGAGTAACATGCGGTACGTGCAAGGTACTAGCGTAAAAATATAATTTGCGCTAACTTTATGGCCTGTGGCCACTACAGCATGCACTTCGTGCACTTATGAGCTGAGCTCACTTATGGCCTTCGGCCACGTCATCCATGACGTACTTTCAAACCCTCGGCCAGAGGGCTCGAGTAACTTCTTTTCAACAGCTAAAAGAAGTCACCAAGAAAAGCCGCCCTCCAGCAAGCCTCTATTCCCTGTGCGTCTCGACTAACACTGGTCGTAAAAACGCGTTCCCGACGCGGCTTTCACTCAGATTGCATCCACGCAATCTACCCAGTGTTAACCTTCGATGCTCGGAGTTTCTTGAGTCGGGGAAAGACAAGGGCAGCGACTTTGTCGCCAAGGTATGGCTGTGCTTGTCTATGGTCGTTGATCATACTCGCTCTATACTGGCTGGGGAGCTATCCCAAGGCATGTTATTTGATATTGGATATGACGAGAAACTTGCTCCTTGTTCAGCGATGCCAGAAGTTAAATTACCAAACGGGAGTCAAGCTGGGTGACAGTGATAATAGGGCATTAAGCGTTATTTGGGCCATACTTCAAGCTGCTGAAATCTTACTGTTGTGTTGCTGTCAATTGCTGGGCCTTATCCCTGTGTTTATATGACAGAGCCTTAGTCAAGGTGATAAAAATGAGCGTCAACGGAGGTAAAAAGATGATTCTTTGGTTTAACTCTTCTATGGATAATTCCCTCATAAAATACTGATCTTGGGTATAACGAATGCAAAGGGGTGTGTTGATGATTACTGGCGGTTGTTTTTGTGGTGATATCACTTATGAGTTTGACGGAGCGTTGCGAGATGCGCGTTCTTGTCATTGTTCTCGCTGTCGTAAGGCGTTTAGTGCCCAAGCTTCGGCTTATGCGTTAGTCGATGCGAATACTTTTCGCTGGCTGTCCGGTGAGCATCTTCTTACTTCCTATTTAAATGCTGATGGTTATGGTGTGCAGTTTTGCAGTCAGTGCGGTTCGACGCTTTGTGGTGTGTTTGAGAAAACGGTTCATGGAGTAACCTTGGGGTGTGTTGATGGCGACCCAAAGGTAGAATTGGCTCGGCATATCTTTGTTGGGTCAAAAGCGTCTTGGGAAACCATTGCGCAGGGTACGCCACAATATGAAGAACATGTACCCGTTACGACTTAGCATAATGCTAAGGTTGATAATCGTGGTATCTTTGTCGTCATAAAATGGGCAGCAGGGCTTGCTTGGTGCTCGACGATTTTCGAAAAAGGGTATGCGACATGATTAACACCAAAATATACAAAGCGGTTTATAACCTGTCTGAGAAGCTAATGGCGGCAGCTGAAAAAGAAGATAGAGTTGCGTTTGATAGGCTCTATGCTGAGCTTGAGGCTGTATGTGCCGAGCATGAAAACACCCCTAAAGATCACCCGGAGCAGTGGGAAACTTTGGCTGACTTCACCGAAGATTTAGCTGATGCTGTGGTGGTTTATCAAAAAGCCTTAGATAAAGCGATTGCGATGAATTCCAAAGACCATATGTCTTCTATCGCGTTTTCGATGGCGAAATTACAAGTCGAACTGAATGACAAAGGGTCGGCGATTAAGAATCTTCAAGCGGCGAAAATCAGTGCTAATAAAATTGAAGATAAAGAACTTAAAACAGAAATTGATGAATTACTTGAGTCATTATTGATGGCTTAAGCCCGTTAAGTGGTAAATCGAGGCCTGATGAATCAAATTAACCCCAAAAAATTACTCAACAGTAAATGGACCGCGATAACACCTAAAAATAAAGAGAAACACTTTATCGTCACGGACATGGAGTTTGATGAGGAAGGCTTGGTGCTGTCATGTTGCATTGAGGCGATTATGTCAAAGCGGACTATTAGGCTGAACTGGCATGACTTGAAAGATACCCGCCATTGGGCCCAAGGCTGGAAGTAGCGCTACTCAGCAAAAAACACCCCATCACGTGAGTGATGGGGTGTTTTTATTTAGTACTTGTATTCAATGCCCATTATAGTCTGGGCACAGACTGTAATGGGTCATGTACCGCTGTTGTGTCTTAGCTGGTGCTTTTTTGTAGCGCACGCATTTGGTCGTGATTGCGCTTCATGTCGGTCAACACATTGTTTAGCGCCATAGTGCACGCTGCGGGTTGGTCTTCTTTTAACGCGTCACGTAAGACTGCTAATATCTTATCTTCCACTTCTTCTAACTGACTAACATAGGTGTGGTCGCTATTAGAGGTGAGCGAGCTGATGACACTGGTGTACATATTTCTGATATCGACACTCACGGCATTGTCATCTTCGTATTCGCCTTGCTGGGCAACGGCGAACGGCTGCAAAGTGGTGATGGCTGCTTGTTTGTCGCTGATCATTTTCTCGAAGACTGCTTTAACACTTTGAGAGTCGACCTTTTTGATGGCGTCTGAATAAAACTCGATGCCGCCGTTCAGCACCTTGATAATCGATGATACTTTTTCAACATGATTTGGATTAGACATAGATTACTCCTTTGTGATTAAACTTATTGTCCCGTCAGAGGCTTGCTCTGAGTTAACCTAGGTATTGCAATGGCTGTACCAATTAGCCTAGCGGCATGGAATAATCTTAATTTATTGAAATCTAAAATTAATTACATATAGAACAGTGACTTAAGGTCCCATTCTGTAAGGTTTTTTTTCAACTACAAGCGACTGAATGATATTTTGTACGGGTTTATTTTTACACCAAGTAAAGATTGCATGTGGTCTTGAATAAACTACTCGGGTAATACAGTCGGTGTGATAGGGCTGTGGTTGAGCGCGGCTCATTCGGTCCTTTTGTCACCGGAAAAGGATGGGTCAAACGAAAAAAGCACCTTAGTGACCCAAGGCGCTTATCAACTAGCATGTTGACTATCTTGTCAGCAGCGAGTTTGTTCACTGGTGGCCGCTGACTTTATCTAAACCCGTTAATCCTGTGATGGGTCCGCACTGGTAGTCGAGGGAGAGTCTGTTTTTGTCGCGCTTTGCGGATCAAAATTTGCGCTGTTGGCGCCGCTGGCCTTATTACTATTTTCGTTGCTAGTCTTATCATTACCAGCAGTTTGCTGGTTGGCTAACATGGCGTCGAGCTTTTCACCGCCTTTGGCCCCAAAGTCCAACGTACGAATGGGGAAAGGTATCAAGAAATCGGCTTCATCTAGGGTCTTTTTAATCAAGATCACCGCTTCATGGCGAGCGGCCATAAAGCCGGTATCGCCTGGGTAATCTATCCAAAACCACACCAACAAATTAATACAGCTGTCGCCAAAGCTTTCTACATAGACTGCGGTTTCTTCTTTTTTGATGACAAAATCGCACTGGTTGATTTTTTCGGTCAAAAGCTTAGATGCGGCTGCGGGGTCGTCGCCGTATGAAATGCCCACTGGAATTTCTAAGCGGCGAACACCAAGGGTGGAGTAATTGGTGAGAATATTTCTAAATAATATCTTGTTAGGTATAACTTCAATCTGACCAAAGAAGGTTTCGACTATGGTGTTACGTAAGTTGATCGCACGCACGTTACCAAACACACCTTCTGCTTGTACAACATCCCCCAGCTCGAAGGGTTTGCGGATACCCATGGCAATACCGGCGATGAGGTTTTCGGTCATATCTTGAAAGGCGAAACCAATGGCTAAGCCGACAATACCGGCCCCCGCTAATAGGGACGTGACCGTGCCGGATAGACCTAAAAATTCCAGCGCGATAAATAGTCCGGTACACATGACAATGACTTTGAAAATAGAGGTAAATAAATCGGCTATTTGCTTTGAGTCTAGCGCTCGGTGTAAACCTTTACGCAGCATTTTACTGAGTACTCGGGCGAGAACAGAAAACACTATGGTAATGAGAATTGCCACTACAAAATTTGGCAAGTGGGCGATGGTTTGCTCAAGCCAGCTTTGTAACTTGTCGTTGATCAATGAAGAAAATTCACCGAGAGCGTTAAATTCCATGATGTGATCCTAAATGTGTAAAAATGAAAAAAGCGAGTACCAAAGGTACTCGCAAAAGGGAACGCACAATCTGTGCTGCCGCTAAACTAGTTTGCTTGACGTAAATTTTCGGCAAGTTGCGCGGCATCAAATACGGTCAATGGCGTTTTAGGCTCTCCTTTGCCCATGGTGATGAGCAAGGAAGACAAGACGTTTTCTTTTACTTGCTTAGTGGTGACTTCACCACCAGCGTAATTTGGTGAGCTAGGCGTCGCACAGCCAAGCAGCCCGCAGCTCGTTTGGCCAGGTACCGGTTTCATCGTACTTGGTCCGACTCGGGTCACACCTTTGGTTTCTACGTCAGTTTCACTATCCACTATGGTGAACCAGTCGTAGCCTTGGGCAGTGGTTAACTCGGCAGCATGGAGTAGGGCAAAATCTTTGGCTTCATCTTTATCGGTATTCTTGTTGCCTTTGAACAATACGCGGTATTGATTTTCACTCAATTGGATATGGCTATAGCCGTTGGCACCTTGCTCTGAAGCGACCTGATAGTGGGTAGGTGGAACAGTTGAACAACCGAACAAGCAAAGACAGATCAAACAGAGGGTGAGGGTGGGTTTCCACAGAATGTAATCGGGTAATATGTTCATTAGCAGTGCTCTTTAAGGTCTGTTCTGAGGCTGTGTAATACAGCTTACTTAATTGTATATATTGGCTAATTCAATATTGAGGCCAACTCTGCAAGTCTTAATTTATAAGGGATAGAGGTGTAACTGTTTTTTGCCTAAGCAAAAGTTACTGCTGTAATGGTAAAAAGTGCACACCCCTGTTTGAGCAATCTGCAAAGTTTATAAATGGTAAAGGCAAGATAAAAAAAGGAAAACGTCCAGCTTTCCCTTTGGTGTCTTTAAGTTCACTACGCCAGCATTATTGCTGTGGCGCAATTAGCATAGTCAGTGAACTGGGATTTATGCGTATATCGAGGGCTTCATCTTGGTACGTTTCGCCATCAATCACATAATTAAGCGGTTGTTCGGCGTTAATTATGATCTTTTTGATACGCTGATGATGAACATTTTTATTTTCTGCATCCACGAAGACATTTGGCACTATCAGTTCTGACAGACTAAACATATGTTCGCTCATTGAGGTTTGCGGGGGGATCCAGGTAAGGTCTAATTGCCCGTCTTTGGCATCCGGCTCGCCACCTCCCTGCGCAAGTACTGTTGTGAAGGGAGCGGCATTTGCCACCACTAAGCTGCAGACTGACAGCGACTGTTGTGCCCCATCGTCTATAGTGACAAGTAGATCAAGTGAGTCATTCGTATTTACTGCTTCCCAAAGGGCTTTAATGTATGCCATTTGTCCGCCTTGGTTTTTTTCATCGCGATCAGCGCCTTCAATCATTTTCTGTTCGAACCCCACGGCTGTGACTAATAACATCAGCCGCTTGTTGCAACTAGCGGTGTCGATTTTTGTCGCTACACCACTCTCAATATGCTCACAGGCAACCTCGATAGGCATGACTTTTGAACGAGTGCCGAACAGAGCGTGGGCGAGGGCGTTCGCTGTGCCCATGGGAATAATTGCAAAATGCACATTGGTATCGACTAATACAGACGCCACTTCCGTTAGCGTGCCATCCCCACCACATGCGATTACCATACTAGCGCCTGATTCAACTGCCTGTTTGGCCAATGTTTCAGCACTGATGTCTGGCGTGGTTTCAACTATTTTAAGCTGCATGGAAGCAGACAGGCGTTGCTCAATGAACTCACGGTTCTCTGGCCATTTGCCAGCCCCAGATACTGGGTTTGCTATTAACCAAGTGGGTTCTTTGGGTGTCAGTTTGCCTTGCTCGAACACCTTACATAGCGCCCTTAATTGATGGGAATTCAGCCGTGCTGTTTCGCGTACATCTTGGATTTTAGCGATTGCTTGGCGTACGCTCATCTGAGGATTTTTACTGAGGATGTATGCCGCCATAACGAGCACAGAACGCCCACGACCAAGAGCGCAATGCACCACCACCCCACGTTTCGCACGTCTTTGGTTGTCTATCCAATTAACCGCGCTGAGTAAATCCTCCTCATTTGGGCTTTGGTGATCTAGCACCGGCACATTCAAATAAGTTAATTCTTCGGATGTGGCGGTCCAATCTAAACCGTCAAATTCTGCAGTTACATCTAGGATGGCTTTAACGTTTTGCCCTTGCAGATATTCAACGTCACTGGGGAATAATCGGCAGGCAAGATACAAATCGTCGTCTATTTTTTGGATCGCCGGCACTTTGTCATGTTTTCTTGCCCATGCATTATACAGTTGTACACCGACGAGAAAGGGAATGAATAACCAGCGCACGTAGAAGGGAATACTGCCGTCTTGTTTTTTACGAAATATGGCCGGTTTTTGAAGTAAATAGGCACTGCCCACGGCCGTTAAAGACAAACCAATCCACGCCAGCGGGATAGCCATAAACACGCTTTGGCTAAAATAGGCAAGTAACAAAGCGGCCAATGCACCACCGAGGTAATATTTTACGATAAACATGCTGGGGTTCCTTTACGATGATTTTTCTAGCGCTTGCCCTTGATCACAAAATACACATCTGCTAAACCAGCCTAGGCCTCAGGTTAGGGGCTTAGGCTGGACGATTGACGATTAAATGCTTTTGGTTCCGCGAATGGGATAATCATTTTTACGGGTGTATCCCAAGCCTGAAACCAACATTTTAAGATCAGGCCGCACAAAGGGACTGTTGGCAATTTCTAACACTTGCAGCTTGTTATCGCTGTTGATGACAAATAAACCAGGCTCTGGGAATGCATGGTCTGTTTCAGCATCGGAGGTCGGCTCAGACACATACAGGCCAAGTTGTTTCATATGCTCCATGCTTAGGCCTGCATACACTGGGAATGCGACGGACACATCATCGAGTTTTTTATTTAGCTGGTCTACTGAGTCAGCCGAAACCGCAACGATGTCGATGTTGATGTCTTCAAACTGAGTGCGCATTTCTTGTAGCGCGGTAAGATACTTGCTACATACTGGGCAGTGCTGGCCTCGGTACACGACGACCATAGTCCAATGATCTGTGGCGTTTGCTGCGACTAAGGGGACGGTTTTTCCTTTCGTGTCTTGCACTTGGATAGTCGGAAATGTGCTGCCTGGTATTAATTTTTCAATATTCATAGTTATCCTCTTGGTACAAAGTTAAATGGAAGACTGGTTAATAAATCCATTTTGCCAGCAACGCATTACGCTGATTGCTGGTCGCGCATTTCTTGGCGATAATTTGACGCCAATTGATCTTTCTGAGTTTCGTTTAACACTTTGCCTGCCATTTGGAAGAACGTTTGCTCTTCGTCATCCAAGTGATGAAGCACCAAATGCTGCAGGGATTTCATATGAACCAACCATGCGGATGAACTCATATCGGTTTTTTCTAACTTTTCGATCAGTTCATCAATCTCGTGATGCTCAGCAATAGCATGACGAGATTGATCCGCCATGTCGTCAGACTTCATCAATGGCGCATAGAAATAACGCTCTTCAGCTAAGGCGTGATTTTCCAACGCTTCTTTTAACTCGGCAAAGGCCTTTATGCGTCTGTCGCTTTTACCTGAGGTGTTGAGCAGCTCATCCATTAAATCACGTTGTACATTATGGTCTTTACGTAACGCTTCAAAAATTTTCATTTTGTCTTCCTCTTCTGGCTCACAATCGTCATATTGTCTTTAATAATGCGAACATCGTACCAATAAAGCTAGTGTGTAATTGTTTGATATACTTAAGTTTAATTAGATACATGCACGAATGTAGGGCGATTTGGTGGTAAAAATTACACGGGGGTAGTAGTTCTTTCTGCTTGCCGAGAGAAGGTATTTTGGTCGAAATAAGTAAGTTTGCGTATTAGCTTTCATCCAATACATTTTACCCGTAATAAACAATGTGCAAGGCTTGCTTGTAAGGAGAAATAACGATGAAAAACGTCATGTCGGCGTATATTGGGGGATTACTTGGTTTTCTGATACTCGATGGTCTGTGGCTTGGACTGATTGCTAAAGACAGTTACACCCAGGCGATGGCAGGCTTAATGCGCAGTGAAGTGCATATTTGGCCTTGGGTGGTATTTTACAGTCTCTATTGTTTGGCGATTGTGCAATTGGTCATTCGGCCGCAATTTTCTGCTCGTCAGGGCAAGGGGGTATTGCTAAACGGGGCCGTACTGGGCGCAGCAGCATACGGTGCATACAATATGACAAATTATGCATTGCTCGCAGACTGGCCACTGGGCATTAGTTTGCAAGACTGGGCGTGGGGAACAGTGGTGACCAGTTTTAGCAGCTATTGTGGTTGGCGTGCACAGCGTTTGGCCTCCTAGTCACGAAGGCGTAACCTAAATAAGCAGGCCACAAACGGCCTGCTGGGATGACACCTTATTTATTGAGTTTGCGAATGTGGCTGTAATTGAGTAGAGCAACAAAGACCGATCCGCCAATTGCGTTGCCCAATAGCACCACCGACAGGGCACCTATCATACTCACTAGGGCAATTCTATCTGAAGTGAAGTAACCGACCAATAGCTCAACAGAGCCCGCGATAGAGTGATGTAGCCCGCCTAAACCGATAACGAAGGTAACAATGTAAATACACAGTATCTGGCTGGTGGTTGAGTGGGTCGATAGTATGGTCCACGCGCCTAATGCCATTAACCAACCTGCTAATGTGGCACTGATCAACAAGGTAAGGGGAGAATACGACAGTATATGCTCAGCAATAATCAAATAACCGCTGCTAGCGTGTATGACTTCATCACTCATAGCCAGCAGCCCAGCGCTGAATATACCGCCTATGATATTCCCCGCGATAACAATGCCCCATAGGCGAAACATGCGAAAAATGCTGATCCGTCGATCCAAAATTGGGTAGAAAGCGGTAGCAGTGTGTTCAGTAAAAAGTTGCGTGCGGCTTAATATACACATCACAAAACCAAGGGGATAAACCAAGGCCACTAAGACACGGTTGAAGCCACTGGTTAAGTCGCCAACGATTGTAGTCATGACGCCGACCGCTAACACGGTAAAACAGATGATCATGCCCGCCGCCAGCGCTGACATAAAAAGCGACATAGCTGGACGTGCCAGTTGTTCAACCCCTTCATCTATGGCTTTTTCAAGAATATCATCTGGATGGCGAAACGTTTCATCTACACGTTTGACGATGACCGAAACATATTCTTGGCTTTCTCGGTTACGTTCTTTGGTGCGCTCCCGGGTATTTTCGCTAAACAATAGCTCCCCGGTGGAAGAAACGATTTTTGATTCATGGTCATGTTCGCCGTGCTCTAAATCGTCATTCATCATCTTCTCCTTGATATTCATAAGTTAGTGTTTCACCCACCAGATAAGCACCACCACTAAGGTGAGTACAATGGCGGTGGGAATTTTATACTTTTTAAAAATAGCTTCTGCTTGGTTACCAGCCAGTTTTACCAACAAGGCCAGCCCAAAATAGCGGATTGAGCGAGCAATTAAAGTGGCGAGTAAAAACATAAATAACGAGTACTTAGCCGCGCCTGCTGCCAGCATCGCTATCTGAAATGGAATGGGGATAATGCCCACCGACAATACGTACCAGAATCCTTGTTCTTGCATTTGTGTTTTGACGTTTTCTAGCTGCTGAGGGTCTGAAAACCAATTGGCGATTTGTGCGGCGAATTGATCAAATAGAAAGTAGCCAACCCCATAACCAATGATGGCGCCGAATACACAGCCCAAGGTAGCTAAAAACGCTAGAAACCAAATCTTTTCCCGCTTGGCTTGCATCAGGGGAATAAGGACTGCTTCAAGGGGAATAGGTACAATAATGGATTCTAAAAATGAGGCGATGACCAGTGCCATGTACATATTTTTAGATTCGATAAACTGTTTCGTTTTACGTTTTAAATAAGCGACCATGGACGTCCTGTTTTAAAAGCTTGGCGTTACGGGAAACCAAGGAGGTAAACTCAAAGTGAGCAGTGTGACTTTGCAGGATATATACCAAGGGCAGGAGCGGCAGGGTGTAATAAAAATCCCGTTAAACAATTAACTTAGAATCTATGCGCGAGGCCCTACAGAATAAAGGATACAGGGGGGATGCTGGCCGCAATTTCAACTTTAGTGACCCATTGATAGGGTTGATTCGTCTATTCCATGCACAGTGCTGATACTGTCCATCAGTCTTTTTTGACGGGCTTTTTGCAAAATTTACTGACCGGCGGCGGCAATAGTTTGTGAGCTAGGTTGCGAATATTAACTAGGCTCAGGTTTATGCAGCATTTTGCCTAGCGGCATGCTGTTTAGTGATCTGTCGCAAGGTCAGAATGCCAGATATTGTCGAAACGAAGTAAGGCACGATAAACGTCAGTATCAAATTGCCCCACAGAATAGGCGCGCGGCCTATCAATCCGTCATATTGATTGATGACGTTTAGAATTAAACCCACTACTAGGGCAGTTACTAACGAACGTCTGACTAACGCTGGATTAACCAGCTGATTCAGTAGACCTATATTTCTATTTAACAAACGCGTATTCCTCGAATCCTGCTCACAATCAAGAGACCGTCATTAGGCTATTTTCTTTTCAATGGGCTAGTTGTTAAATTGTATTTTACATTCTGGTGGTCAAAGCTTGCTACTTTCAAGTGACTAATCAGCTCGGCTGGTACGGATAATGATATAACAAAGCTGGCTATTGGCATGCTATTGCAACGATGGGGGCAGGGTTAAAACCATGCTTCGCATTGCATTTAACCCACAGTTAATTCACACTCCGGCGCTTGGCGAATAAAGGGCATCAAGATGAGTGACAAAGCAGTGAAATCGGGCGTCTTATTCGCAATAGCGGCGTATACCATGTGGGGTATAGCCCCAATGTATTTCAAGTTGTTGGGCCAAGTACCCGCAATGGAAATTTTAATGCATCGCATTATCTGGTCTGTGCTTGTATTGGTTTTGCTGGTGGTTGTGACGGGCAAGATTGACAAGGTCAAGCAAGCTATTCTCAACCCCAAGGTGATGCAGGTTCTGCTTATTTCTGGTGTGTTGCTTGCCGCTAACTGGTTTATATTCATCTGGGCAATTAATAATAACCACTTATTGGATGCCAGTTTAGGGTATTACATTAATCCTCTTTTAAACATATTTTTAGGTCGGCTCTTTTTAGGTGAACGACTCAGGCGTTTACAAAAAGTGGCGGTAGGATTAGCGTTGACAGGCGTACTGTTTTTTATTGTCAGTTACGGGCAGTTGCCTTGGGTCGCTCTCGCCTTGGCAGTCACTTTTGGTATTTATGGTCTATTACGTAAGCAGGTCGCTGTGGACTCACTGCCCGGCTTATTAGTCGAAAGCTGCTTGTTGCTACCCCCAGCGATTGTATATTGGATTTGGTTTGCAGGGGAGTACAGCAACATGCTGAGCAATGATTCTGGGTTAAACATTGCACTTATCTGCGCAGGGATCGTAACCACCGCACCTTTGTTATGTTTTACCGCTGCCGCTAAACGCATTATGTTTTCTACCTTGGGCTTTTTTCAATATATCGGCCCGAGCATCATGTTTGTGCTCGCTGCTGTGGTATACGATGAGCCGCTGGATAATAGTAAAATAGTGATGTTTGCCTTTGTATGGCTAGCCTTGGGTCTGTTTAGTTTTGATTCGCTGCGCCAATACCGCAAGGTGAGAAAGGCACTTAAACACGCACAAAGCGAACTGACCAGCTAACTGGCACGGATGGGATCGTGTTCTACACGGTTGCGTCCCGTGTTTTTTGCTTGATACAGATATTCGTCGGCCTTGCGCAGCATGCCATTAACGCCACCATGCTCCAGTGCTGTGACGCCTATACTGACAGCGCAATGGAATACTTTCCCTTCAAACTTGAACTCGATATCGGCTAAGGCCTGACGAAAGTCGTCAAAAATTTTCACCGCTGTTTGCAGGCCAATGTTGGGCATAAATACACAAAATTCCTCGCCGCCAAAACGAGCAGGGATATGCTGACTAAAGGTGCTCGACACTAATTTGGCAATTTCTCTGAGGGTATAATCACCGCAATCGTGGCCATAGGTATCGTTGATTTTTTTAAAGTGATCGATATCGATAAGGGCTAAGCACTGACAAATAGGCGCTAACTGCGTGGCGGCAGCGACGCGTTCAAAGAAGTGGCGACGATTAGGCAGGCCGGTTAAAAAGTCTGAATTAGCGGCGCGTCGAATTAGCTCAATATTCTCTATGTATTCAATGTTTTGCATAATTCTGCACAGGAACTCCTCCTGGCCGTAGGGCTGCGCTAAGTAATCGTTAGCACCGCTTTTAATAAAACGCGCAGATAAGCCGGTATCCCCGCTATCTGCTAAACCAATCACGGCAATATCCTCTTTCTTTGCTCGCTGGCGAATTTCACTGAGTATCTTGATACCACTGCTATCGGGTAAGTCGTTAGCCACTATGACCAATTTAATATGATTATAGCGGGTGAGGGATTCTAGGCCTTGTTGACCGGTCATGGCTTCGTACGTCATAAAATTATGACGACGCAATAATGAGGTAATGCGATTGCGACTGACCCGAGCGTTATCGACCACCAATACCCCTAGGCTTTTGTTTTTATGCAGACGACTGAGCAATACGCTTAAATATTCATACACTTGCTCATTTTCTTTGAGAATGTAATCAATGACGTTTTTGTTGAGGATCCCGGCTCGGGTATCGGCATCTAAAGATGCGGTGGTGACGATAGTGGGTAAAAACGACGCTAGGGTAAAATCAATCGCCTGACCGATGGGCGCATCAGGCAAGCGGTAATCGACGACTGCGCATAAAAAATCTTCCGGGGCAGAACGCGAAAAAACATGTTGCGCTGCGGTCAAGCTGGTGGCTCTGACCGGAGTTAATTGGGCCTTGAGTATTAAACTGGCAATGACGTCTAAGCTGTGTTCGTTGTCGTCAATGATCAGTACTTTTGGGCGCATAAAACGAGTTTACCTTTTAGCTAATACCAAGGGGTGGTTAACGCTATTGTTAACCACATAGTAGCCAGTTAAAAGGATAAAGCTTTTATATTTTGTCTAATTTTGCGAACGAGAGTACCAGCCACTTACTGCCTACGTCATCAAAGTTGACCTGAACGCGGGCGTGCTCACCACTGCCTTCGTAGTTGAGCACGGTACCTTCACCAAACTTACGGTGGGCAACTCGTTCACCCAATTTGAAGCCTGTTGAATCAAACGCAGTGTGGCTGGCCGAGGATTGAAAGCGGCTTTGCATGGGGCGTGAAACCGTTGCTTTGGTGCGCAGGCGCACTTCTTCAATGTATTCCGTGGGTATTTCTTTGATAAACCGTGACACTGTGTGGTATTTGTCTTGCCCGTATACTCGGCGGCTCTCGGCATAGGTGAGGTAGAGCTTTTGCATGGCGCGGGTCATTCCCACGTAACATAAGCGTCGCTCTTCTTCTATTTTACCCGGCTCATCGTTGCTCATTTGGCTAGGGAACATCCCCTCTTCTACGCCAACCAATAACACCATAGGAAATTCAAGTCCCTTGGCTGTATGTATGGTCATCATTTGCACCGCGTCTTGGTGTTTGTCTGCTTGAGCATCGCCTGCTTCAAGCGAAGCGTGGGCTAAAAAGGCAGATAGCGGCGACAAGTTCTCCGCTTCTTCTGGTGGAGAAAATTGTTTGCAGGCGGTGACCAATTCCTCTAAGTTTTCGATACGGGCTTGAGCTTTTTCGCCTTTTTCGGCTTTGTACATGGCGTATAAACCAGAATGCTTAATGACGTAGTCGGCCTGTAACTCTAACGCTTGCGATTGGGTTTCTTTTTGTAACTGCAAAACCAAATCGATAAACGCTTGCAGCGCATTTGCGGCACGCCCGGATAAACGTTTTTCACGCAATAGCTGTAAACTTGCTTGCCACATGGACAGTTCGTTTTCTTTTGCTTGTTCGCGTACTTGGGCAAGGGTTTTATCACCAATGCCCCGAGTCGGGGTATTGACCACACGCTCAAAGGCTGCGTCATCGATTTGCTGATTGATGATACGCAAGTAGCCTAACGCATCACGTATTTCCTGGCGTTCGAAGAATCGCAAGCCACCGTATATGCGATAGGCCACAGATTCTTGCAAAAGCGCTTCTTCGAGTACTCGGGACTGGGCGTTATTGCGATATAAAATCGCGCAGTCACTCAGGGCGTAACCTTGGGTTTGCCAATCTTTGATCCGTGACACCACGAAGCGCGCTTCATCGAGCTCATTAAAACCGGCATACAAAGAAATAGGCTCGCCATCGACACCTTCAGTCCACAGCTCTTTGCCGAGTCTGCCCTGATTGTTGTCTATAACGGCGTTGGCCGCTTTAAGAATATTGCCAGTAGAGCGGTAATTTTGCTCTAGACGAATGGTTTTAGCTTGGGGGTAGTCCCGTAAAAAGTGCTGAATATTCTGTACGTTAGCGCCGCGCCAGCCATAAATCGACTGATCATCGTCACCTACAATAATCATATTGTTACTTGGTGCAGCCAACAGACGTAACCATGCATATTGAATGTTGTTGGTATCTTGGAATTCGTCGACCAATATAGTGCGAAAACGATTTTGATAATGTTTAAGCAGTTCAGGGTTCTCGACCCAAAGGCGATGAGCCCGAAGCAGCAACTCGGCAAAATCTACTAGGCCAGCTCGGTCACATGTTTGCTGATAAGTTTGGTATATCTCACATAGCTTTTTCTGATTGTAATCGCCATGGGTGTCTATATTCTCAGGGCGTAAGCCTTCGTCTTTATTGCCGTTGATGTACCATTGAACATGCTTAGGAGCCCATTGCTTTTCGTCCAAGTTCATACTCTTGATCACCCGGCGAACTAAGCGATATTGATCGTCTGAATCAAGGATCTGGAAATTTTCCGGCAATTTGGCTTCGGCGTAATGTGTGCGTAGCAACCTGTGCGCAATACCGTGGAAGGTACCTATCCACATGTTGCTAAGAGCACTGCCTTGCAACTCTTCGATACGACCGCGCATTTCCTTGGCAGCTTTATTGGTAAAGGTTACTGCCAAGATACCCCAAGGTGCGATACCTTCCACTTCCATTAACCAAGCGATGCGGTGTACCAATACACGGGTTTTACCACTGCCAGCGCCTGCTAATATCAGCATATCAGCGGCGGGAGAGGCAACGGCGTCACGTTGTTTATCGTTGAGTTGTTCTAAGAGTCGAGATACATCCATGGGGAAAAAATGCTGTAGAATTATAGGCGCATTATAACAGTTATACTGTGTTTTTATACAATTAATGAATTTGTTCTTAGTCAATATTGGGCTTTAATATCACAACTGATTACACTACCGAAGAATACAAACCGAAGGTGGATACCGTGGACAACAACTTCTGGCTAACGCTTCGTGATGAAGCTCAGGTGATGGCTGAAAAAGAGCCTCTGCTCGCCACTTACGTAAACGAGTGCATTTTAAAACAAGGTGACTTCGCCGGGGCGTTGAGTTTTATCCTGTCTAATAAGCTATCGGACAAAGTGATGTCAGCTGAGGCACTACGTACTATGTTGGATCAAGCCTATTGTGACCAGCCCTTACTAGTGGAAGCTACCGTTTTTGATATTCACGCAGCCTTTGAGCGTGATCCAGCGGTGAAGTCTTACCTCACCGTTCTTTTATACTTTAAAGGTTTTCACGCCATACAGGTACACCGTTTTGCCCATATGTTGTGGTTGATGGGACGCCATGAATTGGCTTTGTTTGTGCAAAGCCGCAGCTCTGAAGTGCTGTCGGTGGATATTCATCCTGCGGCCTATATTGGTCAGGGCGTGATGTTCGACCATGCGACTGGTATCGTAGTCGGTGAAACCGCTGTCATTGAAGACAACGTTTCGATTATGCAGTCGGTCACGCTTGGTGGCACGGGCAACGAAAGTGGTGATCGCCACCCGAAAGTACGCCACGGCGTGATGATTGGCGCAGGCGCCAAAATATTAGGCAATATCGAAATTGGACCTGGTGCCAAAGTGGGTGCCGGTAGTGTGGTATTAAGCGATGTGCCTGCTCATGTTACGGTTGCCGGTGTACCAGCTAAAATCGTTGGTAAGCCAAGTTGCCAGAACCCCTGTCAGACCATGCGCCAAAACGTGTTAGAAGATTAATGCTAGTGCAGTGAGCTAAATATTTAGCGCACTGCTTCTGGTGATTACAAGTGACACAGCTCGTTAAGGTGTTGTAACTGAATATCCGGTAATACGGTGACATCTTCGTTCGTTATGCGCATCGGGCGGTTGTCAGCATACCAAGCACTCATAAACCCTGCTTTTTTTGCGCCTAACACGTCTTTTTCTAAGTTATCTCCCACATGTAAAATCGACTCACTGGGCAATTTTAGCAACTGCCTTGCAGCATCGAACATAGCGCTGCTGGGCTTCATGGGAAACGCCAGACTGGCGTGAAAGCTTTTTTGAAAATAATCCGCGATACCTATCTGTTCGAGGTTAACATTGCCGTTCGTGATCGCCACTAATGGCCAGCGTTCAGCTAAAGTGGTCAAAATAGTGGTGACTTCTTCACTTACTTGAAAATTACTGCGTTGAAAATAAAAGTAGTCAAAGGCCTCATCTACTGCATTCTTAAGAACCTGGCCGCTATGGCCAAATGCCTGCAAGCCGCTGGTCAGTACTTCACGGCGCAACAAACCCATGTCGCTATGCAAATTTGGCTGTTGTTGCAAGGTGCTGCGTTTGTGCTCGCGCCAATAGGCAGGATCGCTGCGTGAAGGATCGTCGGCGAACTGTCCGAGAAAGTCTATCAAGGCATGCTCAGCTCGCATGATGTAAGGATGGTTATCGTAAAGGGTGTCATCGAGATCGAAGGTCATGGCTTTGATTTGGCCAATTTTACGGTAATAAATCATGGATACGTTTTTATCCTCTTCAATAGGCAGGGTTATTTGCGCCGTTTAGCTCTGGGGTGCGCGGTATCATATACGCTAGCCAAATGCTGAAAGTTCAAGTGTGTATAAACCTGAGTGGTCGATAAATTTGCATGCCCTAATAACTCTTGCACGCCGCGTAAGTCGCCGCTTGATTCGAGAATATGCGTGGCAAATGAGTGGCGTAATTTATGGGGATTAATATCTTGCTCTAGATGTTGCTGCTTGGCCCATAGTTGCATGCGTTTAGCTATTTGGCGGTGACTTATTCTGCGTCTATGTTTGCTAAGAAATAATGCGGGTTCATCACCTTGTACGAGTTCACCGCGTACTTTGAGCCATTCATTAACACACCTTAATGCGGTTTTGCCAATCGGCAGAATGCGTTCTTTACTACCTTTACCCATAACACGAAGCTGGCCATCATCTTGGATGCTACGCAGATTCAGATCAGCTAACTCAGCTAAGCGCAGGCCACAGCTGTAGGTTAATTCAAGCATGGCTTTATCCCGTATTCCCAGCAATGAATCGTCCTCGAAGTCGAGCAACTGATGCATTTCGTCAACATTGAGTTGTTTGGGCAAAGGGCTGCCTTGCTTGGGGGCTTGAATGGCTTTTGCTGGATTACTAGGCAGAATGTTGTGCTCTACTAGGTAACTACAATAGCCTCTCAGTGCAGAAAGCCTAAGGGCAATGCTACGCGGGTTCAGTCCTTGACGGCGAGCATGATTAAGCACTTGCCTAACATGATCCACAGTTAACTCTGCCCAAGTGTTTATCTCTAGGGCGTCGCAAACACTGGCTAGCTGGCGTTGATAGTTTTGAATTGATTTCGAGGCAAGGTTACGTTCGTACTTTAAGTAGTAAAAGTACTTGTCTAATAAGGGTTGCAGACTTGGCTGCAGCATCTTAATAATCGAGTAATTTGGGCAACAGTATGCTTAAAAACTGCTGCAATTGGGTAATCAGCAGAGTGTCCATATCGGGGTTGAAGTGCCCGGGATCATTGCTACCAATAGCCAGAATACCTAACTCACCGTTGTTCCCTAAACGCAACAAAGCGACGGACTCAGCTTGTTGGTCGTTGAATAACAGCTTTTTTTCATGTTCGCTTAAGCGGCCGAAGAAAAAATCGTTATTCTTGAAACGCTTCTCAGCAAACAACTTACGTTGAATTTCAGGTAGCGCAAAGGCGCCTTTATAAGGCTTGAGTGCAACCGATGATAAGTTCAGCTGCTCTTGCATGATGTCTTCCAGAACATATTGTACTGAACTGATATCATTGCATTTGAGAACGCGCAGGTTTAAATCGGCGTAAATACGGTAAATGGCTTCGTTTTGCTTAGCAATACTGATCAATTGGCTTAATTTGGTGTTTAACAAGCGCACTTTCTGGCGCAACTGTTCGCTTTGGCGTTCTACCAGAGACACACTGCCCTTTTGCGCATGGGGGATCTGTATTTTCTCAAGTATGGCTGGGTGTTCAACAAAAAACTCAGGATGCAGAGTAAGATACTCCGCCACCTGTTGATCTGTTAAGCCATCCGGTGCAGCAAAGGTAGATGTGGCGTCGAGTTGACTTTTTTGCTGACCAGATGCTTCATTCATAATGTGATATTTCCATCAAAGACATGTTCCGCTGTCCCTGTCATTTTTAAGATCGAACCTGGCCCCTGCCAACGAATTTTCAAGGTTCCACCGGGTAAATCAACAGTGACGTCCTTGCTAAGTTTTTTCTGCATTTGTCCTACGGCAACCGCAGCACAAGCGCCACTGCCACAGGCGAGGGTTTCACCCACACCGCGCTCATACACACGTAGTTTTATATGACCACTGTTTAAAATTTGCATAAAGCCGATGTTCGCTCCCTCAGGGAAACGTTCATGGGCCACTAACATTTTACCTATGCCTTCTACATCGGCTGTTTCAATATCATCGACCAACAATACACAATGGGGGTTACCCATTGAAACCGCTCCGCAAAAGAAGGTGTGCTCATTTTCGCGAATAATGTAGATGTTTTCTTGCTTGTTCGCTTTGAGCGGAATTTTTGCCGGTTCGAACATGGGCTCGCCCATATTCACGGTAATTTGGCCGTCCCGCTCGTGGTAAAGCACCAATCGACCAGCTTTGGTACTGACCACTATTTTATTGCGATTAGTCAGGCCCTTCATCTTAACAAAGCGCGCAAAGCAACGAGCGCCGTTACCACATTGGGAGACTTCTGAGCCATCGGAATTAAAGATCCGATAATGGAAATCCTGCTCAGGATCGTACGGAGGTTCAACGACTAATAGCTGGTCGAAGCCGATGCCGAAGTTGCGATCTGCCAATTGGGAAATCTTTTCTTTGCTGAAAAAAACGTTTTGGGTCACGTTGTCGATCACGACAAAATCATTGCCCAAACCGTGCATCTTTGAAAACTGAACTTGCATGTTTGCCACTTACGTAAAAATCACTTAATCAGACGACTATCGCCCTTGTATCAAGTACCTATAATGATGGTTATATCATTTCAAAGCACAGCTGACTATGCATTTGCACCATAGCCTAAATGGAGATGGTGCAAAGAGATTTGCTTTAGGTTTATAGTACGCTCTCGCCGCGCCATAGATCTTCCAGCTTTTCACGTTCACGGACCACTATGACTTTGTCTTTATCGACCATGATTTCAGCGGCTCTACAGCGACTGTTATAATTCGAGGCCATCACAAATCCATATGCACCTGCGCTGCGAACGGCTAAGTAATCTCCTGCTTCGATGGCGAGCTCTCGCTCTTTACCGATAAAGTCGCCGGTTTCACAGATCGGGCCCACTACGTCATACACTGCACTGTCACGAGTCAGTGATGTGTCCAAAGGAATAATACTTTGCCAGGCTGAATATAAAGCAGGTCGAATCAAGTCATTCATAGCGGCATCAATAATTGCGAAATTCTTTTCTGCGCCCTGTTTTAAAAATTCTACTTTGCTTAGCAGCACACCCGCATTGGCCATAATCGCACGGCCGGGCTCGAAAATAAGCTGGAGGTCTTTACGGCCCTCCATGCGTTGGGTAATGGCTTGGGTATATTCATCTGGGTGTGGAGGGGTTTCATCTTTGTACGTCACACCTAGACCGCCGCCCACATCTAAATGAGATAGAATAATATCATTTGCTGCCAGTTCATCAATGAGTACCAAAAGCTTATCTAATGCGTCAACAAAGGGGGCAATTTCAGTCAACTGTGAACCGATGTGGCAGTCGATACCTTTGATAGCCAAGTTCGGTAATGAGGCTGCGTGACGATATACTTCTACGGCTTGCTCACGCTCGATACCAAACTTGTTGGCTTTTAAACCGGTCGATATATATGGATGAGTTTTGGCATCCACATCTGGATTCACACGGATTGAGATTGGCGCTATCTTGTTTTCCGCAACGGCTACCTGACTGATGCGCGCTAACTCAGCGGGTGATTCAACATTGAAACATTTAATATTATGTTTCAAGCCTAAGGCTATTTCTTCAGGGGTTTTACCCACACCGGAAAAAACTATTTTAGTCGGATCGCCACCGGCGGCTAAGACACGCAGTAACTCACCACCTGACACAATATCAAAACCGGAACCCAGTTTAGCCAGTACGCTTAATACACCTAAATTTGAGTTGGCCTTAACGGCATAACAGATCAGGTGCGGGTGGGCGCCTGCTGCTTTGTCAAATGCTAACCAGTGGCGCTCTATTGTCGCCCGAGAATAAACATAACATGGGGTTCCATGGGTTTGGGCTATGTCTTGCAGTGAGACTTCTTCTGCATATAGTTTTTCATTTTTGTAGCCAAAAAAATCCATATTACTGCTTACCTTCTTGCATATCTTGAGATGGGAGAGTGGGCGTTTGTGAAGACGTATTCTGTTGTGGTTTTTCCGGCAGGAATAAGGGCTTCTTCTGCCCGCAACCTTGCAAGGTTAGCAAAATAACAACGCTCATTAGCGTTAACAGAAATGGGGTTTTACGTCGCATCACAGGCCTCAACTGATAGTGTAGCCGCGTATGATGGCACTCCCAGCGCAAAATGCAACGTGTTAGCAGTGCTTTAAGTGTTATATTCTATATCAATTAACCCGTCGTTAACGCTAGGGAATGGGCAGTTTATCTAACTGGGTGACGACAGATTGAGGAAAGCGGACTTTGTTCCAAAGCTGTTCACATAACAGATCAACTGCTTGCCAATCGCGCTTGACTAACCAGTCTATTAAAATATCGGGGTTTTGCGGGTACTCGATACGTTCAATCGCAGGTTTGACTAACCATTCTTCCACAATTTCACTGTCTAACGTTGGCATGCTGTGTCCGAGTCCAAGTTGAACTAAGGTTTTGGCATTCGACAGTTGTTCAAACTGGCCACTAAGTGGCTTAATTAACAGTTTTTTACCAAAATGTAGGCACTCGCTGGCCAATTCAAATCCTGCGTTTGCAATGACGCCTGAGCAACGTTGCAATACTTGCCCGAAGTCCATTTTAGACGGACGACGCCAACTGATATTCCCCACTTGATGCTCTTGCTCTACTTTTGGGTGAAAACAAATAAAGTCATGTTCCGACAAGGGGTCGAGTAAAGCAGCGATATCGTCAATCTCTTCAAATGGTAAATACACTAAGTAGTTGCGTGACGGTGGTTGTTTAGTATCGTCGGCCTCAATAAAAGGCGGCATAATGGCATGCCCAAAGTGATACCAGTGCACGCCTAATTGCAGATCTGTTGGGGCGAAATAACGGGTGATCAATCTGTCGAACAAGGTACCTGGATGTTTAGGTATCGGGTGCATGAATGCTGCTTGATGACTGATAGATATCGAGGGAATGGCATTGAGTTTCGCTGCCCATGCACTGATAGGTTCGAAATCGTTAATCACCAGATCATATTCTTGGGCACGTACGGACTTAATATCACGATGTAGCTCGCGTAAATTGGCGTGTTTCAAGGTTTGATATTTACTGATCTTTCCCCCCCGCGTTGCAAAGCTTAAGCCACGGTAACTGGCGAACTCTCCGAATACTTGCATGTCGAAATATTGGTCTTTATCGCGACCGGAAAATAGATAATCTACTTGAATGTCGCTGCGTGCATTAAAGGCCTTAGCCATCACTCGGGCGCGGGTGGTGTGCCCATTGCCGGTACCTTGTACACCGTATAGTATTTTCAAAGGCGTCAACTCTTAAAGTAGGGATAGACTGAAATAGGACATGCTCAAACCAAGGGCGGCGCCTGCGAGGATATCGCTAGGATAATGAACACCCAGTAAAATCCGAGATAAGCCAATGATGCTGGCCCAGCAATAAACAAAAATCATCATCGAAGGATAAAAACTGGCGATCAAATTAGCCATTAAAAATGCAGCGGCTGTGTGGCCTGAAGGTAAACTAAATTTATCCGATGGGGTGATGTGTGCGCTGAAGTTATGCAATAAATCACAAGGACGCTGACGGCGTAGGAATTTCTTCAAAATGAGGTATACCGGCAACTCAAGACTATAGGCCAGCAGGGCGCTGTATAAAAAAAGTGCACCGTGTTCAGCTTCAAATAACCATAGTAACAGGCCCAGCAGCAGATACAGGTGACCGTCGCCGGTGCGAGACATCCAAACGATCCAGCGACAATCACGTTTAGCTGTAAGGCCGAATAACCAATGAAATAGTTGGGTGTCAGTTTGAGTAAGTGTTTTCACCGTCACACTCCTTCAACGCGCAATCAATTCAATATCCTGATGGTATTTTTGCTGTGTGAAGTTTCGGTGACAGATTAAAGAACAGTTTATGAATAAACTACTCAATGCGGTAATACCTAAAAAGCGCGATAAAAGGTTGATTAGTAGTGGCATTGCACATACCTAGCAGTATACTGATTGTAAATCGACGAAGGGGATTAACAATGGAATATAATACGTCTGCATTATGTGATTTGTTTGCCGACAGTGTTGATGTGGTCGAACCCATGTTTGTTAGCTTTGGTGGCCGCGCTTCATTTGGCGGTGAGATAACCACGATCAAATGTTTCGAGGATAAAGGTATGATCCTTAAGACTCTTGAACAACCGGGCTTGGGGAAAGTGCTACTGATTGATGGTGGTGGTTCTATGCGCCGGGCCTTGATTGATTCAACCGCTGCGCAGATTGCGTTTGATAATGGTTGGGAAGGTATTATCTGCTACGGCAGCGTGCGTGAAGTGGATGATCTGGAAGAGATCAACATAGGCGTTCATGCTATCGCATCTATTCCGGTCAGTGCTGATGATAAAGGCGTGGGCGAAGTGGACGTAGCCGTCAATTTTGGGGGTGTGACTTTCTTACCTGAAGACCATGTGTACGCTGACCGCACTGGTATTATTCTCTCCCCCGAGCCCTTAGACGTCGAATAATCAAACTCAACGCTTAGCAAATAGGTTAGTTCAGACATAAAAAACGCCATCAAATGATGGCGTTTTTAGTATTTCCTACCGTAATTTTTAGTTACTTACCAACTAGCACTGAAACGTTTGCAATACCCGCTTCTTTTGCTTGGTTGATGACTTCAACTACAATACCGTGCTTCGCTTTTGGATGAGCCTGAACAGCAGCAGAATCTGTGTTGTTTTCAGCCAAAAAGCTTTGAATGTTCGCCACGATGCGGCGAATATCTACTTCACGACTGTTCATCATGATAGTGCCATCCTGCTCAACACGAATAGCTAACGATTTAACATTCGTTTTCGGCGGCGGAGAGTTTGAGTCTTTTGGACGCAAAACATCCAGACCTTTTTCTTTTACGAAAGAGGTGGTAACAATGAAGAAAATCAACATGATGAACACGATGTCCAACATGGGGGTCATATCTATTGCTGCTTCGTCATCAGCAGAGCCGTGCTTTTTTCTTTTCATCTGTACTTGTCGCCAAATTGTTGATAATGAATTCGCCTAGTATAAAGGCACTTTTAATTGAGAGCATCCACTAATTACATAAATTTATGTAATTGTATTAACGAAAATGTATTGTTTTTCACATTCATGGTATGAAAAATAACCAATCAACGATTTACCAACTGGTGAATCTAAAGATGTGAGGGGTGCTAATTTAATAGCAAAACAAATCGCATATTCTCTTTATTGACTTATTCCCACGAGCAAACACAACAATAGTAGTGACTCAGATCGCACTGAGGATCGCCTAGATCATTATGTGGTTCGCGCACTATTTGTATCGTAGAACGATCTTTTTTGCAAACCCAGTATATTTTTTGTGCGCCTAGACCAGGCAATATTATTCAGCTTTGTACGCGCTTGTTCTCGAGTGCTTGACCCAGATGTACAAAGTAATCAAGAAAGTATCGTTGCACGTTTTGGCGATGCTGATTTTGTGGATATATACCTAACATGGCTTCTGGACTTTTCTTTGTGCCCTGAACCAGAAATGCATTGCGGATGGGATGATCCTGAATGATCGCTTCAAACGCCCGAGCCGCGAGTTCTTGAGGACGAGCAAAGTAATATAACTTCATCTCTTTATCGACTGCGGCACTGGTCAGTACGTATTGATTGGCTTCCTCTTTATCTGGGGTTAGAAAGATATGTTCAAAACAGCGACTCAATTTTATATTCAGGGGATGAGGTTGCATTTCATGATCATCGAGCCATAATTCTGAGGCAAAATTTTGCGGCTGGCTGGTCTTAAAGAGTTTGTCGCACACATAATGATCAAACGCGTGAAACCATTCATGGGCCAATGAGCCGCCACCGGCATTTTTGGCTAAGGCCAAACGTTTGGTTTGCGATTCATAATGTGCGCAACTGTGTTTGCGGCCTCCTGCACCAAAGGCCAATGATAACGTACCGTTCAAGGCAATAACTGACGCTGGAACTTGCAGAATATCCATCAGATCGCAAAAAGCGTCAAAAAATAGGTTGGCCGCTATCTGTTGTTCTTCACAGGTGACCCATTTACCGATATTGATGGTGCGGAAGCCAAATATTTTTACGATATCTTGGAAACTAACGTCAGCCCCTGCACGATGCTGATGACCATTACGGTAATAAGGGCGGTGTAGTCGGGAGTGGCCTGACTGGGGTATCACTGGGTGTCGTTGTCCATTTCAAGTAATAACTGTTCTGTCCAGCTTTCAACCCGTTGCTCGGTTTTATCGTATTGGTTTTCATCATCTAGCGAAAGGCCAACAAAGTGGCTACCGTCTTGGGTGAGGCCTTTAGATTCAGTAAACTCATAACCTTCATTGGGCCAATAACCAATGATTTTACAGCCAAGAATGACCAACTCATCATGCAACATACCAAGAGCATCTTGAAACCATTGAGCATAACCTAGTTGATCCCCTAGGCCGAATAAGGCAACGGTTTTGTCGTTCAGATTAAGTTGACTGATATCTTGCCAAGAAGACTCCCAATCTTCCTGTAGCTCACCAAAATCCCAGGTAGAAATGCCGAAAATCAATACATCAAATTGCTCAGCCTGGCTCAGGGGGACATCTTTAATATTGAAAATATCGACCACATGGGCATCAAACAGACGATTGAACGCAGTTTGAATTTTCTCTGCTGCCATTTCGGTGTAACAGGTGGTTGAACCGTAAAATAAGCCGATTCTGAAAGACGTATCTGACATGGGTACCTTTTAAAGACGATAAAACATAGTGCTATTGTCCTTGTTTGCCATGCATTGGTCTAGGGGGATAGCCCTTGCTCGCACAATTTTATGACTGCACAAGATGCTGGAGCTAACACTTAGCTGCTGCGTAATAGGTAATGCTAATAATTAAACCTTGGCTCAGTTGGTAAATTGACATGGCGCACTGGGATGTTGTGATGCCATTTTTATCAGAAAACGCCTCTTCTATAACCCCGAGGGTATCACCTAGTGCAATGCTATCTTTTATGCGAGAACGGGCGTTCGGCTTTGCTTTGAAATGGGCTTGCATGGCTTCATATAGCTGCTTTTTGTCTGTGGTTTCCGCGATTAATTGGTTATCGGCAACATTGAACCATTTTACGTCATCCGACATGTTGAGCAGCATGGCATCTATATCATGGGCATTGTAAGCCTGCATAAAGCTGGCAACACGATCAAGGGTTACGCTGGCTTGTTGAGCATGGCTTTGAAAGCAAAGTAACACGAACAATAAAAGTAGTGGTACGGCCTTACGCAAAGAGGCATTCATACGAATGACGGTTATTTTCATTAATATACTCAATAGTAAAAATGATTAGGGATAGCACCAATCCTCCACGGTTTTGACGTCTGGGGCAACTACTTAGGCGTGATAGTTTGGGTGACCCCCTCGTTAACAATTTAACTAATATGTAGTATAAATATGATTATAATTGACGAAATTGCACTGAGTCAGTGTCGTCACTATCTCTTTAACTGATGTGAACGGGGATATAAGTTCACAATCAGTACTACCCAACCACACATCTATCGGAGCCGCTTGATATGACACCAGATAAATCCACCACTGTCCCTGACTGGCAAAACCCTCAGGTCTTTGCCATTAATAAAGAGCCCGCTCGCACGTCGTTTTACGGTTTTTCCGACGACCCACAGGGGTATGTGGATGTGCCTTTTGTGTCCGATGATTATTTAACGCTCAATGGCCAATGGGATTTTAACTGGGTAAGTGTGCCTGCTTTACGGCCCGTTGATTTTTATAAATCTGATTTTGATACTAGCCAGTGGGATAAAATAGACGTGCCAGGCAATTGGCAATTGCTCGGTTATGGTGCTGCTAATTATATTAATATACGAGTAGATTTTGCTGAGCATCCTGTCGCAGGTGATGTGCCTGACGATAACAACCCCGTGGGCTCATATCGTAAAGAATTTACCCTACCAAGTGACTGGCAAAACAGACAGGTTTTTGTCTATTTAGGCGCGGTTAAATCTGCTTTCTATGTTTGGGTGAATGGCCATAAAGTGGGCTATTCGCAAGACTCTAAAACCCCTGCAGAGTTTGATATCACGCAGTACGTGCAACCGGGAGAGAATGTCATTGCCCTTGAGGTTTACCGTTGGTCTGACGGAACTTACCTAGAACTACAAGATATGTGGCGTTTATCTGGGATCGAACGCGACGTGTATTTATACAGCACAGCAAAAGTGCGTGTACGTGATTTTCATGCCCTTAGCACCTTAGATGACACATATACCCATGGTCAGCTGGCACTTAAAGTCGATATACAATCTCATTTGAACGGTCAAATCGATGAGCAAGAGGCTTATAAATTACATGCTCAACTGCTGGCTGCTAATGAGCAAACGATATTTAGTGAAACGCTAGCGATAACAGAATTTAAAAAACAAAGTGCTGAGTTGAATTTTACCTCAACAATTGAGGACGTGGCTAAATGGAGTGCTGAAACACCGAATTTGTATCAGCTGAAACTGACACTATTAGACGAAAATCAACAAGCTGTGCAGCATATTTATTCGCGTATTGGCTTTCGTACCAGCGAACTCAAAAACGGTAACGTCTTAATCAATGGGCAAGCTGTATTGTTTAAAGGCGTTAACCGACACGATCATGATCCTGTCACCGGCCACGTGATAAGCCGCGCGTCAATGCTCCATGATATGCAGTTACTCAAGCAATTTAATATTAATGCAGTACGTACATCCCATTATCCGAATGACCCGTATTGGTACGCATTGGCAGATGAATACGGTATGTACATAGTTGATGAGGCGAATATCGAGTCACATGGGATCGGCGCGGCGAACCAGGCCGTCTCTTATGATCCCAGTGGGCACATGGGCAATATGCCGGATTGGAAGGCGGCCTATCTGGATCGTGTTTCAAATATGTACGAGCGCGACAAAAACCATCCTAGCGTGGTGATTTGGTCGATTGGTAACGAAACCGGTGATGGGCCTAACATGGAGGCCTTGTACGATTGGCTTAAAACAAAAACAAGCATGCCGGTCATGTCTGAGCAGGCGCAATTACGACGCCACACGGATATGTACAGCCAAATGTATGCACCTATACCGGTACTGGAACATTACGCTCAGTTAGGGGAAACACGGCCTCTTATCTTATGTGAATATGAGCATGCTATGGGTAACTCTATGGGGAATCTAGCCGATTATTGGCGTGTGATTGAACAATACCCCTTGTTACAAGGGGGCTTTATTTGGGATTGGGTCGATCAAACTTTTGCACTAAAAACGGAAGATGGCACGCCGTATTGGGGATATGGCGGAGATATAGAGGACCCTGGTATGTATCACGATGGCAATTTCAGTGCTAATGGTGTGATGGCTGCAGATCGTACACCTAACCCCCATGCGTATGAGGTTCAGGCGGTTTATCAGCACATGAGTGTAGAAGCGGTAACTGGGAGTAATCAACAAATAAGGGTGAAAAACAAACGCTACTTTAGCGACTTATCTGATGTCACCCTACATTGGCGTATTGAAAGAAATGGCAATGAGATCCAAACAGGCAGCATTGAAATTCTGACCGTCGAGGCGCAAAGCAGTGCGTTAATTGACTTTGCTGGAACATTCCCCCGGATTGATGATGCTGAATATTTCGCTATCTTTGAGTTCGCTAACAAACACGGCGATGCGATGTTGCCCAGCGGATTTATTGTGGCACGTAGCCAAATTTCTCTGGCTAATTGGGTTTCTGAAAGCGGGACAAAAACCGATAAAGCTGATCGAGACAAAAATTCGTTGCAAGCGATTGAAAGTGCGTCAGCATTGATCATTTCAGGTGACGATTTTTCGATTCATTTTGATGTGATCAAGGGCTTGATTAGTGATTATCAGCTACAAGGACAATCCATGTTGTTGTCTGCTATTCGCCCTGAATTTTGGCGTGCACCGACGGATAACGACTTTGGTGAGGGCTTCCCTGAAAAAGCCAAAGATTGGCAATTTGCAGGCCAGCACACCGATCTAAGCAAATTGGACTGGAAAGAATGCGCTGACGGTATTGAAATCACCACAGAGCGCTATTTGCAGGATGTACAAAGTCGCTACTTGAGCAAATACACGGTCAGTGGAGATGGTAGTGTCGCTTTTGATATTTGGTTTTATGCTGCGCCCCATCTTTTTCACAGCGCCCTGCCACGTATCGGTAGTTTAGTGCAAATGCCCAGCGAATTTGAGCAAGTGCACTGGTTCGGCAGAGGACCTCACGAAAACTACTGGGATCGCAAAGAGTCGGCCTTAGTGAGCCGCTATAGTATGTCGGTTGATGAGTTGCACTTTCCCTATGTTCGCCCTCAAGAGAACGGTTATCGAAGCGATGTACGTAGTGTGACGTTTAGCAATAAGAATGGCTTAGGGTTAACCTTCGATGGTTTGCCACAAATAGGTTTTGGCGCCCAGAGATTTGACGTGCATGAGTATGATCAATTTGAAAAACGAGGTCTGCATCCTCATGAATTGAGCAAGCAAGACAGATTGTTTATTAATATTGATTATAAGCAACGTGGTGTAGCGGGAACCGACTCATGGGGCACCTCTCCTTTGTTTCAATATACCTTACCTTGGCGTGATTACCATTATGGGTTTGTAATGAAAGCGCACCGTTCCTAAGGGCGCATATTGTTCGCTGTTTCACGGAGTACACCCATTGGGCGTAACTTCTTATCATCGCTGGATTTTCATCCGATCATGGATTTTTTCTTATGTGCTATTGACCAAGCATCTACAACTGCATATAAATCATCACTGATGTGCAACTTTGTAAATTGGATAGAACATGAATAGTAAAATGGTGACGTTTGGCTTGGCCATAGTCATACTCACTGGCTGTGATAAAGTGCAACAAGCGAACAATGTCGACCCAGTGACAGTGGATAATAACACTGAACTCGCCCAAGATATCTTGACGGTAAGAGGGCAATGGTTAACGGAAGCAAACGGCGATGTCATGCTTGATCCGCAAACCTCAGGATTAACCGTTTGGAAAGACAAATTGGTTACCTTGAGCGATAGAAGTGCTGATCCATCCCAGCGTTTGCAACTACATGTTATTTCTGCTGAAACGGCTCAAGTATCGCCGACAGCTATGGTATTTAGCTTAAGTGATGCCGTACAACAGAGCTGTTTTGCTAGTTATTTACAACAGAATCCAGATTTAGAAGCCTTGGTCGCAGTACCAAATGAATCAGGTGTATTTCTTACTATCACCGAAGATGGGAGTGATCACGCTGGTCTTAGCCCTGAGTGCGCTGGTAAGTATGGAAATTCTGGTTCGGTTGTTTATCCGTTCTTACTAGTACGTCTTGCTGTGCAAGATGATAACTCTGCATTGATGACTCATGTGAGGCCACTGCAATTTGCTGCCGAGCTCAATTTAGGTGATTTTCCCAATGATGGAATTGAGGGGCTAGCGTTAAGTGACGACGGGCAACTGTATTTAGGGTTAGAAAAAGATGCCGCTGGTGGCGCTCGGATATTCACTACTGCGCTTTCCAAGCAATTTTGGCAGCAAAATGGTTTTGTTCAAGTGCAAGATGCACAGGTGAAGCTGCCCGCGTTTAAGCACGGTAATCATCCTATTAATGCCTTGGAAGTGTACGAACGTGATGGACAGCGTTATTTATTTGCCGCTGCGCGTAATGACGAAAAACTTTGGGTAATAGATCTAGCGGGTAAACAGGACACGATTATTGTCGATTTAAGCTTCTACGCACCGGTGGACGAACCAAACGACATATGTGCTGCATGGGAGCCAATGAATAATGCCTCTATAGAGGGACTGACGGTAAAAGACGACACTTTGTGGATGATTAACGATCCCTGGAAGCAAGTTTATTTACACAATATTATGTGTGCAAAAAATAGCGCCAAATTCGAAAAAATGGCGCCTTTGTTGTTCAGCTTACCAATACAAGACGTATGGTTTCATAACACCAGCTCTGTTGAGCATTAAGCGCTTTTGAGACGACTGGCGAAGGTTTTTTTAAACTTCGCCAGTTTAGGGGCAACCACCATGTTGCAATATTGATTTTGCGGATTATTGTTGAAGTAATCCTGATGATAATCTTCTGCTTGGAAGTAATTATTCAGTTCAACTACCTCGGTTACAACAGGGTCTGGCCATATCTGCTCGTCAGTGATTTCTTGTAGGATCTGCTCGCTAGCTTGCTTTTGTAGATCGTCATGATAATAAATCGCACTGCGATATTGTGTACCCACATCATCACCTTGTCGGTTTAACTGAGTGGGATTGTGTAACGCAAAGAATATTTCTAATACTTCGCGATAACTCAGTTTATCCGCATCAAAGTTAACCCGTACCACTTCCGCATGGCCTGTTTGACCGCTACATACTTGCTCATAAGTTGGCTTTTGGGTTTGGCCTCCAGCATAAGCTGTGACGGCTAATTTAACACCATCCACGGTGTTAAATGCAGACTCCAAACACCAAAAACAGCCACCACCAAGCGTTGCTTGTTGAATATTTGCCATGACTTACCTTACTAAATTCGTAAAGCTCTAATGTGGTTACACTTTATAAGGGTTCAAGGTGCATATAAGATTAACCTAATCTATTTTTAGTTGACCAGCGTAAGTAAAGAGATACAAAACTTAGAGATATACACTATGCCGATTCGCGTTTTTTATGATGGATTTTGTCCGCTCTGTTTAGCCGAAATGAGTCGGTTACGTCAGTATGATGTGCGCCAGCAAATCCGATTTGTGGATATCCAGCGGGCCAGGTTCAAGCAAGACTACCCATTGCTTAATTGAAATGAATTGAATGCTCGTATTCATGTTGAAAAGACTGATGGCACTATGCTCACAGGGTTAGATGCCATGTATTTCGCATGGAAAACCGTAGACAAAGGCTGGGTATACGCTTGGTTACGCTGGCCAATTATTCGTTGGGTGGCAGATGGTTTATATACGGGACTCGCGCGCAACCGATATAAAATTTCATTTTTGTTAACCGGTAAAAGGCGCTGTGTTTCTTGTGCGGAATCTCTGGAAAAGCCCCTTGGCTTAGCAGAAGTGGATACAAGTCAGGCTAGAAAAAAGGAGACAGAGTGATGGAGCATAACGGCAATGCGCTGGTCATAGGAGTGTCAGACGGGATCGGTCGTGAGGTCTTTCGCCAACTTGTTGAGTCCGAGCGGTATAAAACCGTTATCGGTGTTTCTCGTCAGGTGCGTCAGCAAGCTGGCGGCGATATTTCATCGTTCGTCAAAGGTGCTCAGTTGATACAACTCGATTATGGTGATGAGTCGGTGGTTGCCGATTTTTGTCAGGCCCAGCAAAGTGCAGGGCAATTTACCCGAGTGATCTGTTGTTGCGGGGTGCTTCACGGGCAAAGTAGAGATGGCACTGATTTGCAACCTGAAAAACGTTTAGAGGACATGTCGGCGGATAAACTAAGTGCCTATTTTTCGACTAACACTATATTGCCGGCACTTTGGTTGCGTTACCTACTGCCGCTTGTTACTGGGCATAAACCAGCAGACATTAGTTTTTGTAGTGCACGGGTGGGCAGCATTCAAGATAACCGCTTAGGGGGGTGGTATGGATATAGAGCCAGTAAAGCCGCTCTGAACATGTTAGTGAAAACCGCGCAAGTAGAGTATCAGCGCCGGGCAAAAAATGTGGCTTTTATTTGTTATCACCCAGGCACGGTGGATACCAGTCTATCCAAACCTTTTCAAGGTAATGTGCAGCCTGACAAACTCTTTACTAGTGAATTCAGCGTTGGGCGCTTGTTAGGCCTATTAGCGAGCGTTTGCCCAGAAAAAGGTCCCTATTTTATCGATTGGGATGGTAAAGCGATCCCGTGGTGAATAGCTTGATTTACAAGTTGTAAATATTTTGTGCATTTTGTTGCTATAGCTAATGCACCTCAGCGAAGACTTTTTAATTATCTGCTGTTAACATCCGGTCATTATGATAAAAATATAACAATAATAAAGGATGACACTATGGGTGCACCTCGCGAACAGTTTGGGTCTCGTTTAGGTTTTATTCTCGCGGCAGCAGGCTCAGCTGTTGGTATCGGCAATATGGTTGGTTTTCCGGTTGCGGCAACAAAAAATGGTGGCGGCGCTTTCTTACTGATGTATGCCATCTTCGTCGCATTTGTTTGTTTACCCGTGATGCTGGCCGAAATGTCTGTGGGGCGGGCAAGTCGTAAAGATCCGCTAGGCGCATACAATGATCTTTCTGGCGGTCAGTGGCATTGGAAAATTGCAGGCTGGCTCGCGACTATCACCCCCTTTATGATTGCCATATTTTATCTCGTGCTCACAGTGTGGATATTTGGTTATTTAGTTCAGTGCGTATTGGGTAATCTTGACGTATTAGCTGACCCGGGAACCTTTGGTGTGTTCATCAATGGTTACGAGTTGTTCTACTACATGATTGGGGTACTGATTATCGTATATTTGATCCTGCAAGGTGGGGTCAAACAAGGCATTGAAAAAGCCGCAAAATTGATGATGCCCGCACTTTTTGTGATGTTGATAGGTCTGGTCATCTTTGTGCTGACCTTAGATAATGCGTTTGAAGGGGTGAAATATTACCTTGTCCCTGACTTTAGCAAGGTTGATGCCGCTGTCGTGAGTGCGGCCTTGTCTCAAGCGTTTTTCTCCTTGTCTTTAGGTATGGGGATCATGCTGACATATGGCTCGTATTTAGATAAACACAGTGACGTGCCGGGCTCTGCCAAATTGGTCGCCTTAATGGATACTGGGGTTGCCTTTATCGCGGGTTTGTTGATTTTACCCGCGGTGTTTTCGTTTAACCCTAATACCAACACTGAGAGTCTAAGTGATTCGTCGGTGGGTATGATTTTCACTTTCTTGCCAAAAATATTCTTAGCACTGCAGTCGACGATTGGTTATGCCGGAGCCAGTGTTGTGGCGAGTTTGTTCTTCTTATTGGTGTTTTTTGCTGCAATTACCTCTTTGGTTTCTATTTTTGAAGTGCCTGTTTCTGCACTGATGGAAGATAAGGGCTATAGCCGTAAGAAATCGTTAGGTATATTGGGCGCGCTGCTGGTTGCGTTATCCATCGTGGCTGCGTCGTCTTTTGGTATTTCGACTTTCTTCACTGAGTTTGTGAGTTATGCAGGGCAAACCAAGTCGGTGTTTGATGTGATTATTGATGTTTTTTACGACACCATATTACCTTTCAACGGCCTGTTAGTTTGTTTGTTTGTCATTTACCGATGGAAGAAAAGCAACTTAAATACCGAACTTGATATGGGCTCGCCAAAATTTGCGAATAGTTGGTTTGAAAAATACGTGAACTTCTCCTTAGGTACCTTTATTCCAGTGATTTTACTGTTGGTATTTATCAATACCGTCGCGCTCAAGTATTTTGGCAATGCGCTTATTGGCTAGGTAGAAAACGCCAGTACCTAGCTGGCGGTTTTATCCCTCTAACACCCAGCTCTTTGGGTGTTAGAGCATGTCATAGGGACTAGGGTAGGTAAGTGACAGTGATAGCTTTTGTAGCGTGTAACTGGCATCAATCCATTTACCCTGGAGGCACTCGACTTCATATGCAAAATGCGGCGCTGCTAAGCCCAGTTGCTGTGCTGCCCAGGTATAGTATTCTCGTCTAGAAGGATGCGCTTGGGCAGATAAATGCAGTACTTCCCCCCAAGTCTTGCTTAGGATGATCTTTTCAAGTGCACTGATCACGTCTTGCTGGTGGATAAGATTCACGACCTGACCACCTGCGCTTACCTCGTGTTTACCCGCTAGAAACATGCCGGGATGGCGGCCAGGACCCACTAGCCCAGCCAAGCGTAATATGCATGCGGAGTGGGGAATCTGCTGCAGGATAAACGATTCTACTGCTTGATGTGCTCGTGCAGATTCAGTCACGGGAGCGACCTTGTTGTGCTCTGTGATATAACCTTGTGCATCCCCATATACTGCGCTGGTGCTAATAAATATTAGTTGGGCGCTATTCTCGATGCAGGTTTGCTGGATAAGTGCACACATGTTGTCGATGAATATCTGGCTGGCTCTAGGATCATTCGCTAGATTTCGACGTCCGGGAGGAATATTGATAATGACGACGTCATTATCAAGCAACGCCGTCAAATCTCTGTGTTCAGTAAGTGATTGACCAAGTGTGAATGGATAAGCAACTAAGCCCAACTCTTTCAGCATTAAGACGCTTTGCTCACTCCGGGCGGTGACCCGGACATGGTATTGATTGGGGGAGTGTCGGTTAACAGTACCACGAGCGCCGCTGAGTTTGCTTGCAAGAGGTTGACCTAGCCAACCCCCGCCAAAAATAGATATATTCATAGATTACTTGATAGGCATTACATTGCGTAATGTTTTACCTGAAGTATGTCCATGTCTGCAAGTTGTGGCACCTCGTTTTGCAACTTTTCTTCTAGGCGGTCTATATTAGCCAAACTGGCGCATAATACTTCGGCGCGGGCCTCAAGTGCTTCGCTCTGGTTTTCAACCTGGCGTTCTATGTTCACAGCAAAATTCTCCATTCGTTGCTCGAACTCATCAAGATCGCCGCCGTTAAATATTAATTCGCTACCGATAGTGACCATTATTTGACCAATTGAGTGAGCCACAATGGTCTCGATGGCTTGTTCAAACTTTATTTCAAACCCTTCGCTTAAAAACTCACCTTGGTTGTGGTGCGCAGAATTCAGCCGTATTGAGCCATCGTCGGCGTAAAAACTGTCGTTCAATTCTCGTTTCAGTTCTTGGAGTTGGGCGCTAATGTCAGCAACAACAGAGTTATTTTCGCCGAGTAATTGGGTGAACGTTTCATCCAGTGCATAGTTCGCTAATTCAATTGCATCTGCTGCAATATTCGCCGCCACTGGGACAGCGGAACTAATGCCATCATAGAATTCATTCAAACGTGCTTGTTGGCTGGCAGACAACGAGGTTTTTTGACCGTTAACATACAGATGTTTGCTTTGATTAATGACAATTTTATCGTTCTGCTCTGTGGTTAAGGTCAGTACTTGATTTTCTAATTGCAGGCCGCCGTTGAATTCAACATCGCATTGCTTATCTGCGGCTACTGCGGCGCTACATAACATGAGCGAAGTGCAAAAAATAATATTACGCATGGCCTTATTCCTTGATATTGACAGATAAATTTATACATTTTAATGATAGTGGGATAGCAGCAAGGCCTGTACCATTTATTGTATTTCAAGTAAAAACAATGGGTTAACCTAAGGTTGAGAGCAAGGTGGATTGTTTTTATACCAGCATTTTTGATGAACACACTAATAATTAGGCAATTTAACCAGTTTGTGTTTTCTTGTACGAATTGATATATAATTCTGCCCTAATTTATGTGGGCTTATAACAACGTGTTTACTATTTTTGAGGAAGTGAGATGAGTAATTGGACTGATGCAATATTGTTTGGTTTTGGTTTAGTAGCGTTTGTTTTAGGCGTGACGAGTATCATAATGGGGTTTATCGCTCAACCTGCAGGGCAAGAGACTGCCATGAAATCACGTGTTGAATATGGTTTCTTTGGGGTATCTGGTGTCGTGTTATTTATCTTATTTTGGTATGCCTTGACCGTAGGCTAAAGCCCACAGTCAAGTTAACAATATTTAGTGAGACCTATCACTGACACGTTGATAGGCTCGCAAACCAAACACTGGCAGCATGGCCAGCGCATGATCAAAAATATCTCCCTGAATACCTTCGTAGGCTATCCAATCTTTATTGGCACTGAAGCAATATATCTCCAGTGGTAGCCCTAACTCTGTCGGCGGTAGTTGGCGAACCATTAAAGTCATATCCTGATTGATGCTTGGATGATGACGTAAATAGGATACTAAATAAGCGCGTAAGGTACCTATATTGGTTAAACGACGACTATTCAACAGGTCTTGGATATCGATTTTCTGTTCTTGATGATAGGCATCCAGTTCGGCGCGTTTTTTTTCTATGTATTGATTAATGAAACGAATTTTACGGAAGTCGTCAAGCATGTCTTGATCGCAAAATTTGATGCTATTCACATCGATATACAAGGAGCGCTTGATGCGCCGTCCTGCTGAATCCGACATACCGCGCCAGTTCTTCATTGAGTCGGTAATCAAGCTATATGTAGGAACGGTCGAAATGGTTTTATCCCAATTTTGTACTTTGACTGTGGTCAGTCCGACTTGTAAAACAGTACCGTCGGCACCGTATTTAGGCAGTTCAACCCAATCCCCTGTGTTTACCATGCGGTTAGCTGCAATCTGAATACCTGCGACAAAACCTAAAATCGTATCTTTAAATAACAACAAGAGTATGGCTGTAACGGCACCTAAACCGGATAACAATAACAGTGGCGATTTATCTAATAAGTTGGAGATGATAAGTAAGCCTGCGACGATCACCACGAACAGCTTCCCTACCTGAATGAAGCCGGTGACTGGTGCACGTTTAGCCAGCTCAGATGCGTTATAGATATCTTCTACTGTATTGAGTAAAGCGCTACTGGCAGCCACTGCTGCTATCAGCATATAAATAATCGCCATTTTTTGCAGGACAGAGAACAGAATGGGATCTTCAACCAGCATGCTACTGCACAGGTAAATAACCATGGCAGGGACAATGTGACCGATACGTCTAAACACGCCGTGCTCATGTAATTCATCGTCTATGGTGTTTTTACTGTGAAAAATAACCCGAGTGAGCCGACCGGTTAATATTATCCGCACTAATCGAAAACTAAGCCAGGCTAGGCACAGCAGCGATATAACAGCGGTTAACGCAAATAACCCTCCGTCTTTGCTCACAGTCAGGCCAACATATTGGTAGCCCTGAATAATATAGTCACCTAGTTGTGCGCTATGGTCCACTTACTTGCCTCCGGATAATTGGTTAATTTGGGTATCTTTGTGCGCCCAGCGAGAATTCAACCAAGATTGAAAGCTATCTTTGAAATACGCATCGTTAAAATAGTCGCCAATGATTTCTTGCTCAATCGGCATGACGGAAGCGCGCAGTATGACCTTGCTCAGTCGCCCTGAGAGCATGTCTAACATTGGCTTATTGGGGTTGTTTGGATACATTAACGTTACGTCTAAGATACCGGTAAATAGCTCCCCCATAGCAGCGAGTGTAAATGCAATCCCACCTGCTTTTGGGGGTAACAGGTGCATGTAGGGGCTATTACGGTGTTTGTGCTTCTGTGCGGTAAAACGGCTTCCTTCAACAAAATTAATCACTGTGGTGGGGCAGGTTTGGAATTTTTCACAGGATTTCTTGGTGGTTTGGATATCTTTACCTTTTAAATGAGGATTTTTTTCAATAAATTCTCGACTATATCGTTGCATAAATGGCATATCGAGTGCCCAAGCACCTAACCCTACAAAAGGTAACCAAATCAGTTCTTTTTTCAGGAAAAACTTCGGTGCTGGAATACGATCAGCAGCAAAATCAACCAACAGAATAATATCCAACCAACTGAGATGATTAGGCATCATGAGATACCAGTGTTCTTTGCTCAGCACTCCGTCTATGTTCACGTCTATTTCAATACGATTAAAGAAGCGAATTAAGCGCACACTTATGACACCAAATGCGCATAACATAAAGTTGAGAATGTGGTTAATGGGCCGGGAAATAAACGCTAATGGGATTAGCAATTTGATGATCCCGAGCGCAATGATCAGCACTGCCCAAAAAGACAAATTAATGATTTGCAGGCACAAATGAATTGGGAAAATAATGAAACTCGGCAGCACTGAAAACATCGTGTTACTGCTCCGCTGAAAGTTTTTCGATTTTTCGATCTTTCTCTGTCCAAACGCTATTAAGCCAGCGTTGAAATATTACTCGTTGGGCAGGGTTGTCGAAGTAATCTTGAGTAAACGCTTCGCTTTGTAATAAGTCGCTGATTGGCGTGACGGAAACATGTACTTTGATTGAGGTGACTTTACCACAAACAAAGTCCCAATATGTGGGTATACCTTGTGGATAATAAATCGTTACGTCGAGTAGTTTATGTAGTTGACTGCCCATGGCACTCAGTACAAATGCCATTCCGCCGGCCTTAGGTTTTAAAAGACGCTGAAAGGACGGGGACTGGCGTTGATGTTTTTCTGGGGTAAAACGGGTTCCTTCCACGAAGTTCATGATACTGACTGGCTTAGTCTGAAATTTTTCACAGGCTTTTTGGGTGGTTTCCAAATCTTTGCCTTTTAGATGGGGGTTTTTCGCTAAAAATGATTTGGTGTAACGACGCATGAAAGGAAAGTCTAACGCCCACCAAGCAATACCTAAAAAAGGAACCCAGATAAGCTCTTGTTTCAAAAAGAATTTTAGAAAAGGAATTTTGCGATTGAACACTCGTTGCAGAATCAGAATATCAACCCAGGATTGATGATTGGCAATGACTAAGTACCAATCATCACGGGTGAGTGTTTGCGTACCTATGACTTCAATTTTTGTGCGGCTGAAAATGTTTTGATTGATATTGTTGACCGTTATCCAAGAGGTGGCGCAACCATCTAATAGGTAAGACAGCCCAGTTCGCCAAATTTTAATGGGGATAAGCTTTAAAAAAGACAGTAATACAATGGGGATAACCCAAAACACTGTATTGATAAAATACAAGATAACCGAGAGTAGACCCATCAAATTGCCAAACAGTAGTGCCACTACATTCACTCCAACTGATACCAGATACAAACAAAGGCGTAGTGTAAACTAAAGTTGAATAGACCTAATAGCTAAGTATTACTGTTTTTAGCCGATTTTCGCCCTAAGTTAGCCTAAATAACAACAATATCGCTGATTTCAGGTTTTTCCCATGCGCGATTTTTAGAGAAATGATTACCTAGAAATGCCATTTGGTCGGCAAGTATACGTCGGTTCATTAAGTAAAAACGTTCGTGAATATTTGGCGTGAAAGGCACCGCAATTAATGCGAGGCCAGCTTCTTCCGGTGTCCGGTCAGCTTTAAAGCAGTTGCAGCGATTACAGGCCGAGGCGCAGTTAGTCCATATGTCACGGCCACCTTTTGAACGGGGAATGATGTGATCTCGGGTCAGTTCGGTGATGCGAAATTTTTGTCCACAATACATACAAAGATAATTGTCGCGACGAAACAAAAAACGATTGTTCAGCGGCACTTTACCCAGAGGACGGATAACTTTCCCTTCGCAGCCTATAATTGAAGACAAGGTCAGACGACTTTGTAAACCTTGATTATTCCAGCCGCCACGCAGTACCCGTTTATTGTTTCCAAGCTCAAATAAAACTCTGTTTTGCGTGTAATATCGAGCTGCTTCTTCTACGGTTATCCATGCCTGAGGTAGGCCAGATTTATTCAATCTTAATACCAACATACACTTGCCTCTATCTAGGTAGACATAATAGGCCCGTATTGCATCCGTTAAGAGAAGCAATAAACATGCTTTTTGGCCGAACCCACCGCTCTACTGTGTACTTATTTTGACCAACTGTCATTAATTGTTATTGATTTGTACAAATAGGCGGAGCATATGAAATGTATTTTTTAACGTAAAAGAGTAAAAGTCTTAGGGGCGGATAACTCGGGCTATCCAATTGGCTTGCTCATCAAGTTGGTAATTCAGGCGCAGGTGAGGCAGCGGTGCTAGGCGCAAATAATCCACTTGGGCAATGTTCAGTATCAGTAGCACAAAGTATGGGTTGGGTGCCCCTGCAGCACAATCTTCGCCATAACTGTCACGTAATGCGCCACTGAGTTTTTGCCAGTGCTCATTGCGCAACTGTTGTGGTGGTGGCGTTGCTGGGCAACTTGTTGCGTCGCACGAGTGTATGGGATCATGAACGATGCACTCTATTTGCCCTTTTAAGCGAAACTGTTCACGGGTTTGGTTAAAATACCAACAGGCTTCCACCTGTTTATTCGCCTCAAACTGGCTTATTTTGTCACTTCGGCTATCAGTATGCAGAAAGAGCTGTGTTTGGCGCGCGTTGAATTCTCTGAATACCAAGGTCCGGCAGCAAGGGTGGCCGCGTTCATCCACACTGGCCAATTGCAAATAGCGGCTGGTCACATCGTTGCTATGTTGCTCAATCGTTTGACTAATCTTTGATTGCCATGAAGGTGCCGCGTGTGTTGTTGTGGTGTGCATAATGCTGTCCTTTGTCACATCTTTGCCAGCGGCTCTGTTAGGCCCAAGTATTTTGACTAGTTTACCTGTGATCAAATTTACCGCAAAGGTTGAACGCAATGACATTTAAAGGCGCTAAACTAGCAGCCTTTTCTTAACGATACCATTGCGTCATTTCTAGACGTGTCAGCAAGTGCTATAATACGCCGCTGATTTATCCGTATCCCCATGATCGCTTTGTCAGCATAAATATAACGTAAGCTTAAGTGCTATCGTTATTTGACTAGCGTAGGGACTTTGATGATGGCCAAAATTTGGCTGTCATTTTGAAATATTTTAAATATCAAAGGTTTGTAGTGAATAATTCAACGCCGTCAATTAACCGCACTATTTCTGTTGCACCCATGCTTGACTGGACCGATAAGCATTGCCGTTATTTCTTACGAAAAATATCTAAACATGCTTTGCTTTATACTGAGATGGTAACAACCGGGGCGATTATTTTCGGCAAGGGTGATTATTTAGCATACAACGATGCGGAGCATCCCGTAGCTTTGCAACTCGGCGGATCTGATCCGGTAGACATGGCACGCTGTGCGGTACTTGCACAAGAACGTGGTTACGATGAGGTTAACATTAATGTTGGGTGTCCATCTGATAGAGTGCAAAATGGACGCTTTGGTGCCTGTCTGATGGCGGAACCAAGCACGGTTGCTAAGTGTATCGAAGCAATGCAAAAAGAAGTCGATATTCCGGTGACAGTTAAATCACGTATCGGTATAGATGATATGGATGAATATAAGGATTTGACTGACTTCATTAGCGTCGTGGCCGATAGTGGGTGTGATATTTTTACGGTGCACGCGCGAAAAGCTTGGTTAAAAGGGTTAAGCCCTAAAGAAAATCGCGATATTCCCCCCTTAATGTATGACCGAGTTTATGCTCTTAAAGATGAATTTCCGCAGCTAAATATCAGTATTAATGGTGGCGTAAAAACCCTAGATGACACCGCTGTTCATTTGGAAAAACTCGATGGTGTTATGATCGGTCGAGAGGTATACAGTAATCCTTATATTTTGGCAGATGTGGATAGGCGCTTCTATCAGGATGATCGTCCCGTGCTGAGCCGAGAAGAAATAGTGCATGCTATGTTGCCCTACGTTGAAGCGCAAATGGCCGGTGGCGCCCGGGCATGGAACATAGCGCGGCATATGTTGGGCTTATTTCAAGGGCAACCAGGTGGGCGTATTTGGCGGCGTTATTTGAGCCAGCATGGTACGGGACAAAGCAAAAATGGTTTGCAAGTTGGCCCTGAGCTCTTGATCAACGCGTTAGCGGCGGTCGATGAAGCTCGCGCGACAGCAAAAGCCTACCAAGATAGTCGGGTTAGTTAATTTAACCATCTTGGTGGTCTTTTTTACTAACCTGTTGCTTTTTTCACCCACTTTTATTTAACGTCACACAATCATATTTATAAAAAGTCTATTTAATCAGTTGGTTGCGAAATCATTCTGACTTGGCACAACTCTCGCACTATTTCCCTCGACTTAACAGTGACATCAAAAATTGGTGTCACACTGCTTAAAATGAAGAGGAATATCATGTTTACTAAATCAACAATCGCTGTCATCGCTTTAACGTCTACTCTGGCTTTCAGCTCTCAAGCTTCAGCTGCAGAGGTAAACTTGGAGCAATTTGTTAGCCACCTGATGGCAAAAACCATAAAAACGACTAAATCAGAGTTGCAATACGGGATTCAAGAGGCGGTATTGACAGCGAGCAACATGTTCAGCATTAATGATGAGCCTGTGTTTGCGAGTCATGTGAAAATTACTGATCTTGACGAAAAAGAAGTGACGAAAAATAAAGCTGAATAGGAGATGATTATGTTTGATCATCATGCTCTTATCACGCTTTTACTCGCACCAGTTGTTGCTTACTTAGTGGGTGCGATCTTGTTTTCAATTGGGACTTATGTGCAAGAAAACATGTGGACATCAATCAGCCTCACAAGCTCAAATATAAACAGCGGTCACTCCTTGTAGTATTGATCGCTGTTACATGGGCTCCAGATGTTATTTGCCTAGTATTGGCACCCAATGAATTAACTTTCCCCACCCCCACTTTTTTATTTCATCTACTTTTATCGCTTTGCATAATATTTCAGATACCCAAGATAGGCCAATATACATAATAAGAACGATGCATAGGCGCTTGGGCCATCCACTGGCAAAAACCAAATTGACGATTGGCTCGATTACAAAGTAAAGCGGCATATGCCCAATAAAAACAATAATGGTGTTACGTGAGAAGAAACGTACGATACGGCCAGCTTTAACGCGACTAAAGACGGCAATACTAAATAAGGTATTGCTAATATATACAAATGAAACCGCGATAGATGTATACACAGCATTGATTAAATCTGAACTTACCTGAATGTTTTTAAAAGGAAAGCGACGAGTTACATTTATTTCGTTTAATACGAGTGCCCAAAGGAACAAAAATACCACCCATGCAATTATGCCAACAAAAAAACCTTTGGAACTGTCTTGGTCTTTTTGTTGACACATATACATACCTAGCAAAAACACCGTGAGCCAATTAGGTAATGTCATGTAGGCAATGAAAGTAGAGTGGTCGTATATAAAATAACCACGAATGAATATTTCAATTCCTAAGCTTAAACATAATATAAAAGGGGTCACGTTGATTCGGTATAAAATGATTGCCCAAAGCAAAATAATGTGAAAATAAGTACCGATAAACCACGTGGTTGGATTGGCGGGGAAAAAGTTAAAAATGACATTTATACCAAAAACAAAAGGTGCATAGTTACTTTCTGAAATGTCGTTTATGACAAAGAAGCTTATAACGCTAATAAAAAGGGCAATAACTATTCCCCAAAAAAACATAGGAAACAAACGGTTGTAACTGATTTGGTATCTTTTTGTCGTAACTTTGCCTAATCCCCAGCCCATGATGAAAACGAACATAGCGACGCCAAGTTGTTTTGGATATACAGGTTGGGTAAATTGGTCAAAGGGATCACCAAAAAAATGTCCAAATACAATTAAAAACATACCGACTGCTTTCATCCAATCAACGAAGTCACAGCGTTTCATATTTCTTCCTTAGTGTTCAGTCTGTGATTTTAAGGCAATGTTTTGCGGTTCTGCGGCTGCTTCGTCGATTGATGGTGGGAGTGCGAAACTTTTGACAAATCTAGCTGGGTTGCCTGCAACAACAATATTCGCTTTTACATTGGTGTTAACGACAGCTCCCGCTGCCACTAAAGAGCCTTTTCCTATGCTTGCTAACAGTATCGCTCCTTCTCCAATCCATACATTTTCAGCTATATTGATGCGGTTAATGTTGTTAGACGAAAACGGCATCCATTCTCCATTATCGTCATTGCGTACATGCTGAGTGTTGCCACTGAGTAGACTAGAATGACTGCCAATTAAGCAATTTTTACCTAAATGAGCCGAGCCTATGGAACAATATATGCCAGTGTATACGTTGTCTTCAACGATCGTACTGCGGTGGGCGAATATGGTGCCAAAGCCTATATAGCTATTCAGTGAGCATTTCTCGAGGGTTAAGGAATAAAAAGCCCTGCGCAAAAATACGCCCGGCAGGCCTGGCAATATAGAGTAAACGTGGGTCCAAAAAGAAAAAATAGATTCAGAGTGCTTACTTAATGCTGTTTCTAACCAACAGGTAATTGCCATGGGCAGGGCCAATAACTGACATAGACGGTTGATAAATAGTTTTAATGCGTAGTACATAGTAAATATCCTTATGATGAGTCACGTCGACTCGTCTTGTACTTGTTGATTATGACCGTTTGCGCATTCTTTTGAAGCGAGCATTATGAGTATAGCTGTCAATTAGAGTTATTTTTTTCGGAACCTTGTATGCTGGTAAACGCCCAGCACAATGCAGTCTCAGCCTCACCTTAAACTCGGATAATGTCTCGTCGGTATTAAGCTTAACTTCGATCGCTACTATCATGCCTGTAATTGCGTGAGGGGATGAATAAACTGCTGCGTCTTCAACGCCGGGCATCTCTAACACAACACTTTCCACTTCGGCGGGATAAACCTTTTCGCCGCCAACGTTGATGATTTCACTTTGCCGACCTAATATTTTAAGCCACTCACCGTCTTGTTCTACCTGATCGCCGGTATCTAAAAATCCCTCTTGATCAAATGGTGACGGGGCATTCAAATAACCCAACATGGCGGATTCAGACTTTATCCATAATCTGCCATCAACTATTTTGGTTTCAAACTCCGCGCCGCCAACCTTTACCCAAAGTGACTGTGAATCTCTAGACTTGGAACGTAAAATACCCACTTCAGATAAACCATAGGTCTGCAGCAGCTTTGTTTCTGGAAACCTTGCGGTAATGGCTGCTAGGGTACTGTCAGGCATGGTTTCAGTGCCGTAAGTAATCAGTTTAAGCGAACTTAGGTCGGCATGATCTGCTGCCCCAGACAGTAAAAGCAGATTAATAAAGGTCGGTGACGTGGGTAAAACTTCGACCCGGTGTTTCTCTAAGGCTTCGCATACTGACTCAGGAGTGCGCTTAGATGGTACTACTGCCGTGCCGCCGTTAGCCAAAGTGTATAATAAGGTGTTCACACCGCCTATATGGTCAAACTGCAAAAATGCTAACGTACGCATCATCTTCCGCGGCACGGTAAATTTATTTAGCAGTTGGGACAGATCGTGAAATATCGCTTTGCTCTTGCCCGTAGAGCCTGAAGAGAATAAGACCAAACCAGGGCGGTCTTTTTCGCGCAGTACCTTATACAAAGGGTGTTCTGCCTGATTCCCCGTTTTGGTTAGCTGGCTGTCGTCATCACTAAGGATGATATCGTATTGATTTTGCGCTATGTCACAGAAGGTTTCGAAATGGGCTTTTGAATCATTCGACAGCGGCACAATGATATTGCGATTTTGAGTGAGTGCCAAAAATAGCGAGATACTATCAGCGGAGTAATCGGACTTAATGCTGACGACTTCTCCAGGCTTGATATTTTCACTATATATCCAGTTCAGCCAATCATGGTATTTTTCAAGTAACTCACCATATGTAATGATATTGCTGCCAACAGCCACGGCTTCTTGCGTGCTGAACTCAGACATTTTGTCTAACAAAAACTGCACTGTCACGATATGCCTCCTAGATAGATCACCTGTCCGGTAATCATTTTGCTTTGTGGCTGAATGAAAAAGTCAACGAGGTTAAGCACATCTTCAGGTTGGGCCATCTTTTGAATTGACTGTTGTTCTACCAAACGCGCTATTTTATCGTCACTCACACCACGAATAAGGTCGGTGGCGATCGGTGATGGGCCAATAGCATTACAGGTAATATTAAAGCTGCTGAGCTCTTTAGCAATAATACGCGTCAGTGACTCAACCGCGCTTTTTGAGGCAGCATATGCGGCTTCGCCTTGCAGATTCATAGGGACTGCTACTGTGCTCATATTGATGATACGAGGATTGGCAGACTTCCTGAGCAAGCTAATTGCTTTTTGGCTGCACATAAAAGTGCCTGCATAGTTGACGTCTATGGTTTCACGCATATTTTTGAACGGTGTGAGTGCAAAAGCATTCATGCGAGCAACACCAGCGTTATTTATCAATACGTCTATATACTTGAAGGTTTTTCTGATTTTAATGAAAAGTTCTTGTACCTGTTCTTCATTTGCTACATCAGCTTCAAAATGGTGGTAATTTTCGTGTTTTAGTTCGCCTTTACTGCGCGCGCAACCAATAACCACATTACCTTTAGCCAAAAGGTGTTGCACAATGGATAAGCCAAGTCCTCGGCTTGCTCCTGTCACCAGAATGTGTTGCATGGGATTACTCCCTTTCTAACAAGTGACTGATATGCGCAACAAGCGAAGCGACATTTTTAAACGGACTATTGGCTGCCGACATAGCTCGTTCATCACTTAACGAGATATGTATATCTTGGTCCTGTAGCATATCTTCAATGTCAATCAGTAGAGCGACTAGTCCCATAGAATCTAGGTGACCTTGTGCCCCGAATAACGCAGTATCGGGTGATACTGGTACTTGTTCAAGATCCTCTCGTGATTGGTTAGTCAGTTCGATTGCAGATAATATTAGGGCTTGTATTTCGTCGTGGGTCATATGCTTATTCCTTAGCGTGAGTTAAACCATCGAGCGGTCTTTATTCATAATACGTTCAAAAAACGACCCCCTGCAATCCCTAATTTTATCTACGTTGTGTACTGCCAATATTCCAGAATCGTTATTTTCACTATAAGAGTAGTGGTTTTAACCAATTATTTGTTCAATGTTAATTCGCATAAAACTCAGGCGGATAAAATAACCATTTAATATCAAGTGGTTAGTTTTTTTTATAGATTGGCATAACACTTGTAGTTGTTAATCAGTGATGAGGGTTATAGAAACCTGAATATAAGCGTTACCAATAGTGCTGGTAAAACCAGTTAAACCCAAACAAGTGGAGATTTATCATGGGACTACTTTCAAGAATGTCAGACATAGTGCAATCAAATATTAATGCATTACTCGACAAGGCAGAGGATCCAGAAAAAATGATCAAGCAACTTATTCTGGAAATGCAGGATACTTTGGTTGAAGTGCGCTCAGTGGCAGCGACAGTATTGGCCGATAAAAAACATATTGAGCGCAGTATGAGTAAGCTCACCGTTGAAAGCGAAAATTGGCAGAACAAAGCGCGTATTGCGCTGCAAAACGACAGAGAAGATCTTGCCCGCGCTGCACTTGCTGAAAAACAACGAGTTGATACGGCTCTGGAAGGTTTGCAGACGCAGTTATGTGAAGTGCAAGAGTCTATCGAAAAATTACAAAGTGACAGCAGTAAGCTCAACGAAAAGCTTATGGAGGCGAAAAGCAAGCAAAAGAGCTTATTGATTAAGCAGCGTACGCAGCATGCAAGATTGAAACTTAAAAGCTCCGGCGCATACCACAAAGTTGATAGCGCAATTGTGAAATTCGATCAATATGAACGGCGCATTGATGATCTAGAAGCGCAAGTCGACGCCTTTGATCTGGTCAGTGAAACGAAAAGCTTAACCGCTGAGTTAGCGCAACTTGAAGCGAACGAGAATATCGAAAAACAGTTAACAGAACTGCGTAACAAGGTCGCTTAGTCAATCCATTTAACAGCATGAATTTCACATCTGCTACGTGAACTTCGGTGTGACATATATCAGGAGAGCAACATGAGAGAATATATTAATTTAGACAGATTACATCGCGATACCTTACACGGTAAAATTTCTGGGGTTTGTGCGGGTCTGGCGAAGCATTGGGAGCAACCTCGGTGGGCGATTCGCATCGCGGCAATTGCATGTTTGTTACTGTTACCCGTTGCAACTGCAGTCGCTTATGCTATGGCAGTATTATTGCTGCCTACACGCTCATGAATCTGTTGAAAAACTTAGCGCTGGCGGTACTTATCGCTATTTTAATTACCTACAGCCTAGGTTACGCCGCATCAGATTTACTGAATATACAGGTGCAACTTGACAATAATTTCGTTGAGCCGGTGACGTCGCTTATTGTCATGATTGTGGTCGGCGTAGTGTTGGTGCTTGTGGGGTTCGCGGTTGCCCTTAGCGTATTTGCCGCTATAGGGTTTGCCCTGTTTGCTATCTTGGCTGCACTGATTTTTGCTGGGTTAGGCAGTATTTGGCCGATATTGCTGGCGGTGGTGATAATCATTTGGGCATTAAAAGACAAAAAGCATGAGGATCGCTACTCCTAAATTGTTCGCTAAATAAATGAGATACATGATCTACCATGCGTGGGAATGGGTAGCATATTGCTCTGATTTGCTGAATAATTCCGTTCTGATTCATTTAAGTGGAATGGTAGGTGCTTGTGAGCATTAAAAAAATAATTGCCGCAGCGTTAATTTTTATATCAAACGCTACCTTCGCAGAACTGCAAATCACAAATGCAACCTTAAGATTGCTGCCACCTAGTGTGCCGAATACGTCAGCGTATTTTACCGTGCGCAACACTGGAGATCAGGATATTACCTTAATTGGCGGCCAAACCAAGATTGCAAGTAAAGCTGAATTACACAATCATATTATGCATGGTGATGTAATGCGTATGGAGAAACAAAACGCAGTCGTTGTGCCTGCAGGCAAAACACTGATTTTTGCGCCAGGCGGACTACATATGATGATATTTGGTTTAACTGAGTCTCTTAATAAATCTCAAACTGTAACCCTAAATTTGTTAACCCAAGATGGGCAACAGATCAGGTTTGATGCCATCGTCGTATCCCCTAATCAACATAGTCATCACTAGGAGGTGAACATGCAAAAATATCTAACTCCAAAGTGGCTGCTCAGTATCGCAGCTTTACTCTTTATTTTCTTTTGGCTGATTGCAATTTATTGGAGTTTTGAGCCTGAAACTTTTGATCCTCGACAAACGGCGCAAAACTATGCCCAGCAGCATAATGAAAAGCTGGTGCCGGGTTATATCGTAACGACGAGCTTGATTGCGGTAACGGAAACCCTGTTGAACAAGTCAGGAGGGTACCTGTCCAACGATGTTATCCCGCCAAGCTTGTTCATGGACAATATGCCGAGTTGGGAGTTTGGCGTGTTAGAGATGACACGTGATTTAGCGCTTTCTATGCGTAAAGATATTAGTCGTTCTCAATCGCAATCCAGTGAAAACCCATTTTTGACTGATGCACAACCTAAACTAAATATTGATCATCGTAGCTGGCTATTACCGTCTGCTGAATCTCAGTATCAAGATGCTATCGATAAACTCTACGAATATCGCACGAGCTTATCGAATAGTCGTCAGGGCACAGCACAGTTTTACGCCAGGGCTGATAACCTTAGGGATTGGGTTAAACAAGTTGAAAAACGCTTGGGCAGCCTGTCGCAAAAATTAAGTGTCAGTGTTGGGCAAGACCGCCTCGATACCGGCCTCGCTGGTGATAGCAGCGCAGGAGCAATACCCGCCGCAGAGTTGCGTGAGCAAACAAGCTGGTTTCAATTGGATGATAATTTCTATGAGGCGCGAGGAGCGAGTTGGGCCCTGATCCATTTTCTTAAAGCTGTGGAAGTTGACTTTGCTGATGTGCTAGATAAAAAGAATGCACGCGTTAGCGTTCAGCAAATAATTCGCGAACTCGAGTCAACCCAAGAGTCTATTTTCAGTCCCATGATATTAAATGGCAGTGGCTTTGGCATGTTGGCTAATCACTCGTTAGTGATGGCGAACTATATTTCCCGAGCGAATGCTGCTCTAATTGAACTTTCTGAACTATTAAATCAAGGATAATCTATGAATAAATCGCTTTGTGCCGGTGCACTAGTCATGGCCTTAACGAGCTTGTCGAGTCAGGCCGATACTCTATTAGGTGTATATGCAGGGGCTCAAGCGTGGGATATGGAGACCACAGGTGGGTTTTCAGATAACAATAGCAATGTAGATTTTAATTATGAAGATGAAACCAAGGGAAGTTTCTATATTGCCTTGGAGCACCCATTACCTTTAGTGCCGAATGTTAAGTTACAGCGCACGGGTTTAGATACCAATGGGCAAACCGTTTTGTCATCAAGCATGACATATGGCGGCGAATTATTTTCGGCGAATACCGAGGTCAATACTAACATTGACCTCGTCAGTACTGACTATATTGCTTACTACGAGCTGTTTGATAATGATTTGATTAGCTTTGATTTGGGTATAAATGCTAAACATCTAGACGGTGACATTTATCTCGAAGCACAAAACGACGCCACGCAAAATGCGGCACAGGATTTCTCTGGTTTTGTGCCTATGTTGTATTCACGTGTGGCTGTAGGCGTTCCGTTTACGGGGTTAGGCGCGTTTGTTGAAGGCAGTTTTTTAGCGTTTGATGACAACAGCATTACTGATTATCAGGCGGCGATCACCTATGGGTTGCTTGATAACCTAGCAATCGATGCCACGTTGCAATTGGGCTACCGCTCGTTAGAAATAGAATTGGATGACTTAGACGGTATCTATACCAACTTCGAATTCAGTGGGGCTTTTTTGGGTATTGAAGTGCATTTTTAAGTTTTGTTGCCTGTAGTGAATTGTTGACTTTTCGCTCAGTCCATTAAGTAATAAAAAATCAGTATTTATTCTTTCCAGTTATGAACATAGATCGCTAACCTAGTGCCATAGCATTCGAGGTTAGCGATATTATGTCATCAAATACACAGAAAAATTTAGGTTCTACAACCGCTCTAAGCGATACCCAGTGGGCTCAACTTAATCAGTTGACTCCATCTCTTACACCTGCTCAAATGGGTTGGTTAAGTGGTTATTTAGCTGGATTAGCACAGACTCAAGTTACTGCGACTTTGCCTCAGGCGAATGGGCCTGCTGCTGAAGCTTCGTCCCCTGAAAAATTCATTACGCTTCTTTATGGCTCCCAGACGGGCAACGCTAAAGCGTTGGCTCAGGGTTATAAAGCAAAACTTGATGCTGCAGGTATTGCTGCCAAATTGGTCAATATGGCTGACTACAAAGTTAAGCAGCTTAAGAACGAATCGCACATCGTTGTCATCGTCAGTACTCATGGTGAAGGCGATGCGCCTGACGACGCAGTCGAGTTACATGACTTTCTGGCTAGCAAGAAAGCCCCTAAGTTACCTAACCTTAAATTTTCAGTATTGGGACTAGGTGACAGCAGCTACGAGTTTTTCTGCCAAACAGCAAAAGATTTTGATAAAAAACTGGCTGAGTTAGGTGCAACGCGTATCGTAAATCGAGTCGATTGTGATGTTGATTACGATGAAGCATCTGCAACATGGGCACAGCAAGTACTGGATAAGGTCCAAGACGAGTTAAAAGCCAAAAGTAACTCCCATGTTGTGGCTATGCCACATATTGGCAAGCCGACCTTGTCTGTAGCGGCTGCGCAATATTCTAAGAAGAACCCATTTACCGCGAGTTTGTTAGCAAGCCAAAAGATTACTGGTCGCGATTCAGTTAAAGATATTAGGCACGTTGAAATTTCTCTTGAAGAGTCAGGCATTCAGTATCGTCCTGGTGACGCATTAGGTGTTTGGTTCAAAAATGATCCGAGCATGGTTGATGAGTTGCTGGCGCTGCTAGAGATTGATGGTGCATCAGAGGTGTCTGTTGCTGGTGATACTTTATCTGCGCGTGAAGCCTTAATCGAAAAGCGTGAATTAACTCAAAGTTACCCCTCTTTTGCCAGTGCTTATGCGCAGCTTGCGAATAACCCTGAGCTGAATGCCTTAATTGAAGATAAAGCTGGGCTGCGGGCGTTTTTAGGTGAGCGTCAAATTATTGATGTTGTACGTCAGTATCCGGTTAAGACAGATGCGCAATCCTTGATTGATATGTTACGGGGAATGACCCCTCGCCTTTACTCCATTGCTTCAAGCCAAAATGAAGTTGAAGACGAAGTACATTTGACTGTGGCACTGGTTGAATATGATGCCCATGGACATGCGCACCAAGGCGGGGCCTCTAGCTACCTTACTAAGCGTTTGGAAGAAGGCGCAGAGATACAGGTTTTTGTAGAGAAGAATGACAACTTCCGTTTGCCTGAAAGCCCAGAAACCCCTGTCATAATGGTGGGGCCGGGTACAGGTATAGCACCTTTCAGAGCGTTCATGCAAGAACGTGAAGCACAAGAAACGGATGGCAAAAATTGGTTGTTTTTCGGTAATCCTAACTTTACCCAGGACTTTTTGTACCAAACAGAGTGGCAGCGTTTCGTAAAAGACGGTGTACTCGACAAGGTCAGCTTGGCGTTTTCTCGTGACCAAGAAGACAAAATTTATGTACAGCATCGCTTGCTTGAGCAAGGCGCAGAAGTATTCGAATGGTTAGAGCAGGGTGCGCATTTCTATGTATGTGGCGATGCAAATCATATGGCGAAAGATGTGCATGCTGCGCTGGTTGAAATTGTACAAAAGCATGGTGCAAAGAGCGCCGAGGCGGCAGAAGAATACTTAACTGCATTACGCAGAGCAAAACGTTATCAGAAGGACGTTTATTAATGACGACAGACAATAATAATTTAGTTGTACAGGGCAAACTGGCCGACAACGAGCGCCTAAAAGGCGAAAGTAACTTTTTACGTGGCACTATCGCAGACGATCTTAAAGATGACCTAACTGGGTCCTTCGTTGGTGATAATTTCCAGCTTATACGCTTTCACGGTATGTATCAGCAAGATGACCGCGATGTTCGTGCAGAGCGCGCAAAGCAAAAACTAGAGCCATTGCAAAATGTAATGCTACGCGCACGTTTACCAGGCGGCATTATTAAACCTGCCCAGTGGTTATCGATCGACAAGTTCGCAGATGAGAAAACCTTGTATGGCAGCATTCGTTTAACTACCCGTCAAACGTTTCAATTTCATGGTGTACTTAAGCCAAACATCAAGCTGATGCACCAAACGTTGAACCAAGTTGGTATTGATTCTATTGCTACCGCTGGTGACGTTAACCGAAATGTACTCTGTACTTCGAATCCAATTGAGTCGGTAATACATCAGCAGGCTTATGAATGGGCAGTAAAAATCAGCGAACACTTACTCCCTAAAACTCGTGCGTACGCAGAGATTTGGTTAGATGGTGAGAAAAAAGAAACCACGGATCATGAACCCATTTTAGGTTCAAATTATCTGCCACGTAAATTCAAAACAACCGTTGTTATTCCGCCACTTAACGACATCGACGTACACGCAAATGACCTTAACTTTGTGGCCATTGCTCAGGATGGAAAATTAGTCGGTTTTAATGTGTTGGTGGGTGGTGGTTTGGCTATGACTCATGGTGACCAAGCTACGTTTCCGCGCAAAGCAGACGATTTTGGTTTTATCGGTGTTGAAGACACGTTAGCTGTCGCTGAAGCGGTAGTCACGACGCAACGTGACTGGGGTAACCGTGTAGATCGTAAAAATGCGAAAACAAAATATACCCTTGAGCGTGTTGGTGTTGAAACGTTCAAGAGAGAAGTCGAAAAGCGTTCAGGTGTGACGTTTGGTGAAAGTCATCCCTATGAGTTCACCGAACGTGGCGACCGCATTGGTTGGGTTGAAGGTATCGATGGTAAACATCATTTAACGCTGTTCATTGAAAACGGCCGTATTTTAGATTATCCAGGTAAGCCGCTGAAAACCGGTTGTGCTGAAATTGCAAAAATTCACCAAGGGGATTTCCGTTTAACGGCGAATCAAAATTTGATCGTCGCTGGCGTAAGTGCTGAAAACAAAGCAAAGATCGAAGACATCGCCCGGTCCCATGGTTTGATGGTGGATGATCTTTCTCTTCAGCGTCAAGATTCGATGGCTTGTGTCGCTTTACCTACTTGCCCACTCGCAATGGCGGAAGCAGAGCGCTATTTGCCTGAAGCAGTAACGCAATTGGAAGGCCTATTGGCGAAGCATGAAATTGCCCAGAAAAGTATTATATACCGGGTCACAGGTTGCCCGAATGGTTGCGGACGCTCAATGCTGGCTGAAATCGGTTTGGTGGGCAAAGGTCCAGGAAAGTATAACTTACATTTAGGTGGTAATCGCCAAGGTACGCGCATTCCTAAAATGTATAAAGAGAACATCGGTGAGCAGCAAATTATGGATGAGCTCGACGTGTTAATTGGCCTATGGGCTAAAGACGGACAAAGCGCCGAGTCATTTGGTGATTTTGTTATTCGTACTGGTGTTATTGCAGAAGTGGTAAATTCCGCTGAGGATTTTTATGCGTAACCTAGCTATGCAACCGTCGCAAAATGTTGAGCTGCTCGACGGAACACCTAAGATTTTAACGCAGGTTTCATTGACAGAACTTAATCAGCAGTTAGAAGCCAAAAGTGCGGTTCAGCGAGTGAGCTGGGCGTTAGAAAACTTGGAGCCGACATTTATGTTGTCCTCTAGTTTTGGTGCCCAAGCTGCGGTTATGTTGCATATGCTGACCCAACAGTTTCCTGATATACCCGTGGTATTAACAGACACTGGATATCTATTCCCAGAAACTTATCAGTTTGTTGATGAGCTGACCGAGCGCCTAAATCTTAATTTACAGGTTTACCGCGCTCCAATGTCAGGTGCGTGGCAAGAAGCGCGTTTTGGCAAACTCTGGGAAAAAGGAACGGAAGGAATAGAGCAATACAATAAGCTGAATAAAGTGCAACCTATGCAACAAGCGCTTGCTGAGCTTGAAGTGAAAACTTGGTTCGCTGGTTTACGCCGTAGCCAATCAGAAATGCGTGAATCTTTGTCAATATTGCAAAAACTGACTCGTCAAGTGAAGGTTTATCCAATTTTAGATTGGAGCAACAAAGATATTCATTATTATCTGAAGGAAAATGACTTACCTTATCACCCTTTGTGGGAGCAAGGTTATGTGTCAATTGGTGATTGGCATACCACACGATCTTTACAAGAAGGCATGGATGAAAAAGACACCCGCTTTTTCGGTTTAAAACGTGAGTGTGGTTTACATGAATTTGGTGACGGTGACGGTATCTAACTGACAGTGAAAGCGTTGTTCAAAATCAATTTTAGCGCCTCTAGGTACTTATCCTGTGTATTGGTGCCCACTAATGTAAATAGCTCAGCGCCTGTGGCGGTGAACTTATAATACTTCAATGTCGTACCATGCTTTTTAGCGCTCAAATGAAAGGTTTGAGCGTTATTCCTCCATTCTATATCAGTATTTATTGACCATTCTCCTGATTCAATCTCGGCTTGATGAATTAAACCTAGACCAATTAAGGAAAGTAGATCGGGGTAACTTAAGCCAAACATAGCCAAATTGAGTTGTTGCTCTTTGCGTAAGCGAAACAAAGCAAACATGGATGGTTTTTGGTAGAAACCAGTTAATAATTTAGGGGTTGTATCTCCTTTTCGTCGACTTGATAGTGCGACTGCTCGGCGAAAGGTTTGTGCATCTTTGAAAGTGAGCTGTTTGAGGGTCAGTAAAGTGCGCAGCGAAAAGCTACCTGGGCGACTGGTTTCAACCGCAAATATCTTACCCCACAGTTCTTGCATTGCCGGGGAGTGTATTTCTTCTGCCATATTCACGAAGTTATAGAACCAATCTTGATCGATACGTTCGTCCTTATCCCCCTCAATGCAAAATTTTAAGGCTTTTTCAAACACGCTTTCAATGTTGTTTAGTTTACGTTGAGCAGCTATCTTCTTGCGCTTGAGAACTCGGCTCTCTATGCTGTTCGCTCGTATGCCCTGATAGGGTAAAGTCACACCAATTTGAGCAAACCACTGTGTTATACGCGCTGCTGTGCCTCTCGTTTCGGTTTGAGCGGTTGTAGGCGCTTCCGTTGATGCGCTTGCAGGTTGCGAAGACTTGCTCGTATTCTTGTCTAAAGACACAGGAAGAGGAGTGTTTTGGTTATCAACTTTCATTGGGTATTCATTCACATATCTAATTTAGTAAATATTATTTACCATAGTATCCTTATTCCTAGTAGCATTGAATTGCGTAACAAATTAGGTGAACTAATTTTGATTTACTCAGGATTTAGCTAAGCTTAAGAAATACTGCTGTTGTGTGCAGGTAAACTCAAGAGAGTCGTAAAATAAATGTGTCCGATGGAATATGAGAATGATGAGCTAGTTTTCCTTTCTGAGGAAAATACCGCAGACAATACAGAATTTTCAGGAAGCTGGAATGTATTGGTAGTTGATGATGATGAAGAGATCCATTCTGTTACGCGTTTAGCGCTGTCCGATTTGGTATTAAATAACCGGAATTTGACCTTCTATCACGCATACTCTAAAGCGCAAGCGCTGGATATTATAAAGACATTAGGTTCGGATTTAGCGATTATCCTACTTGATGTTGTCATGGAAACTGACGATGCGGGATTGCAGGTGGCGCGTATTATGCGTAACGAAATGGGACTGACAGAGCCGCGCATCATACTTCGCACTGGTCAGCCGGGCTATGCCCCAGAAGAAAGTGTCATTAAAGAATACGACATCAACGATTACAAAACGAAGACAGAGCTCACACGTAGCAAGTTAGTGACGACTATTATCGCCTCGTTACGCTCTTACCAACAAATATTAACCATTAATCAAAGTCGTATCGGTTTAGAGAAAATCATCCAGTCAGCATCAAACTTATTGGAAGAGCATTCTATTAATCGTTTTTGCGAAGGGGTGGTTACACAAATTAGCTCCTTATTAGGACTTGATCCGTCAGGGGTAGTTTGTGCGCGGGCTGGTTCAATAATAGATAAAGACGAGAACGCAGTATATGTGCTTGGTGCGGCCGGGGAGTTTAGCAGTTACATCAATAAAAAAATTGAAAATCTACACGACGAAAAAATAGTCCGCTCAGTCAACCAATGCTTACAACAAAAATGCCATATCTATGATGCTCACTTCACCGTTCTATATTTAAAAAGTTCGGATTATGATGCCGCCGTTTATTTGAAAGTTGGCCAGCAAATTTCTGACGTCTTTAAACAACTTATAGAGGTTTTTTTATCAAGTATTTCAGTTGGTTATGAAAATGTTAATTTGTTTCATCAACTGCATACCGCAGCGTTTAAAGATTGGTTGACTAAACTCCCTAATCGGAGCGAGTTTATTAATCGTCTAGACGATATTAGCACCGACATAGAGCACGCAAATGATGTGGTTGCGCTTATCGATATTAATCATTTTGCAGACATAAATGATGGTCTCGGTCAGGATACGGGCAATGACACTTTGCTCGCGTTAGCCCAGCGTATTGAATCTGTGTTTCCTGAGGCCGCAGCGCTTGCACGTATTGGCTCAGATGTATTTGCCATAGTCGGTACCGAGCGAGAGGTCAACCCTGCGACCTTACAAGGATTGTTTAATAACGCATTTGAGGCAGGAGATCATATGTTGCCCCTAAGTGCCGCATTTGGTTTTTATCGTTTTAATGGCAAAAAACATACAGGTATTAATATACTTAAACACGCCAATATTGCGCTAAATCGGGCTAAAAAGAGTCTCAAAACAAATTTTGAATATTATGCGCCTGAAATGGAAGAACAGACCACTTGGCGGCTAGACATGATCCGCCAATTGCGTAATGATTTTGGCGAGCGAAAATTACAATTGTGGTATCAGCCGCAAATTGACTTGGTAACGCAAAAAATTATCGGTATGGAGGCCTTGTTACGCTGGCCATCTACAGATGGTGGTTTTGTTTCTCCAGCAGTTTTTGTGCCCCTTGCGGAGTATTCAGGATTGATCATCGATATTGGTGCTTGGGTGATGCAAGAGGCCTGTGAAAAGTTACGCTTGCTGACGAACGAAGGCTTCACCAATCTGCGCATGGCAGTGAACATATCCATGCCGCAATTTCGCGATCCAGCATTTATTGAGCTGGTGAAAACAGCGATAACCGATAACGCTTTGGCACCAGAGTGTATTGAGTTAGAAATTACTGAAAGTATCGTTATGGATGAGCCTCAGCTGGTAATTGATGTGCTACATGAGTTGAAAGCGTTTGGCGTTAAAGTGGCGCTTGATGACTTTGGTACCGGCTTTTCATCCATGAGTTATCTTCAACAACTGCCTCTTGATCGCCTTAAAGTAGACCGGGCTTTTGTCAATGAGATCAGTCCAAATAAATCGGCGTTTATCGCCGAAACTATCGTCACTTTAGGTGGCAAGTTAGGGCTGAGAACGATCGCTGAAGGCATCGAAAAACCAGAACAAGCGAATTACTTGCTTAAATTAGGCTGTGATGAGGCCCAAGGTTTTATGTACGCAAAACCAATGCCTTTTGACGCGCTACTGGTGTTCATCGCTCAAGAGGCTAAAAAAGACGCGTAATATGGGTTAAAATTTAGTTAGTTCGGCTACGACACTTTGCATTTTAGGTACAACTTGTTCTTCAAACCAAGGGTTTTTCTTTAACCAAATATTATTTCGTGGTGACGGATGTGGTAAGACGAAATACTTTGGTTGATACTCTTGCCAATTCCTAACGCGCTGGGTCAAGTTTAACTTATCGGCCAAATAATATGATTGGGCGTATTGACCAATTAATAAAATGTGCTTAATCGCCATGTACTTAATGAGTTTTTCGTGCCATAGCGGAGCGCATTCTTTACGCGGTGGTTTGTCGCCACTTTTTGCCTTTCCCGGATAACAAAAGCCCATTGGTAAAATGGCAATATTGTTTTCATCATAAAACTGCGCGTCACTTAAACCTAACCAGGTGCGTAAACGCACCCCGGATGGATCATTCCACGGCTTTTGAGTTTGATGAGCCTTTAAACCAGGTGCTTGACCAATAATCAATATCTTTGCACGCTGGCTACCTTGAATAATTGGCCTTGGTGTTAAGGGTAAATGGGCTTCACACACTCGGCAATTACGTGCTTGTTCAAAGTCGTTAATCAAGAAAGTCTACCAAAAAAGTCAGTTTTGTCATATTGTTGTCACAATCCTATGGTTTGGCATGTAGATTTGATTCCAACGCAGGATTACGATGCTTAACATGTCGTTAAGCGAATTATCGAGGAAATCATTATGTTAAGAATCAAATTACCCATTATTGTCGCAATGTTAAGCGTATTTTCATCTGCCGCTAGCCATGCTGAGACTCAGAACAATAGATTATTCGACTGTATGGAATCAAGCACATTCGCTATTGACGGCTCATGTATGGCCAACAAAATTCAGCAAAATGTGCAATTCCGTGAAATGCAGTTAAATATTGCACAGAAAACACAAGTTCAAGATGCAAACGCAGTGGCAACCATGCAATTCTTTGAAAATGAAATGCGTATTAATGTTATTGCACACAAAGATGCATTAGATGAATCTGAGTTGCTTGTACGCAACGCTGCTGAATAACTCCCCTAATCCCGTAGGGTGAACAGTGTTAAAAATGAACTCAATGCAAAGCATAGCTTTGAGTTTAATTTAGCAAACACAAACCCTATTTCCTCGATTCTCACTATTCCATATTTCGCTTACAGGCATACGTGATGTGGTCATTTGGGCGAGTAGCTAGATGTTAAAACCTACATTCAGCACATTGAATTGTTAGCATTCTGGCCAAATTCATTTGGGTAAACAGCCTGCGATTTCTTTAGTGAGGGGATGGCATTTTATGATGATACAGGCGGCGTGATCTGAACTCGGGCAGAGATGATCACCAATACCAAAAAATATGTGTGCGAAAAATTTCGCCGCGAACGGATTGCTGGTTCATTAAACGTCTATACGATTAAAGATTTTGGAGCCATTGCCAGTAGCTCGCCCCGTTTTTGTCGATTCAGTATGTCAGCGCTTGAAGAAGCCTAGGAGGGACTGACAGATTTCATTATGGTTTGGCGCCTGGAAGACAATCAGTGACAGATCACTCGAGTATTAAATTTTGGTCACAGGGCTAATCATTAATCTGGGGAATTAACGAAAACTTGCTGTTATATTCAACAACACGCCTGATTAGTGAGCGGTCAGTTAGTATTTGCAAAAGAGCTCTTGCGTTGACTGCGGTGGAGCTATATATTCCTTGCATCGGACGCGGGATGGAGCAGTCTGGTAGCTCGTCGGGCTCATAACCCGAA
>NZ_BAER01000119.1 GCF_000315055.1 Paraglaciecola polaris LMG 21857 | reverse complement strand
AAGTGGTCGTGCGTCAATGCGCTTACATGAGTCAATTGGTTTTATCACATCAACGATTGCCGCGTTCCTGAGAGATGATCCTATTGATTCAGACAAACAAAAACATCTACTTGTTATTGATGAATCCAGTATGATTGATTTACCAACCATGTATCGCTTGGTAAATCACATTCACCCCTCAGTGCGCATTATCTTTGCAGGTGATCCCGATCAGCTTCCGCCTATTGGTTGTGGGAAGGTGTTAGCAGACATCGTTGAGTCTAAGACGATAGTTAATACCACTTTGGATATCGTTAAACGTGCTGAGGCATCGACAGGTATCCCTGAGTATTCACAACTAATCAATCAAGGCAAAGTCCCAGAGTGTCTTACCACAGGTACAATTCATTTCCACGAAACAGACAAGAAAGAGATACCTCAAGTTTGCTGTGAATTGTATCAGCAATCTCCTGAAAACTGCCGTGTGATGGCACCAACAAAAGCATTGGTTGGTGAAATCAACAAGCTCACTCAAGAGGCTGTGAATCATAGTGGCAGTAGGCTTGAGTTTGAAATGCACGGTGAGCAATTATTTCTAAATCTGCGCCTCAATGACATTATATTGTTTACGCAGAATCACTATGATAAAGGCATTCAGAATGGCTCGCTTGGTATCCTCTCAAGTGTTGTGGCATCTGGGGAAAGTTATGGTGAAGTGACACTCGATACAGGTGATAAAATTGAAGTTACTCAAGCCGTGCTTGATTGTATGGAGCTGGGTTATGCAATAACCCTTCATAAAGCTCAAGGGTCACAATTTCCTCGCATTATCATTGCACTGCAAAAGGATCGTATCGTTGACCGTGCATGGCTTTATACTGCTATCACAAGAGCAGAGAGTGAAATTCATATTGTAGGTAGTGCATCAGACTTTGCCGAGATAACAAAATCACCCAGTAACTCCCATAATCGAAGAAGTTATCTGTCACAACTTCTATCGTAGTCTTCGCTATAGGGATTATTAAGGGGCGATAGCCCCTTGATGCTAAACCTGCGGGACATAAGGACAGTTGACGAGTTACTACGCGCAGACAATCCCAATGACAGTGACTTCCTCACCTCGCGCCCTGCCAGACTTCTTTTTTTTGTTTTATAGTTCATAAAATATTTAACTAGATCGCGGAATTTACTCTGATTAGGTTTGTGATATTGTTATTGCAAAGCGAAATGAATCACAAACTAAATTATAAGGGAATAGATATGGATAATGCTGCACAGGCAAGTGTCAGGGAGTATATTTTGGATGATGAGCAGTTCCCTGCTCTTTTAGACCATTTTTTGCGCAATCAGGCTGAAGAGTCAATGAATGATGAGGAAGATCCAATTATTCGAGGAGTGTATCCCATGGCTATTAACACTATTACAAAAATCAACTCCGATATGATAGATTCTTTCCAAGAATCGCCAATAGAGAAAATTTTTCTCAGATCCCTAATCCTCGGTATTGTTAAAAACGATCCTTTATTTATGGTAATTCACCAGCTAGGTAATGATGCAGAATATGATTTAGAAAACTATAGGAAAAATTATAATAGTTTTTGTGAATTATTAGAGTTTTGGGAATCCAACAAATCTTCTGACATGACAATTGATGCCTACTTAGATATGGAGCTAGATAAAGGGAAAATGAGCATTGAAGAACGAAAATACATAGGCATTTTGACTTTTCGATACCACCTTCTGGATATGCACGAAAGTATTCATCTTACACTACAGCCAAAGTTTTCATCGATAATGATTGACGGAAAATCGATACGACCTGATCTCTATTTTTGGCACCCTTCGCGTAAAGACTTTGGTCTTATTGTTGAATGTGATGGGTTTGAATATCACTCATCAAAAGAAATGTTTTCGAAAGATAGAAAAAGAGATAGAGCATTACATTCGAAAGGGTACAAAGTGCTTCGATTTTCTGGACAAGAAATTTACAACACTCCCGTAAGTGTTGCTGAGGAAATACTGGATACTCTGCAAGAGTTATTAGATGTATAGCTAAATCTGATTTTTTTGAAAAAACCGTACACACTAAATATACATAGTGTGTACGCAAAGACGGTTAAGCATAAGCATTACTAGTAAAGGCCCTTCACTCACTCACTCGCGAATAGACATGGTTTCTACTGTATACTCTACGAGAATCGGCTTTTTTGTGAACTAAACGGTAATGATTAACCTTGCTTGTATTCGCACTGCAAAGTGAATACCTACCTTATTTATAACACTGATACCAAAGCTGATGCTAAGGCGTCGACATTTCCCTTACTGATCCCTGCAATATTCACTCGGCTTGAATCAACAAAATACACACTATGCTTCGCGCGCATTTCTTGTACTTGCTCTGGTGTGATGCACAAATAGGAGAACATCCCTTTTTGTTGCTTAACAAAACTAAAGTCTTGTTGAGCACCTTTTTCAACGAGTTTACTCACTAGCAGACCACGCAACGTTTGCATACGCGTGCGCATTGCCTCTACTTCTGCAACCCACTCGCTGCGTAATGCTTCATCACTCAAGATAATATCTACCAATGCCCCACCATATGAAGGCGGCATAGAGTATATTCCACGCGCGATAGATTGAATTTGCGTTTGAATCGCTTTACGGGTTTGCGTGTTAGCTGTAATCATAGCTGCTAGGCCTACACGTTCTCTATATAAACCGAAATTTTTTGAACATGACGCAGCAACTATCACTTCAGGTAGGTTATCCACTAAAAGGCGTAATCCAAAGGCATCTTGCTCTAAACCATCTCCGAATCCTTGATAAGCAACATCGACAAAAGGGATAAAACCGGTTTTTTGCGCAATCTCTAATACTGTCTGCCATTGAGCTGGAGTTAAATCCGCGCCCGTAGGGTTGTGACAGCATCCGTGCAGTAACACAACGTCGCCTGATTTGACTTGAGATAGCGTTTCAACCATACCGTCAAAGTTGATGCTAGCATCTGCTTTATTAAAATACGGATAGGTTTCAATTTTAAGGCCTGCATTACCAATTAGCGGTATATGGTTTGCCCAAGTAGGATCACTTACCCAAACCGTTAATTCGCTGTTACAACGTTTAATCAATTCAGCCAATATGCGCAACGCACCGCATCCGCCAGGAGCCTGTACAGCTGCAACACGATCTTCAAGAAGTACTTTACTACCTTTACCTAATAACAGTTGTAACATGCCATCAATGTAGCCAGGCACACCTTGGGGAGTGATATAGGTTTTAGAGTCTTCTTTAGCCAGTAATATCTGCTGTGCCTTAGCAACCGACGTTAAAATAGGTGTATGCCCTTGCTCGTCTTTATATACTCCGACACCTAAATCAATTTTCAATGGATTAGAGTCGGCTTTATAAGCGGTCGATAACCCTAAAATAGGATCTGCGGGCAATTGGGGCAATACTTCAAACATGATGTTCCTCTGAATTTATGATGAGTTGGCTGAAACGACGGACATTATGCCATTGCCTGATGATTTTTCGAACTTAAAATGCTGCTATTTTATATCGAAATGATAGCTATTTTCAGCAATGCACTCTGCTTCATTATTAAATGTACGTTCTTGCCAGGTTACATGCTGTTGGTTATCGATTAATAAGAGAGTAGATGAGCGTGTGCCGTATTCATCGCTTTGAATAAAGATAGAGGACAGCTTGCGTTCCCAATCAATAGGAACTCCCGTTTGCGGCAAAATATCATCCTCGGCTTTTGTCTGGTTTTTGAGTAAATCAAACAGTTGCTCACTTTCTAACGTATGGGGGTCTTGGCAATACTGTGTTAGTTGGGCCATACCTTGCACGGTTTTTGGCCAAGGCGTATTCAAACTCGCGTTAGATAAACCATATACTCCCGAGGTTAACGTCTCGGATTGCAAAGTATGATTGTTAAACACGCGCAAATTATTCCAATCGCCGAACAGCAAATTAAAGCCATTATAATTCGTTCCTGTGGCATTCAAACGGGTAAGGTAATCTTTACTGTCAGGCGACTGCTGTAAATAGTGACTCACCAATTCGCCACGGCTAAGCGCATCTGGGTCGATACGCTGGGGATCACGGATATTTGTCAACGCAGCAAGTTTGCCCCACTGATTTATACCCATCCATGTACCACCAGCACGTAAGTCTTTTCCTGCCAACAGTTGCGGGTAATCCTGCCAAAAGGCCGATACGCTCGTGGGGCGTTCAAAAAACTCATCCCGGTTAGCTGCAACAATCAATGGGTAATCTGGGTGCTGATTAACAGCTATAAATAAAATACACATAACATTTACACTAATAAATTAATGAGATACTCCATCATCGCTTTTCTGGGCGAGCTGCTCTGCGGCAATTTGTTTATCCAACGCTGAAAACAAAGCAGTGGAACCCTCAACAAATGATGCGACATCAGACGGAGAACGTAATTGGTATAGAGGCGGCAACATTGTACTGTCGTATTTGGGCTGTGTACTGAAGTCGCCGTTACCTAACATACCAATACTGATTATGGGGACGACTATAACGAGTGTCATCATGGCACCAACAATATTACGCCGTCTATTGGTTTGATGAAATGCGATAAATAATGACAACCACACGAAGCCAAAAAGAACCAACGTAAAAATAATCAATTCAAACCAAATCAGCGATTCAGTTGCATTAAAATTAAAGGAGATTAATTTGCCTAACAAATATAAACCATAAAGTACAAAGAGAGTAAGCCACAAAATCGAAAACTGACTGACGACTCGGCTTTCTTTATTAAACACTTTACCCATGACGGCGAACATGACCGGCCAACCACTGAGCAAGGCCATTTGCCCCATCTCTTTTGGTAACATTGCAAAAATTTTGTACTCTTCGATACTGTTCACATAAGCAAATATCATCGACAAAGCTAAGTAACCTAAAGTCAACAGTATGGCTATCCCACTGTTCGACAGCCAACTCAAGCTTTCTTCTAATTGGCTAAGTGGTAATGCAGCTGAAACAGGCTGATTAGTATTCACCACTTTCAAACGTGTTCTACCTAACTTTAGAATATCGTCGCCTTGAAGTTTACCGTTAGCCAACGGGCGCTTATTAACTAATGTACCGTTTACGCTTTGGCAATCTTCAAAATAAATTGTATTACTTTGCTCATCTTGGCTTATCCGTACATGTTCGGCACTGATATAAGGATCTTCTAAACGTAAGTCACAATGATGATCACGACCGACTACGATTTCAGATTTATCAAACTTAAAGTATTTAAGCGTTTGATCTTTACGCGACAGTAATTCGAGCACTATTGCCATGCTAGTGCTCCTACAAATTGCTTGGTAAATCGCATAGCTGAGTCTTGACTAACTCCGGCCAAGGTAAAATGGCTAATTAGCCCTTGAGAATCATGATTCAAAGTTGCCCCGATATACAGTACATCATATAAATGCGGAAACTCTTTATAAGCACGTAAACAGAAAGTACTTTTGGTTTTAACTTGATGCGTGTTGGTCACAATGTCCTGTTTGCATTGATAGTTGCTCACGTCATTTTTACCCGCCTGATTTCCAGCTCCCGCCCCAGACGTGCTGCCACTAAAAAAATCATAAAAACGGTGCGCACCAAACTCGGCACTTTCAAGCCATTCAAATTCAATCTCGATCCCGCCAGTACGTAAACCGCCATGCAGGAAAATCTCCTCGTCTAGACGACATCTATTTTCGACTGAGAGATATAACGCTTCTTGATCAGCACTATTTGAATCTCCCCAGCAGGACAACATCGCTCCTTCTAAAGTGGGAATTTTCGCGCCGCCCAAATCACTTGATTTCCATACACCATGCTCGAGACGGTCGAACAATCGCTGTTGGTTTTTCATTAATTGCTCAGCGATAACATGTTTATAGTCTTTCGTGTCTAAAGAGGCTAACCCTTCATTTTCAATAAGGGTATACACCTTGGTCAGGGGGACCAGAAAACCAATTTGATTACCCGCTGTTGCCACATTTACCCCGACCACTTTTCCTTCTGGATTAACAACCGGCCCGCCACTCATACCTGGGTTAATTGAGCCGGTAAAATGAATTCGTTGATAAAAGCTGTTCTTTTTGATCCCATTGAAGGTTCCGGGAACCACTATCATGCCTAAATCATGGGGATTACCTAAAGAATAAATACTACTGCCTTGCTCCGGCAAACTATCAGATAGAGGGAAAAAATCGCTACTCGCCTTTTCACCCTGCACTTGTACCAGTGCTAAATCGTTGACCACATCTATATTAACGAGAGATAAGTTACCTACGGATCCATCTGCCGCGAGATACTCAATCCGATACTTTTCAGGAAAATAGACATATTCAGAGACAACGTGATAATTAGTCACCAATACGCCGGAATCGTTAATTTGAAAACCCGAACCAATAGACGATTTATTGCCAGACCCAAGTTCAATGATACGAATTTGGTAGAGTGCGGTTTGATAATGACTAAAAAGATTTTGTGCGGTCTGTTGGCCAAACCCTAATGCACTATACAAGGTCAGGGCAAATAACAAATATCTCAAAATTCTACTTTCCTTTTTTGGTCTTCGGGGTACAGCTTAATGAGGATTGCTTCTCGACAATTTGAGTGACATAGCGGATCATTCCCCCTAGTGTAAAGTGGACCAGCAAAGAAAGAAATGGCTAGCAGATTAAATACTCCAACTCTGAGTGATGAATTACCGCGAATTGGAAACGCTTTCAGTTGTTTCTTAGGAACCCGTGTTTTACAACTCATTGGGTGGCAATTTAGTGGTGAATTCGCCCAGCATAAAAAAATGATAATAGCGGTCGCTCCCCACACTTCCAACTGGGATTTTGTTATCGGTATTGCCGTCGCTTTTAGTCTTAAACTAAAAATTACCTTCTTTGTAAAAAGCAGTTTGTTTATCCCGCTATTTTCACGACTACTTCGTCGTTGGGGTGGGGTTCCGATTAAACGACATCAAGCCCATGGCGTGGTTGAGCAAATGGTCGCTAAAATCCGAGAAGCAGATAAAATGATTCTGTGCTTAGCGCCTGAGGGTACTCGTAGCAAGCAAGAAAATTGGAAAACTGGTTTTTTACATATTGCCAGTAAATCGGATATTCCGGTGTTTCTGGTAGCATTTGATTATAAGAAAAAACGAATTGAATTAGGCCCAGTGCTTAAGATAGGTAAGGATACCCAGCAAGAGTTAAACCGCATTTATCAGCATTACAGCACTGTGCAGGCTAAATTCCCTGATAAAGTAGCGACCAACATAACGCCCCCAAGCGGAGATAAAGATTGAAAGATAAAGGTTTTACCACTCGTTTAGTACATGCCGATAGAGTCATCAACCAGCCGCAAAATGGCGCAGTGCATCAAGCAACGAATAACTCAGTGTTGTTTGCGTTCGACAATGCTCAAGACCTAGTTGATGTCTTTCAAGGCAAAGCTGCGGGGCATGTTTATTCTCGCTCGTCTTCAGCATCGAGTGTTTCATTGCAGAATATTTTAGCCGATCTAGAAGACGGTATTGCAGCCATTACGTTTTCAACTGGCATGGCTGCTATCAGTGCCACGTTTCTGAGCCTACTACGCGCTGGTGATCATATTATTATGAGCCAATTTTTATTTGGCAATACCAGTAGCTTAGCCAGCACAATGCAAGGTTTGGGCATTCAAATTTCCTATGTGGACGTTACCGATGTTCAAAACGTTGCCGCGGCTATAACACCTGAAACAAAACTGGTTTATGCCGAAACCATTGCTAACCCAGCAACACAAGTAGCTGATTTAAGTGCCATAGGCCAGCTATGTGAGCAGTCAAAATTACTGTTTGTCGTTGACAACACTATGACACCAGCCAATATATTTTCACCAAAAAGTGTCAAAGCATCACTCACTATCGCATCGCTAACTAAGTATGTTGCTGGCCACGGTAATGTTTTAGGTGGTGTAGTGGTTGATACGGGATTATTTGATTGGAGTGAATTTCACAATATACTGCCTATTTACCGTTCGGCTGATACCCAACAGTGGGGATTAACGCAAATTAAAAAGCGTGGCTTGCGCGACATGGGCGCTACGTTATCGCCAGATTCAGCCCATAGTATTTCCATTGGTCTTGAAACACTTGCTTTGCGTGTTGAGCGTATTTGTCAAAATGCGTTACGCTTAGCCACCTATTTACATGGCCACCAAAATGTACAACGTGTCTATTACCCTGGTTTGGCCGATCATCCGCAACATTATACAGCCAGAGAACTGTTTAGCGGCTATGGCGGTATCGTCAGTATCGATTTAGCGGCGCACATAGATCCCCTCGCATTCTTGAATCAGCTCAATCTCGTGCTGTGCGCAACCCATCTAGGGGACACCCGCACATTGGGATTGCCTGTTGCACACACCATTTATTTTGAAAATACCCCGCAGCAGCGAGAAGAAATGGGGATTAACGACAACATGTTGCGTTTTTCGATTGGTATCGAGGATGTGGATGATATCGTCGCGGATTTCGAGCAAGCATTCGCCGCATTAGGATAAAAAATAACAGTGAGCAGGATGGCCGAGCACTCGGCCATCTTTACTTCGCAGCTATGCTAAAGCTGGTTTTAATCTTTACTTTCCCTTCAAGCATTAACATCACTGAGCAATACTTTTCGGCGGAAAGTTGAACCGCACGCTGAATATGCTTCTCGCTTAAGTTCTCTCCCTCGATGACGTAATGCGCATGTATTTCAGTAAAAACACGCGGTGCGTCATCGGCGCGCTGGGCATCCAGTTGACACTCACAACCTGTAATCGCTTGACGAGACTTTTTAAGAATTTCGACCACATCAATGGACGAACATGCACCAACTGCCAGCAAGACAGCCTCCATGGGAGTGGTTTGACTCCCCTCACCATCCATTTCAATGCGTTTCCCGGTATCCGTTTCACCGACAAATTTCATATCTGATTGCCAGCTGACTGTCGCTTTCATTTATTTACTCCGTTGTAAATCATTCGCTAAAGGCTTATTTAATCAAGGTGACTTTATTTTTGTCGAGCAAAATACGTTTTTGTTTATATAAAGCACCCAAGGTCTTTTTATACACATTTTTACTCACATTAAAGCGCTTAGATATTTCATCTGCTGAGCTTTTATCTGTCAGGGTCGATATGCCACCGTGCGCCTCTAAATCGTCAATAATCTGTTCGGCAAGATCCTTGCGCGCATTATCATCATGAAACTGAAAACACAGATCGATTTTATTATCTTCGCGAACCCGTTTGATGAATCCAGTTGTGCGTTGACCGATGCGTAGCGGTTTAAATACCTCATCCTTAAAAATCAGCCCTAAATGACTACCATTGATGACCGCTTTGTAGCCCATATCACTGCGCCCACATATCAGTAACTCGACTGCTTGTTTCTCAGCAAAATGCTCACCTTCTTCGAATAAAAAGTCTCGTAAGCGCGTAGACGCAGCGACTTTACCGGTTTCATCATCAAAATAAACGAAGACCACATAAGAAACGCCTTCCGCCATCGGGAAGTCTTGTTCGCTGTATGGAACGAGAATATCTTTATCTACCCCCCACTCTAAAAAGGCACCGACATTATTGACGCTGACGACTTTCAAGAAAGCGCATTCGTCTACCTCGGCAAGAGGGGTTTGCGTCGTAGCGGTCAGCCTGCCATCACTATCGTGATACACAAAAACCTGACATTGATCGCCAATTTTTAGGTCTGCACCAGCAAATTTAGTGGGAAATAACACCTCTCCGTCGTCTCCACCATCTAGATAAAAACCGAACGGAACCTGCTTGACTACGTTTAATGTGTTGAACTTACCAATTTGCAGCATAAAACCTGTCTGTATTACGGAATAAAAGCGTAGCTTATTGTACCCGATATCACGCACAGTGACGGTAAAAATTCAAATTTGCTAACAAAGAAGCTTAATTCACAGCCCAAATTCGTGGCATAATCTGCCAATTATCGCCCTTCTTTCAACGCTATTTTTGAGTCCTTATTATGAGCATCGTATTTTTAAATGGGGAGTACCTCCCTCAAGACCAAGCCAAAATTTCTCCTATGGACCGTGGCTTCTTATTCGGCGATGGAATTTACGAAGTAATTCCAACCTATGGTGGCAACACCGTTGGGTTCGTTGCCCATATTGAACGTATGCAAGCCGGCTTATCTGCTATTGGAATTGAGCTGGATTACTCGTTTAGTGATTGGCAGGCAGTGATAGATAACTTGCTCGCCAAAAATGACCTTGGTAATCGCGCTATTTATTTGCATGTCAGCAGGGGTACAGATAGCAAAAGGGCCCATGCTTACCCTACAGGTGTAACGCCCACTGTATTTGCCTTCTCATTTGAAATCCCTCCAGCACCGATTGCTGATAAAACAAAGGCAAAACCCTATAACGTCGTCAGTAGTGAAGATTTACGTTGGAAGCGATGCAATATCAAATCGACATCTCTACTTGGAAATGTCATGCATTTTCAACAAAGCCACGAACTAGGCCTACAAGAAACCATACTGTTCAATCAAGCTCTGCATCTGACCGAAGCAAGCTCGTGTAACGTCTTTGTTGTTAAGGACAATATTATTGCGACGCCAGCATTAGATAACCAGCTTCTACCAGGAGTCACGCGGAAGTTGCTGTTAACCATTCTACGTCAATACAGTTCGTTTGTAGTAGAAGAACGGACCATAAGCATGGATGAAGTACGCGCGGCTGATGAATTATGGTTAACCAGTTCAAGTAAAGAAGTTGCTCCTATTGTGACGTTAGACGGCACACCTGTAGGCAAAGGTGAAATAGGCGATGTGTGGCTCCAAGCACAAGCACTTTTTAGTCAATTCAAATACCAATATTAGATTCAATTAATGTCACGACCCATTTCTATCACAATCGACCTTGACGCCATACGTCATAACTTCGATTATGCCCAATCATTGGCTAAAAGCAGCCACACGATGGCAGTCATTAAAGCCGACGCGTATGGGCACGGGGCCGTTGCTACGGCTCGCGCACTCGGCGATAAGGCAAAACTGTTAGCGGTTTCGAGTATTGAGGAAGCCGTCATATTGCGCCAGAACCACATTAAGACGCCGATTTTATTATTAGAAGGCTGCTTCTGTAGCAGTGAACTAGGCGTAGTTGACGATTTAAATTTACAGATCGTGTTGCACAATCAGCAACAAATTCAAGACTTGCTCAACGCATCTTTATCTGCACCAATCGATGTATGGCTAAAAGTAGATACCGGAATGCATAGGTTGGGCTTAACGGCTCACGACAGCGCACAAGCATATCAGCAACTTTTGACCAGTCAGAATGTGCGTTCCATCATGTGGATGACCCACTTTGCGACGTCAGATCAACCTGATGCTCCCTTTTTAGAAGGACAGTTGGAACACTTTAGGACTGCAATGGCGTTGGTGTCAAATAACGTATCTGACCTATCGTTCAGTATGGCAAACTCAGCGGCGCTAATGGCGACACCAGCGAGTCATGGGGCATGGAATCGCCCAGGGATAATGTTATACGGCATCAGCCCCTTCAGCCAGCCGAACACGCTGGCCGAACCACTTATTCCAGCCATGCAGTTTAGCTCAAAAGTGATAGCGCTCAGATCCCTTGCGGTTGGGGAGTCCGTGGGCTATGGTGCCACTTGGGTTGCTCAGCAACCTAGTATTATTGCCACCGTGGCCGCTGGGTATGGCGATGGTTACCCACGTAATGCCAAATCAGGTACGCCAGTGCTGATTAACGGCCAGATAGCACCGCTAGCAGGACGGGTATCAATGGACATGTTATGCGTTGATGTCACCCACCTAAGCAATATAAAAGTAGGAGCCTTGGCTGAGTTGTGGGGTAAAGAACTGGACGTCAATCAGATTGCTCATTGGTCAGACACGGTTGGCTATGAACTAGTGACCCGCATGCCAACACGGGCTAAACGCAGTTTTATTAATGAACGCACTGTCAATTAACGCTCAGCAATCACTACCGCTCTCAATGGTGCGGGATAGCCCTCTATGGTTTTTGAGTGATCGTTCGGGTCAAGAAAATCAACCAAAGACTGGCTGTCCATCCATTGGGTTGCTCGTTGCTCTTTGATAGAAGTAGCCGCCAAGTCGACCACGCGAACATTCTTAAAGCCTAAACGCTTCATCCATAAACATAATGCATCCGTGCTGGGTAAAAACCATACGTTACGCATTTGGGCGTAACGTTCTCCCGCCATTAAAACGGTATTTTCGTCCCCTTCAACCACCAAGGTTTCAAGCACAAGTTCGCCTCCAGGACGCAACTGGTTCTTCAATTGTTGTAGAAAATCTAGCGGGCTTTTTCGATGATAAAAAACGCCCATAGAAAAAACCGTATCGAAGGCGTTCTTATCGGGTAACTGCTCCACACCTACGGGCAATAAATGTATTCTGGGGTCAGCATTGAAATGTTTCATCGCTTGAAACTGCATCAAAAATAGCTGCGAGGGATCGACTCCTACCACCATTTTGGCGTTTTCACCGAGCATACGCCACATGTGGTATCCACTGCCGCAACCTACATCGAGGACGTAGCGATTATCCAGCGATTGAATATGGGGCTGTACCCTGTCCCATTTCCAATCAGAGCGCCACTCGGTATCAATGTGAATACCGTGTACCTGAAAGGGTCCTTTGCGCCACGGCATAAATTGCTTAAGTAAACCGATAATTTGCTTTTGGGTATATTCGTTAATATCTGCTTCACGGCCAAACTCAACCTGGTCAGTTAAGTTGATCAGACTTGGTTGAGTCTGGGGTAATTTACCGAGTAATTTAATCCACTTATTGAAGTCGCCATGTAGCTGTTCTTTATGCCAAGTTGAAATCTGCCCAGGTAAGAGCTCGAGCCAAGCGCTTAACGGAGAATCTGCAATTTCTTTGTAAAACTGATTAAACCATGTAACAGACATCAATAGCGCCCACTGAATAAATAAAAGAATAAAATAAAACTAGTTTTTGATTGCCACAATAGATGCAAAATTAAAGCACTGAAACCATAGGATGACTTCGTCAAAACCAGCATTCTTAAGCCGAGTTTGATGGGCTTCGAACGTTTCTGCTCGCAACACATTCTCTATTGCTTCACGCTTTTGGCTTATTTCAAGCTCGCTATAACCGTTCCGGCGCTTAAATTCATGATGTAAATCGATTAATAACTCATTGCCTTGAGTAGAATCATGGCGCAGTTTTTCAGACAGAATGAAGATACCGCCAGGCGCTAAGCCAGCATAAATTGACTTTATAATATTGTCTCGTTGATCTGGCTCGATGAATTGCAGAGTGAAATTCATCACCACACTTGATGCACGTTCAATACGTACGTTTTGCAAGTCGTCACAAATCACTTCAATCGGAGTATTCGCTTTATACCCTTGAACATGCCGCTTACACCGCTGTGCCATAGCTTCAGAGTTATCAACCGCAATGATGTTACACGCTTTTGCTTCTACGTAACGGGCTGCCGCTAAGCTGACAGCCCCCAATGAGCAGCCTAAGTCATAAATATTGGAGCCTTCGGTCGCGAAACGCCCTGCGAGTTGCCCAATAGCATCGACTATGGTGCTATATCCAGGCACTGAACGCTGAATCATATCGGGGAAAACATCTGCGACTGAATCGTCAAAACGAAAGCCACTAACCTGCTGCGGCAGTGAATAGATGGCGTCTTTACTTGTTTGCATGGAATAAGTGACTTCTACTAAAAACGATAGACAATTCTACCCGCCTGCGTGCAACCAAGCAATTCTCTTAATTAAATTGCTCATTTTGAATTCAGTATCAATGCCAGTAATGTACAAAATAGCGAATCTACGTACAGTATTTGTAACATCTAAATTGGGGCTTCTGATAGAATGTGTCACATAAATTGCAGGGAAGTAAATTTATCCCTTCATTATTTACAACTAAAGTATTAGTCTTATAACTAATCTCGAATTATTCATTGAAGGCACATAAATGGCAAAATTTTTAATCGCAGATGATCATCCGCTTTTTCGGGAAGCGTTAGTTGGTGCATTAAGTCCATTATTTGAAAAAATTGAAATTTTGCAGTCAGACTCTCTTGATTCGACACTAACAACACTGCAAGAGAATCCTGATATAGATCTAATTTTGCTCGACTTACACATGCCTGGCTGTGAGAACTTCTACGGTCTAATACGCGTTACTCAAGATTACCCACAAATACCGGTAGCGGTTGTCTCAGCAAGTGATTCTATTGAAGTCGTATCCTATGTGATGAGCTTTGGTGCAAAAGGGTTTGTGCCTAAGTCTACCCCAACATTACTGATCGCAGACGCTTTAAGAGCCATCATGAATGGTGAAACTTGGCTGACTGACGAATTAAGAGTTCAAATTGCGGAAATAGATGGTGACGAAATTAATTTGGCGCAAAAGATTGCCGAGTTAACGCCGAAACAATTCCAAGTATTGAAATTAATTCATGACGGTTTATTAAACAAACAAATTGCCCATGAATTAAATGTCACCGAAGCAACTGTTAAAGCCCATATTAGTGCTGTTTTCAGGAAGCTAGATGTGAATACCCGGACCCAAGCAGTGCTGTTATTGAAAAAATTAAGCCTAGAAGATTAATTTAATAAATTCGGTTAGGTACGTTAGTCATTTGCATAGACGATTAACGTACCTAACAATCCTTTATTCACTTACGCCGTTCTCCGTGAAATTCAAAGGCAAGCCATTAAGTAGTTTCTGATTAAAAGAATGGAAGCGCTGAATCGCTGAAATCAAATCAGGCGTATGCACATCACTCATTTGATTAATCAACCCGTTTATCAAGTCATCATACTGCTCGCCACTTTCGAGCTTTTGTCTAGACTGCTCGAATACATCAAGCATTTTATCCAAATAGTGTGCCACTGGTTTCACCGTTTTATTCGGGTCTCCTCTGGGGTCATCCTCACTGAAGTGTGAAACAGACTCATAAGCTTGTATCGACTGAGTTTGTTCTTGGCGAGTCAATTGTAATGCAAAACCAGTTAATTCTTTTTCGTCATAACCAAGTTTAAGCGCTTGGTTAAAGGCTGACTCAATATCCCCGTTAAAAAATTCATCCGCTAAATCACTGGCATCCGCCACGAGTGCACCAATGGCCTTTAATTCATCCTCATCCAATTCGCCCTGAATGGTGAATGATAAAGCGCTGCTGTTTACATGTTCATATCGCTCAACAGCGGTGACAGTTACATCATTAGGCACCTTATCTTCTTGTGCTGCATCGGATTGAATTGCAGATCCCGTTTCTTCGGGCTTGCTTTGGTCAGCCACATTAACACTATCTGTGGTCGCTGCAGCGTTGGCAGATAACGGCGATTTAGGTGGTTCAACGGGGGTTTTATACAGTTTGTCAGCTTCAGTTTCGACTAATAACTTTTGATTTAACTCAAAACTTTTTAGGTCTTCGAATCGAATATTTACCTCATCGCCGTCTAAAGTGCGAATTTTTAATTCACCTGTATCTCGACGTTGATAGTTCACCTGATTCTCCAAAGCAACTTTTGATGTCGTAGCGTCACCCTCTACTTGGGTTTCGCCAAAAACCGATTCACGCAATTTTTGCAACCCCGTGTCAATTAATTCTTGGCTGCGGCTAATACCTGCCTTGATGTCATCGTTCATGATGCCAGCAAGATCTTTCTCGGCCATCCCAATACCTTTGAGTACGCCTGAGCGTGCCTGCTCGAACATCGAATTTAACGCTTCGTCGTCTAAGCCTTTACTTTGCGCGTGCTTAATTGCCCCACCGACAAAATTCAATACATTGCGAGCGACTTCTTCAAAGTCAAATAGACTGGCATTATCTGTTTGTTGGTCAGACTGTTGCGGCACGCGTAACTCTGGCTTAAGCGTCCCAAAGGATACATTGTGATTTAATGCGTTGGTCAAAACTTGGGCACTAAATAGATTTTTTGATGCAAACGCCCCGCTAAGTGACGCTTTATCTGCCCTTAATGCATTTGCTTGCTCCAATCCACTATCACGCAATTGATTCTGCAGACTGTTCTTGTCGCCTAAGTGCGCCGGCTTTTCACCCATGAACGCCTTTATCTCATTAATATTCATTTCAGCTACCTCATTTTCCTCAACTAGGTTATCGGCTGCGTAGTGGCTAAATTTAGTACAATTCTTTACATTCAAAAACTAATATTGCACAAGTATTGAAAACACTTACAATCCCGCGCTCGATAAAATGATCAACTGGAGATTTGCCGTGCGCCCAACAGAAATTAATCCTGCGGACTATGAACAACAACTCGCTCAAAAGATTGATAGCGTGCAGCAAGCCTTTCGGTCTTTTTCAATGCCCGAATTAGAAGCATTCCGCTCAGCGCCCTTACATTATCGGATGCGTGCCGAATTCAGAATGTGGCATGACGGAGATAACCTAGATCATGTTATGTTTGATCAAACAACAAAACAAAAATACGCCGTTAACCACTTTCCACCGGCTAGCAAAGTTATCAACGCGGTAATGGCTAGGCTTATTGCGCTATTAAAAGACAATCAAGTATTGCGTAGAAAGTTATTTCAAATCGATTACCTAAGTACGTTAACGGACGAAATATTGGTCACGCTGGTATATCACAAACCATTAGACGAAGAATGGATAAGCGAAGGACAAGCGCTGCGAGCGTTATTAAGAAATGATTTTAAAATCGACATCATTGGGCGCTCAAAAAAACAGAAAGTACTATTAGACAAAGATTATGTTCTCGAATCTCTGCCGGTAAACGATCGTCTTTATCAATTCAAGCAGATTGAAAATAGCTTTACCCAACCGAATGCTGGTGTGAACTGCAAGATGCTTGAGTGGGCTTTAGATATCACCCAGGGTTGTCAAGGCGATTTGCTGGAACTATATTGCGGTGCAGGGAACTTTAGCCTGCCTTTGGCGCAAAATTTTCGACGCGTATTAGCGACCGAAATATCAAAATCATCTGTTGCTGCTGCGCAACAAAATATCCAATTAAATGAAATTGATAACGTCACGATACTACGTATGTCTAGCGAAGAGTTTGTACAAGCATTGAACAATGAGCGGAGCTTTCGCAGATTAGAGGGGGTCAATCTACAAGATTATGATTGCCAGACGGTGTTGGTCGATCCGCCTCGCTCGGGCTTAGATGATGAAACACTGGCTATGGTTCAGGAATATAACAATATTGTATATATTTCCTGTAACCCGGACACATTAAAAGATAACTTGACGGTATTACAGAAAACCCATGACATTGTGCGTTTTGCACTGTTTGATCAGTTTCCGTACACCCAGCACATTGAATCTGGTGTGTACCTCCAGAAACGTTAAAGACCCGCGGCTTCTTTTGCGCCATTTGCAATAAAGCGCAATTGCAGCTTAACACGCTGAGCCAACACTACTTGTTGCTCAGTGCTTGAGTCTAACGCTTCTGCGCCAGCGCTAAATACTAATTTGACCATAGCCTCAGCCTGCAAATTTGCGTATCGATACGGCAGTCCGGTTGTCGCCATAGTGTAATCCGTCAACTCTACAATAAAATGCTGGATCTCTCTCAGCACAGCAGCTCTAAAAGCCAATGACGTGCCAGTGTGTTCGCGCAGTAACAGTCTAAAAACGTTACTATGAGCACAAATGAATTCCATAAACGTATCGACAGAGGTATTAATCACCCCCCCTCCGGAGGCTATCCGCAACCGAGCTTGACGCATTAGTTGACGCAGGTTCAAACCGGCTTCATCCACCAGAGTTAAACCAAGCTCGTCAATATCTTTAAAATGGCGATAGAAGGAGGTAGGTGCAATACCTGCGGCTCTTGCTACCTCGCGTAAACTTATACTCGATAAACTGCGTTGTTCGTCTAGCAAACTAAAAGCCGCATCTATGATTGCGCGTCGCGTTTTAAGTTTTTGTTCTTGACGACTCAAATGCATTCCAAAATAACCGTATAATATTGATATATTATCTGTATTTAGCTTCAAGCAACACCTTGAAATGCTATTCATTTACAGAAATAGCTTGCTAAATAGGCGCTTGCTAGTTAAATTAGCGTACAAGTGTAAGCTCAATAAAGTCACGCCTTTTGTAATGAAAAAACCCCGTTTAATTATCACCAATGTTTTAGTCTTTGTGATTACAGGCTTAGTTGCGCTGTTTCTCGTGCCCTACGTGGCTATCACACAAGGATTCGACAGCGCAGAAATTATCGCCTGCATCGTACTCGTCTATTTTTCGGGTATGTCTATTACCGCTGGTTATCATAGGTTGTGGGCGCATAAAGCCTATGAAGCTAATACCTTTGTCAGAGTCGTACTGGCCATCGGCGGTGCAATGACGTTGCAAAACAGCATTTTACATTGGGTGTCTGATCACCGGATCCATCACCGCCACGTAGATGATAACGAAAGAGACCCTTATTCTGCAAAACGGGGCTTTTGGTATTCTCATATGGGCTGGATGCTAAGGGAGTATCAAATTCATCGTTATTCAGACTACAGCAACTGCAGAGACCTGCAAAAAGATAAAGTAGTGGTATGGCAGCACAAATATTATCTGCCGATTATGCTGATATCAAACTTTGGTATACCAACACTATTGGGTTGGTTGAACGGTGATGTATTGGGCATGCTTTTATTAGCCGGATTCTTTCGTTTGGTTGTGGTTCACCATGTAACTTTCTTTATTAACTCCCTAGCTCATATTTGGGGTCGCCAGCCTTACACAGATAATAACACCGCCCGCGACAACGACATATTGGCTTTCTTTACCTTCGGTGAGGGCTACCATAATTACCATCATATTTTTGAGTACGACTATCGAAATGGTATAAAGTGGTGGCAGTTTGATCCCACAAAGTGGCTCATTCGTGGACTATCCTTTATCGGTTGGACCAAAAATCTGCGCCGTTGCCCCGAAGAACGCATTGAGAAGGCTAAAATGGCCATGCAATTACAGCGCGCCCAACAACATTTATCAGTCTTGCCCAATGCTGATGAAATATTGCCTAGGTTACAACAAGAGTACGATCAAATTCTGCACAAAATGGCCGAAATGTACGCCACTAAAAAACGCTTGATGGAAATCCGTAAACATAAAATCAAACGCAATTATGAAAAACTAGAGCTCGATTTCAAATATCGTGAGTTGAAGTACAACTTAGAATTGCACAAACAGAAATGGCTGCAGTTATATCAAGTGAAGTATCAATTAGCATAATCAACAAAAGCTCCTAAGGGAGCTTTTTTATTACCTTTTAACCTACATTCCACACATTACCGATTAGGTAATCAGTCATAAGGTTTATACGAATTAAACCACACGATCTATCGGTAAAAAATCACAAAACCAACCGTCAATCGATCGAAGACAAACCACCTAGGCCGTTACATACTGCTTTTAGGAATAAGTGAGGGTGCGTAGGCATGCCCCAGGGGATGAAACTGTATGTGATTAAGCATATTGGTGTCTTTGCCGGGATGTTTGAATAATTGGATATAACCGACCTCATCGACAACGCCCCCCTGACAGACGGTTATCGAGGCATGTTTGTCGTCAGTCAGCGCGCCCAAAAGCCAGAGCTATTTATCCAATTTGACGCGGCCAGAGAGCTGGCCACCCAGGAGCGTAAAATCAGCAGTGAAGACCAGCAACAGCAAAAAGGTATTAACCTTACTGGGAGAAGAGGTGCTGCGTATTAATTTCGGTTGAGCGAGCCCGAGGGCTAACATTGAAAAACACATAC
>NZ_BAER01000120.1 GCF_000315055.1 Paraglaciecola polaris LMG 21857 | reverse complement strand
TCGATATTATTAGCGGTTTCTAAATCGATATTTTTGGTTGTAAGACCGATGCTCGAGCCGTCGTCATGTAATGCGAATAGAGCGCCTACTTCGTAAGTGCCTGTACCAATATGTGCGCCAAACGAGAGTAATTCAGCTGCAGAGGGAGCACGCTCAGAACGTGAAATAGACAGCCCTAAGTTATAACCTGGAGTGAAGTCCCAGACTAATCCGGCAGATAAGCTCACTGGGGTAAATTCGTGATCTAGTTCAAAAACGCGAGTGACTGAGGCTTCTTCCTCATGATCGTGGTCATGGTCGTGATCATCCACCACTTCTTCTGCTTCGTCGTGGCCGTGAGCATCAAGCATGGGTAGCAATACGTTGTTGGCATCAATGGTGACACGTTCAATACGGGCACCAAATTGCAGTAACACATCACCAAAGTGCCTTTCTTCCATGATGGCTAATGCAATAGTTTGCGCCTCAGACGGCGGTGTGAATGCCTCTTCGCCTTGGGCAGCGACATCACTATTTTTGTAGTGGAAACTGATACCACCATTCCAATCTGCGATGGGGTTGTGGATGAAGTCGAGCTTGATTTCATGAGTTTCGTTTTCAAACAAGGTGCCAACAGCGCCTTCTTCTATTTCAGCGTGCTCATAGTCGGTGAAGCCAACGCGCAAGTTAATTTTATTGATCCACGGGTTATCAAGATTTAATTCACCTAACAGCTGAATGCGGGTTTGCTCTAAGTCTGCGTAAACGTTTTCCTCTTCGCCTTCGCCGCCTCCGTGGGAATGGCCAGGAATGCCGTATTCACGATTAAACTGCTCAATGGCAAGGCCCACATAACCGCTATCAAATAAGTAACTGGCGCCTAAGGTAACGCCATCGGATTTTTCTGAGCTGTTTTTAACCACGTGCTCTTGCGGTTCATCTGAGTCGGCGTCTGGTGCAACAGGAACGTCATAATCATTCGATTCGCGCCAGTATCCGTCGGCGTAAAACCCGAAAGATTCATAGCCAGTGGTGAGGTTGAAAGAGCCAAGCTTTTTGTCATCCACCGAGCTGGTTTCGAGCAACCATTCACCCCGAGTTGTGTTGTCAGTAGGCACACGTCCGTCTACCACATTGACTACTCCGCCCACTGCGCCACTGCCGTAAAACAAGGTGGCAGGGCCACGTAGCACTTCTATTTGCTGAGCAGTAGAGGCTTCGCTGGCTACTGAGTGGTCGGGACCAACTCTTGATACATCGCTGACGTCCAAACCATTTTGCGAAATGAGAACACGAGGGCCACTTAACCCGCGGATGATCGGTGTGCTAGCCACCCCACCGTGAAAGTTTGATTGCACCCCAGGCAGTTTTTCCAAACTGTCACCTAAGGTTGATGCCTGCTGACGACGCAAGGTTTCCCCTGAAAGAACACTAACGGGCGATGCTGACTCCATCACTGACATGTGAATAGGCGTCGCGTAAACGTCGATGACCTCGATAGGCGAGCGTTGTAACGTGAATTCAATTTGTTTTACGCCTTGTTCAGGTACGGAAATATCTTGATGTAAGTGGGCGAAACCAGAGGACGAAATATGCAGCTCTTGTTTGCCAACGCTTAAATTACTGAAAACAAAACGTCCTGCTTTGTCGGTTGTGGTTTCAGCGCCAACACCCTCTACTTCAATCGTGGCGCCCGCAACTGCTCGCCCATTGTTGTTAACGACTGTGCCCTCTATGGTTTGCGCTAATACACTGGCGGGTAAAAGCACACTCATCAACGCAGCTAGCGGAGATATCCTATTCATTTTGTTTTTCCTGTGTGATGTTATAATGTATCATTAATTTAATGTTATGTTATATTGTAACCAAATGGAAGGGCGATTGATTAATCTTCAAATGAATGGGTAGCTATCTTTTGAGCGCTTGTTACGGGTTATTTTGGGGATTTACCTATGTATGGCTAAGCGGTTTGTGTAGCCGGCACAAAGCGCTAATTTAAATGCGCCAATTGAGGTGTAAACATTCTAAAACGAGCCATGGGCACTGGCTTAATGAGCCTTTACAGGCGTATTGGAAATTGCGTTATTCGCATCGCTTTAAACACGGAGCAAAACAATGATAAAAAAAGTGTTGTTCTTAACTGGGCTCATCGGCTGTTGGCATATCGTCGCAGCACAAGAGCATGTGCACGGTCAGGGGCAGATGGTTATCGCGCAAGAAGATAATAACTGGCATGTACAGTTTATTTTGCCCGCTGCTGATGTGCTGGGTTTTGAGCATGCACCAGAAAACGAAGCGCAGCAAAAGACCGTTCAGCTTTTCGCCAAAAGGTTGGAAGCCAATAACGCAATAATCAAATTTGACCCCAGCTGCACGTTAGCCGAGGTGACGCATTCCTTACTGTTAGACCAGAGTACTCATAATAAAAAGCTCAATCACCACGAAGCGAATAACGAAACGTTCAATCTCAGGACAAGTAAGCTCGGAAAACATACGCTCGGGCAGCACAAACGTGGGCAAAATAAGCATGGCGAGCATGACGAGGTATCACACGAAGATGTCGAGGCTGAATACCATTTTGTTTGTGCTTCGCATGTAACAAATCTGTCTGTCACTTTGTTTGAAGGGCTGATGTCGTTAAGCAGCATTCGGGCACAATGGATTACGAATGAAGGTCAAGGGATGGCACAGCTGACGCCTGCTAGTCCTTATCTAGCGTGGTGATGATGTCTCCTGAATGCACAAATGACTTTATCGAAATTGCCAGAGGCGTGTGCGAAAAAGCCGGTAGTAAGCTGACCGAAACACGCCAGCATATGCTAGAGGTGCTACTTGACGTGAGTACGCCAATGTCTGCGTACGAATTAACGGATCACTACAACATGCTACTTGCGTGTGACATCAAAACGATGTCGGTATATCGCGTATTAGATTTTTTAGAATCTATTCGTCTCGTGCATCGCCTGCAATCCATTAACAAATACATTATTTGTAATCATACATTTGGGGCTTGTGAAGAACATCCGCCACTTTTTATGATTTGTAAATCATGTCAGCACATCGAAGAAGTTGAGGTCGACCCAGAGGTCATTCAAGCCCTTACTCATCATGCTAATAGTGCTGATTTTTCGTCCGTGGGTTCGCAAATAGAGCTTTATAGTTTGTGCATAAAATGCCAATCGACCTTTCATAAAAACCTTTCTTGAGACCGTCATGACTAAGTTCCAGCTAATGAGTGATAAAGCAGCCGTGGGGCTATCGTTATTATGCGTTGTTCACTGCCTTTTTCTGTCAATTGTATTGATTTTATTGCCGCCTTTTGCGGGCTTACTCGTGTTCAACGATGAGCTTTTTCATCGTATGTTGCTGGTGGCAGTGGTGCCAATCAGCATTATCGCACTGGTGATTGGGTACCTGCATCATCGCAGCTACCGAGTGTTATTCATCGGCTTAGTGGGCTTATCAATACTGATCGTCACCACATTTTTAGGGCACGTCATATTAGGTAAATACGGTGAAGTCGCTTTAACGGTGCTAGGCACCAGCATTATCGCCTACGGGCATTTTCTTAACTATCGCTTACGTCGCCAAGGCGTGAATATAGAAATACACGAACAGGACTAATATTAATGCTAAATCCAATGCCAAAGAACAGACTACCCGTTACCGTGCTTTCTGGGTTCCTAGGAGCAGGTAAAACCACAGTGTTAAGCCATATTCTTAATAATCGCCAAGGCAAAAAGGTAGCGGTGATTGTGAATGATATGAGCGAAATTAATATTGATGGTGCGTTACTTAAAAATGACATTTCGCTTAATCATAAGGATGAGAAGCTGGTGGAGATGAGCAACGGCTGTATTTGTTGCACCCTCAGAGAAGACCTGCTTATTGAAGTCGGTAAATTGGCCAGTACAGGGCAGTTCGACTATCTGGTGATTGAATCAACGGGTATTTCAGAGCCTTTGCCCGTGGCCGAAACCTTTACCTTTGCCGATGAAGACGGCATTTCACTATCTGATATTGCCACCCTCGACACTATGGTGACTGTGGTCGATGGGGTTAATTTTCTTAAAGATTTCGATGAAGCCAAGTACCTAACCGAAACTGACGAAAACCTAGGCGAAGAGGATGAACGTAGTGTCGCTGACTTACTTATCGAGCAAGTTGAATTCGCAGATGTGCTGCTCATTTCAAAAGTGGACTTAGTGGATAGCGCTGAAATAGAGCGGTTAACGGCAATCTTAAAAAACCTCAATACGCACGCACGTATTGTTCCTATCCATCATGGGCAGGTCAAAATAGAAGACATCATAGGCACCGGGCTATTTGATTTTGAGCAAGCCCAACAGGCACCGGGCTGGCTAAAAGAAATGCGCGGCGAGCATAACCCCGAAACACAAGAGTACGGCATTCAAAGTTTTAGTTACTCAGCGAGACGACCATTTCACCCAGAGAAGTTTTACAACTTTGTTCACAACACCAAAGGTTTTGGCAGGTTGTTGCGCTCTAAAGGCTATTTTTGGCTAGCAACACGTCCTCAGTTTGCAGGCCTTTGGAATCAAGCTGGTGGTATAGCACGCTATGGTTTTGGTGGTTTGTTCTGGCAAGCCGTGCCGAAAGAGCAATGGCCGACAGACGAAGAATATCTGCAATCGATTAATGCACTATGGCAAGAACCCTTTGGCGATATGCGCCAAGAGTTGGTGTTTATTGGTCAGAATTTACAAGAAGCCGCGATTAGAAAAGTCCTAGATGAATGCCTGCTGGACGATGAAGCATTATTACAAGGCAAGGCTTACTGGAAAACCTTGCCTGATCCGTTCCCAGCATGGGAGGAAGAAGGATGAGCTTAGTAGCAGTGGTGCGATCTCCAGAGCAAATCATTGATCATGGTGATAACCGCTCAGCAGATAGCGTGAATTACTCCTTAGGTGATAGTTGCAGTGTATTACCGGATATTTACCAAGAACAGAACAACCTTGTGATATGGCAGCGCACGCTATCAAAAGATTTACTCGAGCACATAGCGCAGTGCATAGAACAAAATCCGCGTCTTAATGTTGAAAAAGCGATTATAGCAAGTTCCATTAGCGATGACCTAAGCATGGCCTTAGCGCCTCTTGGGTTTAATGGCGACCTGATTGAAAACATCGGGTCACTTGTCGATATGTTTTGTTGTTTGTTTGACCTGAAACGCGCTGGACTACGTCTAAAAGTGCTAGAACAAGCCATGTGCCCACGCTTTCATGTGGATTGGGTTCCGTGTCGTTTAGTCACTTCTTTTTGTGGACCTGGTACACAGTGGCTTACGAATGAAGCAGTTGATCGTACTAAGTTGGGTACGGGTAATAACGGCTTAAGCGATGATCAATCGGGTATTTATGTTGATGACAGGTCTATTCAAGCTATGACCAGTGGCGACGTGGCACTGCTTAAAGGCGAAGGCTGGTTTGAAAATGAGGGGGCAGGTCTGGTGCATCGTTCTCCTCCTAATAGCGCCAACGAAAAAAGACTGTTGCTGACATTGGACTTTATATCGTGAGTAAACATTTAACCTTCTTCGGGCAAATAGCCGAACTATTAAGCAACACTACATCATCCATTCTTTATTCACAGCGGGGCTTGTTTACTATATGAGTGCAAATTTACCGGATGTTACATCCAGCGCAAACGCTTTGACTGCGGCGCCTTTGAAGTGGGTGGGTATGGAAGGCATTGCGGTGCCTATTCAAGTACCTTTGGCAAGTCATGTCACCGCTTATGTAAGCGCTAAAACAGATATTTTTGTAAGCTTAGATAAAAGCGATGCGAAAGGCATTCATATGTCACGCTTATTTATTAAGTTGAATGATATTCTAGGTGTGGAATTACTAAGCGGTGCCTCACTGACAAGGTTACTGAATGAGTTAATTGCTTCTCAGGAAGGGTTGAGCCAATGCGCGAAGATAAGCGTAGACTTTGAGCTGACACTTCATAAAAAAGCACTGTTGAGTAACGAGTTTGGCTATCAAAGCTACCCTATTTCAATAGCTAAACAGCAAGTAAACGAGAAAATGCTTACTGTGTTGTCTTTGACCATACCCTATTCTAGTACTTGCCCATGCTCGTCGGCGTTATCACAACAGGCTGTGAGTGATGCGATATCTGAGCGTTTCACTGACGACACGATCGTCAAAAGCGAGCTAACTCAATGGATAACGTCACAACATGGCGCTGTGGCTACCCCCCATAGTCAACGCTCATATGCTTATATTAAGCTGACAATCGATGGTGAAGAGCTGCCCAACCTTCCTCAGTTGATAGCAGAACTTGAAGCTGTCATTGGTACGCCAGTGCAAACCGCCGTGAAAAGGGAAGATGAACAAGCGTTTGCTAAGTTGAATGCGCAAAACTTAATGTTTTGTGAAGACGCCGCAAGACGCTTAAAACACGCCTTTGAAATCAAAAAAGACGTGCTCGATTACTGGTTTAAAGTTGAACATCAAGAGAGCTTACATGCCCATAACGCGGTTGCGATTGATTTTAAGGGTGCCTCCGTTAGCGAACAGTAGAGCACACAAAACGTGCGTTTGAGCTACTCACTTTTGTTCAGATCTCATGTATACCGTTCTTTTTGTGCCGCTACCTTTTGTTTACGTTAGCGGCAGATCAGTGAGTCCGGTATTCATCTGGCTGCTCATCGTATTCTTCAATTTCAGCCACCTTGAGTATGTAAGCTGACGTGCCTTGATGATCTTCAAATAGGCCCTTTTCAAGCACACCCGTCAAGGTAAACGCTTGGCTCATCATTATTTTTGCAAAACCATCGATAAGATCAACGTAAATTATTTGATTGGGCGGAGGCGCTGGGTAATGAATACATGCGCCGTAGTAGGGCACCAAGAAAAAGCGCTTAATGCTTCTGTCTTCATTCAGATCAATAGGCACGATATAACCTGAAATACTCACTCGCTGACCAATAACCTGCTCAACCACATCAGTGGAATAAAGTGCAGATTGATAACGCTCATCCGTAGCCGCTTTTAATGAAAGGGACAGCTGTACATCGAAAGCTTGATCGCTGTTTGCTTGATATTTCGTGAGTACCTTTTGGTTCGTTACCGGTAGTAAATCCCGCCAACCTAAATGTCTGATTTCAGTTGTCGCCAGCAGAGTATGTAAATCAGTATCTGGGGTAACGTACAACACTGAGCTTGAAAATAGTTTGCCTATTTTTAATGACCAACCTTCATCGTGAAATTTAGTTAGCGATACTCCAACGCCAAAGAAAAACAAAACGACGCCCGCAATTTTTAGCGTTCTCGCCAGCATCTACTCATCGCTTTTATTGTGCTTCTACCCATAGCAGTGCTTTGAGTAAACCTGGGCGTAAAGTGACAAACAACCAACGTTATTATCATGTGGCATTCACGGTGATATGTTGCTCAAAGTCTACCGACTCATTGAGGTTTAGGGCGTTGATGTGTACAGAGATTTGATGACTACCGGCTGTGGTAACGCGGTATTTCAGCGGGTAACTGCCAGATACACCCTGAGGCGAGAGTTCTGCGCCCTCTGGGAATATAAGGTCCTCGCTGCCTGAAAAACGAATAACGACATTTTGATAGGTATCAGGAATACCGTATTTAATATTTACCACTGCAGGTGCATTTGTATCAGCGTTAATGCTACTCGGATGCGTGACGTGCAAAGGTCGGGTGAAGGTTTGTTGGTAGTGCATTTTTTCCATCGGATGAAACGATGAAAATGCGTCAAACCCACGACCACCATGCAGCTGACATGATTGCGCCACTATGGGCAATAGCAAAAGTGTAAGTAACAAGATGCAATTAACGGTTTTTAGCGCTTGCATTTATTCTTCCTCAAAAGGGTAGGCTTTATCTAACTTAAGGCGATACGCCGAAGTGCCTAATGTATTTTCTGTCATATCAATAACCAAGGTGCCTTCAAACCAGAAAGGGTCATACAAGCTGTTTAGTTCAACGCCGTCTGGTAATTCAGTATGAATAATTTGATTCGGTGGTGGTGGGGGCATATGCAAACAGGCGCCAAAATAGGGCACGATAAAAAACTCAGTCACACGCTGAGACGCATCTGATTCGAGGGGCACAATAAAGCCAGGAATTCGTATACGTTTATTCGCATATGAATCAATCACCCTTGTGGAACTCAACGCTTCTTGAAAGCGCTTTGTGTCCGCATCATCCGCCTCTTTATTGTTAAAGGCGGCAAGGGAGTCTTGATCTGGGCCGTCAGTAATATCTGATAAGTATGCAGGTGGGTTCATTAACGCATTAAGATCGTCTTTTGGCATCAAGACTATCCATTCAATTTCTTGATAACCGTCACTAGCCTCTGTCGCGAATGCAGCATTGACTATAACGTAGGTGAAGAGCAAAGCGATTAAGCGAGCCCTAAAAAAAATGGGTACTTTCATTGACTGTATCTTTGATTGAAATATTGCTTAGTCTTAGCATGAAGTAAATGTTATAACATATCAATTATTAAGTTTTTAGTCTCAACGAGTCTCAACAACGAAACCTCAGCGAATTTAGAAAATTAGTCCATGAAAACCTTAAGAATACAGAAAAGCATTACTGGCACAACGCTTGGCATTAATATGCAGAATGTGCAGCATCGCTATGATCAATCGAGTACAGCCGCAGTGTTAAGTATTCCTCATTGGCAAGTCAAACAAGGCGACCGGGTATTCTTACATGGCGATTCAGGCTCAGGTAAAACCACGCTGCTCAATTTGCTCTCTGGGATATTAACGCCGACTGAGGGCACAATTGAATTGCTAGAGCAGCCTTTTTCTACGTTATCCGCTAGGCGCAGAGATGCGTTCAGGGCGCGTCATATTGGTGTGGTATTTCAGCAGTTCAATTTGGTGCCCTATTTAAGCGTGCTAAAGAATATTCAGCTAGCCAATTACTTTGCCGCCAAGCGTGATAAACACATAGAAGAAACGGCTAACACCCTGTTGGCAAAGTTAAATTTGCCTGCAAATGTGTTGCATAAACCCGCCAATACACTGAGCGTAGGTCAACAGCAGCGGGTGGTAATTGCCAGAGCGCTGATAAATCAGCCTGAATTGCTATTGGTAGACGAGCCAACCTCGGCGCTAGATGCCTCAGCGCGAGACGCGTTTATGGATATTCTGCTGAATATGTGTGAGAACGCGGGGGCGAGCTTGGTGTTCGTTAGCCATGATATGTCGTTGCAGCGCTTTTTTAGCACCAGTATTGATATGCATAGTTTATGTCAGGGCAAGGTGAATGCATCATGCTGATTTCTCTCGCCTGGAGCAGCCTATGTAGCCGCAAAAAATCAGTTATTCTAACCTTTATTTCACTGCTAATTAGCATCAGCGTATTAATCAGTGTTGAGCATATTCGTCAGCAGGCTAAAACCAGTTTTAATCGCACCATTTCTGGGGCTGATCTTATCGTTGGTGGCCCAAGCGGCCAACTCAACCTGCTGTTATATTCTGTATTTCATATGGGTGATCCCACCAGCAATATAGACTACCAAAGCTACGAAATGCTCAAAAATGATCAGCAGGTCGCCTGGGCCATTCCTATTTCTTTGGGCGATTCTCACCGTGGTTTTAGGGTGCTGGGCACCAACGGTGACTACTTCACGCACTATCAGTTTGGTGACAAAAAATCTCTTGAGTTCACAGCAGGCAAGCCTTTTGCCGGCATGTTCGATACAGTGATCGGCGCGGATGTCACCAAAAATCTAGGTTACCAAGTGGGGGATAAAATCATTGTTGCCCATGGGATCGGCCACACCAGTTTTAGTCACCATGATCATAGTCCGTTTGTGATCAGCGGTATTCTAAAACCCACCGGCACGCCAGTGGATAAAACCGTGCACGTCACCTTGCCCGCCATCGAAGCCATACATTTACCCCCGTCTCAGTTAGCAAAAATTCTGGATGGAGAAGAAGAAAGTGTACAACCAGATAGCGTGACGGCGGTGATATTGGGCTTAAAAACCAAATTCGCCACTTTTAAGCTACAGCGGGATGTAAACAACTACCAAGCCGACCGTTTGATGGCTATTTTACCCGGCGTGGCGTTGGCAGAGTTGTGGCAAATGATGGGGACCGTTGAGAGCGTACTCAGGGTCATTAGCGTGCTGGTGCTACTGTCATCTTTGTTTGGTTTGTCGACCATGTTGCTCGCATCCATGAACGAGCGCAAAGGCGAGATAGCCGTGCTGCGTACATTAGGGGCGGGGCCTAGTGTCATTTTTGCCTTGGTTTTATTAGAAGCGCTGATGTTCGTGTTGATAGCTATTGCCAGTGCGATATCGCTAGTCAGTGGGGCACTCGCGCTATTTAGCGATGAGTTGGCCGCCCATTACGGCTTATTTTTAAGTGCTAACTTACTTTCGTGGGAAACGCTGCAAATCGCCGTGATTATTGCGCTAGCATCCATTGTCACCTCAGCCATCCCCGCATTTGATGCATACAAAAGCGCACTGCAATCGAGGCTATCTGGCTGACATTTTGACCAGAGCACCTAGTTGATATTTCAACGATTATGTAACATTGCTCAACACGATTGTTCCAATTATAAAATCACGTTAATTGCGCCTAAGGCGCATTTCTTTGTGCGGGTGTTGCGTTAAATGTCTTAAGCATCTCGTGTGGATTTATTGTTTCACTGTATGTTTTAGTCGCCTGTGCCCACCAAGTTAATTGCGTAAATGTGCGGCTAAAATAATCACACCATGACGTTTGATCTTCACCTGTCTGCGGTGCGCCATCTTCAGTAAACACCTCTTGGGCTTTAGGAACGTGGATCATCGCTGAAACGGGCAGGCAGCCTAGCTCTGATAAAAACGTACGCATACCAACAGCAGCGCGCATACCACCCCATTGCCCAGCAGAGTACGTGACGATGGCGCTAGGCTTATAAGAAAACAATGAACTGCCAAAGTGATTAAGCAAGTTAGCTAACGCCGGGCTCATTGAGTGGTTGTATTCTGGACTCAGCATAATAAAGCCATCTGCGGATGCTATTTTTTCTGCTAGCGCATTCAATGCGGTAGGCGCTTTGCTTTTGGCGTACGCAAAATGGGGTTTGAAAACCGGCTCTAGTGGGTAATCTAAGGCATCGATAAGCTCAAACTTATGTTCATTAAAACGCGTGTCTAAACATGCCATACATGCTTTAGCGACACGAAGACCCAAGCGGGCAGGTCTCGGAGGAGTGCTATCGCGAACAGTCCCCAAAAAAACTAAAAACTTCATTACGTCTCCTCTATTGATAACTAATTGTGATGAATATTGTAGCGATTTTGAGCCTTATGTTTGCACAGATAAGTGAACGAACAGCAGGTTTATTCTAACGACTACTCGATAATGTGCTATTCAAGGCTTTAATAGTTAATGATTCATCGATGTGCGTGGTGATCTAGATCAAAGTTGATTGTAATAGGGTGATGTAAATTGCGGAGTACGCCCAATGACAATCGACTTTATTGATGTGCAAGCGCCTGAGCCGGGTGAGTGGCAGCAAGTCTCACCGGGTATTTTATGGTTGCGCATGCCGTTACCCTTTGAGCTGGATCATATCAATTTATATTTGATTGAGGATAACGACCCTGTCACCTGTGAGAAAGGCTATGCACTTATCGATACCGGTTTTGGGGTAAATAAAACGCAAGAAATATGGGATAGCCTTCTAAGCCAATTAAATGTGCCTTTAACTAAAATAATCGTCACTCACATGCATCCTGACCATATCGGTATGGCCGGTTATTTAGTCGACAAATACCGTGCGCCTTTATATATGAGCCATTCTGAATATTTCGTTGGCAGAGCCATGAGCGCAGGCAGCCGGGGCGCATCAGACTGGCAAGACGATGAATACCTCGTGCGCTGTGGTATGTCAGCAGAATATGTGGCAACCGCCAGTGAAAACCGCAAAACGAATAAAGGGGTGGGGCAAGTTATTCGGCCAATCCCTTTACACCATGAACGCTTGCAAGAAGGTGATACGTTAAAAATAGGCGCAGGTGACTGGCAAATCATGATTGGCCGAGGCCATTCACCAGAACATGTGTGTTTGTTTAACCCCACCACGAATGTGTTGATATCCGGCGACCACGTGCTGCCGATTATTACCCCGAACATAGGTGTTTACAGCACAGAGCCAAACGCCAATTCATTGAAGATGTATTTAGATACCTTGCCACAGTTTAAAAACTTACCTGCAGATGCACTTGTATTGCCGTCCCACAAGCAGCCGTTTGTGGGATTACATAGCCGAGTTGATACGTTAATTGCGCATCATCATGAGCATCTGGGCAACTTAAAAGCGTTTTGCCAAGAAGGCAAAACCATTAAAGAGTGCTTGCCGGTATTGTTTAAACGAGAACTGAACGAGCACAACATGTTCTTCGCCATCGCAGAGGCGCTTGCGCACCTAAATTATTTGTATTTCGAGCAACAGCTAACCCGCGGGATTAACGACAAAGGGCAGTATGTATTTACGCTGAGAAGCGCGAAGTAAATAGGTCAAGGTAAATTGTCATAGTCGCTAGGCGAACCTTATGAAATTAAGTCAGTGTGGTCGACCGACACGCTATTTGTTGCTGTTGCTCGTGTTGACGTAAATTAAATCGCAGTATGTAGATTAGTGAAGGCGGTGGCGCTTAATGCGACCGGTAATGCTGCCTCCATGAAGAGGCATTTTTGCCATAGGTGCGCTTAAATAAGCGGTTAAAGTGCCCAGCGTCTTGGTAGCCAACTGACCATGAAATTTCCTCCACACTTTTATCACTGTGCTTGAGATATTCTTTGCCTTGCTCAACTCTTAGCTGTTGAATATAACCAAGAGGCGTTTCTCCTGTTGCGTCTTTAAAACGCCGTTTGAACGTACGAGCACTCATGTTCGCTTTACTCGCTAACTCTTCTATTGTGATCGAATCCATAAAGTGTATTTCTAGCCATTGCTGAATGGATAAAATAGCATCGTCTTGGTGATAGGTTTGGTGGCCCATAGAGGTAAACTCACCTGAATAGCCACTGCGAAAATCAACCAAAAAGGCATGCTCAACAGCTTCGCCTACTTGTGGGCACGATAACCTTGAAATCAAATACACCATGCTTTCCATGGCTGCATTCATACCTGCAGAACAGTAAAGCCCACCTGTGGCGGTGATAAATCGTTCGGGTCTTACATCTACTTTGGGATATCTTTTGGCGAAGTCCGCCTGCTTGTGCCAGTGAGTGGTACTTATTCGGTCATCTAACAACCCTGCTTCAGCCAAAAAGTAAGCACCGGTTGCCGCGGCCATTATGGGTTTGCCTTGCTCGTGCCAAGTGCGGAGTCTAGGGTAAAGCGCCGCTTGTTTAACCAAAATACTGTCAACCTCGCCCCATATACTATGCAGAATAACTAAATCAGTGTCGTGCACTTCATCCAGTGAGCAATCAGGCGTAATGGCTAAGCCACTAAAAGTTGAAGTGGGTTTGCCATCAACTGTGACCAAAGAAATACGAATAGGTTGACCTAGCAAACGCTGCTGTAACACAGAGGCAAATGCCAAAACATCATGGGTCAAGCCTAAGCTGAGCCCCATGGCGTTTTCACTGGCGAATAATGTCACGTGTTTAAGCATATTTAACTCCATTTTATTTGGCATTATTTACAAGTTTGGCCCGAATGGCCAGTCAATTGACCTGAGTCACGCTGTTAACAGAATTTTTACATCTTTAAGATAGGGTCAATGATGCAGAATCTGGAGAAAACAATGCAATTTACCCAAGAGCACGATGCCCTTAGAAAAACAGTCAAAAATTTTGTCGATCAGGAAATGGATCCCTTTGTTGAAGAATGGGAAAACGCCGGTATTGCTCCTTTGCACAGCCTGTTTAAAAAGATGGGGGACTTGGGGTTATTAGGCATTCATAAACCAGAAGAGTTTGGCGGCTCAGGACTCGATTACAGCTACAACTTAGTGTTTGCCGAAGAGCTAGGCCGGGCTTATGGCGGCTCACTGCCAATGGCTATTGGCGTGCAAACCGATATGGCGACGCCTGCGTTAGCGCGTTTTGGCAGCGACGAATTAAAGCGTGAGTTCTTAGCCCCGGCTGTTGCTGGGGAAATGGTCGCGTGTATTGGCGTCAGTGAGCCGGGTGCAGGCTCCGATGTGGCAGGCTTAAAAACCAGTGCGAAAAGTGATGGCGATGATTATGTGATCAATGGCAGCAAAATGTGGATAACCAATGCGACTCAAGCCGATTGGATTTGCCTGTTAGCGAATACCAGTGACGGTAACGTACATGCCAATAAATCACTCATAGTCGTGCCGCTAAACACCCCGGGCATTGAAATCTCTAAGCCGTTAAACAAATTAGGTATGCGCGCCAGTGATACCGGACAAATATTTTTCAACGACGTGCGGGTGCCCAAACGCAATCGCATTGGCGAAGAAAATAAAGGCTTCACTATGCAGATGATGCAATTTCAAGAAGAGCGAATGTATGCTGCAGCAACCGCCTATAAGGGAATGGAGCGCATGATCCAAGACACCATTGGATGGTGCAAAGAGCGACATACGTTTGGCCAGCCAGTGCTGAATAACCAAGTGGTTCATTTTCGTTTAGCAGAGCTTCAGACTGAGGTTGAAGCCCTTCGTGCATTAACGAGGCAAGCCTGCCAGCAGCATGTCAATGGCGAAGACGCCACTTACCTCGCATCGATGGCGAAGCTTAAAAGTGGGCGCTTGTGGCGTGAAGTCACAGATTCCTGTTTGCAGTATTGGGGGGGGATGGGTTTTATGTGGGATAACCCTATTGCAAGAGCCTATAGAGACACGCGAATTCTATCAATCGCTGGTGGCAGTGATGAAATGATGCTGGGCATTATTGCTAAGCACATGGACATTTTTCCCAAGCGCCGTTGATAACACACAATTCACACAGGGCAAACGCCCCTGTGTATTGGATTGAAAATCTTCAATCTAAGAACAAAGGATAACGAAATGGCAATACCTGTCTTATTCAAAAATAAACTGAGCTTACCGGTGATTTGTGCGCCGATGTTTTTGGTGTCTAGCCCTACGCTAGTCATTAGCGCATGTAAAAATGGCATAGTGGGGTCGTTTCCTACCTTTAATACTCGCACCCAAGATTTACTTGATTCATGGCTCACTCAAATTAGCAGCGAACTCACTGAATATGCTGCGGCTAACCCAAATAAACCCGTTGCGCCTTTCGCTGTGAATTTGGTGGTACATCATTCTAATACGCGACTAACAAGTGATCGCGCTGTGGTCAAAAAACATCAGGTGCCTTTCGTGATCACCAGTCAAGGTAATCCAACTGAAGTCGTTGAAGAGGTTCATCAATGGGGCGGTTTGGTCTTCCACGATGTTATTTGTGCGGACCATGCCAAAAAAGCAATTCAAGCAGGAGTGGACGGTATCATTATCGTGTCTGCTGGCGCCGGTGGGCATGCCGGTGAAATTAACCCCTTTGCTTTAGTGAGAGAAATTCGTGAGTTTTGGGACGGGCCGCTAGCACTTGCTGGTGCGATTAACGACGGAATGAGTGTGCGCGCAGCTGAAATTTTAGGTGCTGACTTTAGCTATATGGGCACCCGCTTTATTGCCACCGAAGAAGCTGAAGTTGAAGCTGATTATAAATCTATGCTGGTCAATTCACAGATCAGTGACCTTATCTACACCGATACGTTCACCGGGGTGAAGTGTAACTTCTTAAAGCCCTCCATCGCTCGCGCAGGTGTCGATTTAGCCAGCTTTACCGCTAAAACCCATGTGGATTTGGATTTAGGTGAAAGCAATGCGTGGAAAGATTTCTGGAGTGCCGGCCATGGTGTAGCGGGTATCAAACATGTTTTACCCATGGCTCAGCTAGTTGAGCAACTCAAAGATGAATATCGTAGCGCAGCTGTGCATCCCGCCTTCCAAAGCAATTACGACTAAATAGGCGATGAGCAATGCTTACAACCTTTTGCACCCAATGCACCCACTTATTAACTACGGATTGAACACATGGCCATTTTTCACACCCAGCTTGATCATCACAGCGAACAGTTCACGCAAAACGCTAAAATGATGTACGACTGTGTATCTGAATTTAGAGCGATTGAAAGCCGAGTCATTCAATTGGCGGAAGAAAAAGCCCCGCGCTATATCAAGCGTGGTCTTATTCCGACTAGAGAACGATTATCACGTTTGCTCGACCCTGGTGCGCCATTTTTAGAATTGTCCAGCTTATGTGGTTACATGCAAGAGGGTGATACTGACGGTTCAGCAGCTGGCGGCGGCGTGATAGCGGGGATCGGTTACGTGTCAGGCGCGCGCTGTATGGTCATGATCGATGACTATTTAACCAAAGGCGGCAGCATCACTCAGCTTGGCAGCCACAAGCGTCTACGTATGTATCAGATTGCGTTGCAAAACAAATTACCGGTAATTGCCTTAGCGCAAAGTGGTGGCGGAGACCTAACGTCATTAGGCGATTGGTTTGGGTTCTCCGGTGCGGGTTTTGCCATGCAGGCAAAACTGTCAGCGGCGGGTATTCCACAAATTACCCTAGTGCACGGCAGCGCCACTGCTGGCGGAGCGTACCAACCTGGATTGTCTGACTATGTGGTAATGATCAAAGGGCAGTCCACCGTTTATCTAGCTGGGCCGCCACTGTTAAAAGCCGCCACCGGTGAAATCGCCACAGACGAAGAAATTGGCGGTGCGCAAATGCACAGTGAAGTTTCAGGCGTAGCCGATTATCAAGCTGAAAACGATATTGATGGTATTCGTATTATTCGCGAAATAACCGCGAGTTTAGGCTGGAATGATGATTTAGATGCACCTCGGGATAACCAGCCCCAAGAGCCTTTGTACGATAAAGATCAGTTGTTAGGTATTGTGCCCGAAGAGGCGAAGACGCCTTATGACGTTCGAGAGGTGATTACGCGTATTGCCGATGGCTCTGACTTTCTTGATTTTAAAGCCGATTACGATATGGGTACTGTGTGTGGACATATAAAATTGGCTGGCACGGTGTGCGCTGTTATCGGCAACAATGCACCCATCACCGCTCACGGTGCAGCTAAAGCCGCCCAGTTTATTCATTTATGTCAGCAGTCTGGCACAGCGATTATTTTCTTGCATAACACTACCGGCTTTTTAGTGGGCACTGAGTCTGAGCGCGCAGGCATTATCAAGCATGGGGCCAAGCTTATTCAGGCCGTCACCAATACCACAGTTCCTAAAATTAGTTTAGTGCTAGGGGGCTCATATGGGGCTGGGAATTACGCCATGGCGGGGCGCGGAATCGAACCTCATTTCATGTTTGCATGGCCGCGCTCAGTGGTGTCTGTTATGGGGCCCGCACAAGCAGGAAGCGTACTAAGAACGGTCGCACAGGCCAAAATGGCTAGGGCTAACGCTATCGACACAGATAAATTGGATAGGTTAGAAAAGCGAACGGTAGAAGTGATGCAAGCGAAGTCCGGGGCATTAGCCAATTCTGCGCGCTTATGGGATGACGGCATCATTGACCCAAGAGACACCCGGGAAATACTGGCATTTGCGCTGAATATTTGCCGTGAAGGCCAAGGGCGTAGCGTCAATACCAGCCGCTTTGGTGTTCCTAGATTCTAACAAGTGAAAAATGCGTAGCTGGGGTTACCCAAGCTTGAAATCGTAACGATTTAAACCGCGAAGAGATAAAAAATGTCGAACGTAAGTCAACAGCAATACCGCGAAATCTTAGTGAGTCTTGTACAAGGGGTGCTGACCATCACCTTTAATCGACCTCACAAGAAAAACGCCATGAATTTAACCCTAGTCAACGAAGTCATTGAGGTATTTAGCCGTATTGAAGATGACAATTCGGTTCGCGCAGTCGTTATCTGCGGCAGTGAAGGTAATTTTTGTGCAGGCGGTGACATCTCAGATATGCACAGCGACGCGGCTAACGCAGAGGGTACACAACAGGCTATCTGGAATTTTAATCGTAGCTTCGGGCGCATGATCACCCAAGTGAATAATGCTCCTCAAGTCATTATTACCCAACTTGAAGGCGCTGTACTAGGCGGAGGATTTGGCTTGGCGTGCGTATCAGATATTGCTATCGCCCATCAAAGTGCCATTTTCGCCATGCCAGAGACTGGGCTGGGCGTAATACCGGCGCAAATTGCTCCTTTCGTGGTGACCCGTATCGGCTTAACTCAAGCCCGTCGCTTAGCTCTATTAGGTGAGCGAGTAGGCGCGGCACAAGGCAAAACGTTAGGGATTGTGCATTTTGTTTGCGACACACAAGACGCACTGCAAACCCAACTAAGTGATGTGCTTAAACAGGTGCAGCGTGGTGCGCCAAAAGCAAATGCGAGCACCAAGGCGCTGATGCTAAAAGTGGGAACAATCGAGTTGGAATCGCTGCTGGATGAAGCAGCTGATTTATTTACTCAAGCCCTTGCATCTGATGAAGGAAAAGAGGGCACGCAAGCCTTCTTACAGAAACGTAAACCCAGTTGGTGTGTATAGATGAGTACTGAGCAAATGACTGATATGCAGAATAGCGGTTCACCGAATAGCAATGCGCACAATAACAATGCACAAAAGCACGGCGCATTTAATAAAATACTTATCGCCAATCGCGGGGAAATTGCCCTTAGGGTGATCCGCACGGCGCGCCAAATGGGTTACCGCACTGTTGCTGTTTATAGCGAAGCAGACCGAGATGCCCCCCACGTACTTGCCGCTGACCAAGCGGTGTGCGTTGGCCCTGCTGGTGTTGCCGAGTCTTACTTAGTGATCGACAATATTATTACTGCCGCGAAGAAAACCCAAGCCGATGCTATTCACCCTGGATACGGTTTTTTATCAGAAAACCCTGCATTTGCCCGAGCCTGTGAAGAGACGGGCATTAGGTTTATCGGCCCGCATGCATCGGCGATCGAATTAATGGGCAGCAAGCGGTTGTCTAAGGTGGCGATGTTACAAGCTGGCGTACCTTGTATTCCTGGTTATCAGGGTGAGATACAAACTGACGAGGTGCTAATTGAAAAAGCCCATGAGGTTGGTTTTCCCATCATGGTTAAAGCCTCTGCTGGTGGTGGCGGGCGTGGTATGCGCTTAGTTAAGGACCAAAGCGAATTAGCGGCCCAAATCAAAACCGCCCGCTCTGAAGCGCAAAATGCATTTGGTAATGGTGAATTAATTCTTGAACGGGCAGTTTTAGCACCTCGGCATATTGAAATTCAGATATTTGCTGATAGTGCGGGCAATACCATTTACTTAGGGGAAAGAGACTGTTCTATACAGCGTCGCCACCAAAAGGTAGTCGAAGAGGCGCCATCGCTATTCGTTGATGAAGCCTTGCGAAAACGTATGGGAAAGGCTGCAGTGAGCGCAGCAAAAGCCTGTCATTATGAAGGTGCAGGAACGGTAGAGTTCTTGGTCGATAAAGACAAAAACTTCTATTTTTTAGAAATGAACACTCGGTTACAAGTGGAGCACCCTGTCACTGAATTAGTGATCGGACAAGACTTGGTTGAATGGCAATTAAGGGTAGCGGCAGGTGAAGTGCTGCCCTTAACCCAAGACGACGTTTCGCTAAACGGTCATGCCATCGAAGTACGATTGTACGCAGAAGATCCTCGGCAGAATTTTATGCCGCAAACCGGTAATATTTTACTGTGGCAATACCCAGACCGTGAAGGCATCCGTGTTGATCACGGCATTCATACTGGAGACACCGTCAGCGCACATTACGATCCTATGTTGGCTAAAGTAATAGCCCATGGTCCAGACCGAGAAACTGCCGCACGGCGTCTTGCCAGCGCCATTGAAGATGTTCAATTAGTCGGAGTGAACACCAATAAACGCTTTTTACTTAGTGTACTGCGCCACCCTGCATTTATTGGTGGGCAGGCGACAACAGCGTTTATTGAGCAGTACTTCACTGCACATGAAAGCACCCAAGAGAAGGCGCTTTCTTTAGGCACACTTGCCCGAGCCGCCTTGATTTACTACCAACATCCTTTAATGAATCAGCACGCTTGGGGAAGTGCAGCTAAACAGACATATCATTTCAACTTTAAAATTAACGAGCTTGCCTACGCTGTGCAAATAAACAAGCAGGGGCAAGGCTACGTAATTGTCTGTGAGCAAGGAAAGACTGAGTTAACCCTCATAAGCAATACGGCAAATCGCTGTGTGGTGATTGAAAATGATATTCGTCACGCCTTTTATTATGCGCTGCACCGTCAAGTTCTGTTTTTAGATGATGGCAGCGGTCATTACCAAATCGAAAACATTACTCAGCAACCTGCAAAAGCCGGTGAGAACGGCGCAAGCACGGAAGTCAACGCTGTAATGGATGGAATGATTGTGGATGTGCTGGTGGAGGAAGGGGACACAGTTGAAGCTGGGCAGATTATTGTGGTGATGGAAGCCATGAAAATGGAACACCAATTAAAAACTAAGGCCAAGGGGCGCGTCGAGCATGTTCGTACCGCTGTGGGTCAGCAAGTAAAATCTAAGCAGCAACTCGTGACGATTAGTCGCAATGATAAGGCGCAGTCAGATGCGTAATGTAGGATTTTTATGACAGATAAAATAGTAAGAATTGGCGGCGCGTCGGCCTTTTATGGTGACAGTCAGTTGTCGGCTCGCCAGTTGGTAGATGACGGTAATATAGATTATTTGGTTTTCGATTATTTAGCTGAAGTCACTATGGCCATTTTATCTCAAGCCAAAGCGAAAAATGCTGCTTACGGCTACGCCGTCGACTTTGTCACGGTTGCCATGAAAGATGTACTGGCTGATTGCGCCCAAAAGGGCATAAAAGTCGTCGCCAATGCGGGGGGCATGAATGTGCCTAGCTGCGTTACTGCGCTTCAGAAATTGTGCAGTGAGCTTGATATCAATTTGAATATCGCAGGCGTTTATGGCGATGATTTATCTGACTGTCGAAGCACCTTAAATGGCGACGCGCTTTGTGAGATGCAAACTCGAGCACCCCTACCTGAACACTTGGCCAGTATTAACACTTATTTGGGTGCACGGCCAATTGCCGATGCCCTAGAAGCTGGCGCGGATGTGGTAGTAACTGGACGGATTGTGGATAGCGCCTTGGTAATTGGGCCTCTTATGTACGAATTTGGCTGGCAACACAATGATTACGATAAACTCGCCCAAGGCGCCTTGGCGGGGCACATTTTAGAATGCGGCGCACAGTGTACAGGGGGCAATTTTACCGACTGGCACTTAGTCCCTGATTTTTCCACCATGAGCTATCCCATCGCCCATGTGAGTGCCAGCGGCGCCTTTGAAGTGGGCATAGTGGCCAACACCGGGGGCATGGTCAGTGAAGCCACGGTTGGCGAGCAAGTGCTATATGAGATAGGTGACCCAGCCAACTATTTGCTACCCGATGTGGCCTGCGATTTTAGCAATATTGCAATCATTCAAACGGCGAAGGATCGCGTCAGCGTCACAGGGGCAAGAGGTCGAGCGCCGAGTAATCAATATAAGGTGTGTGCGACTTATGTAGACGGTTATAAGCTTATCAGCTCGTTTTTCATGGGCGGTGAGCAGGCGCCAGAGAAAGCCAGAGTCAATATAAATGCGTTAATCAAACGCACGCAGAAGGTGTTTACCGACAAAGGCTTAGGGGATTATCGGCAAACGAATATTGAAATTATGGGCGCAGAAGACACCTACGGCCCCCATGCGAAAACGCAACACACTCGCGAGGTCATCGCTAAGCTTGGCTTACACCACGATAATAAAGCGGCGCTGCAATTTACCGCCAGTGAAATCGCCTATCTAGCAACCTCCGCAGCGCCGGGTATGAGTGGCTTTGGTGCAGGGCGTCCCAAACCTCAGCCTTTGATTCGAGTGCATTCTGCACTGATAGATAAGTCTGAAGTGCCCGTTACGGTGCAGTTAAATGACACCGTCATCATTAATCAGTGCTACCTCACACCAGAACGTTCTGAGCTTGCTGGCGCATCGCATTACCCCAACGAAGTTATTGATGATCTTGATGATCACGGCGCTGCCAAAGAGCCTCAAGTGACTGTACCTCTGGTCAAATTGGCTTATGCACGAAGCGGCGACAAAGGCGATAACGTCAATATTGGTATTATTGCCCGAGACGTTAAGTTTTTACCTGTGCTTTATCATCAAGTTACTGAGCAGGCAGTAGGTGCGTATTTTGCCCACCAGGTCAAAGGACAGGTTAAGCGTTATGACTTACCGGGCATAAATGGTTTTAACTTTTTTATGACGCAAGCCTTAGGCGGCGGCGGTACGGCGTCACTCAGAACTGACACACAAGGCAAAGCCGCGGCGCAAATGCTGTTGTCCATGCAGGTGAGCGTGCCAAAAAGCTGGGTAGAAAGATCATGAGCTATCAATCCTGCTTAAAGTCGAACAGTTTTGCGGGGCAAACCATTTTGGTGACCGGAGGTGGTAGCGGTATCGGTCGCTGCACTGCCCATGAACTGGCTAGTTTAGGGGCGAGTGTAATATTGCTTGGCCGCAATCTTGAAAAATTACAGCTCACTTGCCAGGAGATCATCGAGGATGGTGGCAAAGCGCACTGTTTCACCTTAGATATCCGTGATGAAGAGCAGGTTATCGCAACCGTTTCGGCTATTTTAAAAAACCATGAACGCGTGCACGGCTTGCTGAATATCGCTGGTGGGCAGTTTCGCGCGCCCTTAGAAGCAATCAGCAAAAAAGGTTTTGAAAGTGTTGTGCAAACCAATCTGTTGGGCGGCTTCTTGATGGCCAGAGAAGTGTTCATTCAACATTTCAAAGCTCATGGCGGCAACATAGTCAATATTACCGCGGACAACAAAAACGGTATGCCTGGGATGGGGCATTCTGGCGCAGCCCGTGCTGGTGTTGAAAATCTGACCAAAACGGCCGCCTGGGAATGGGGCCGCTATGGTGTACGAGTCAACACAGTCGCCCCCGGTTGGGTAGCCTCTTCTGGGCTCGATACTTACCCAAAAGAGATGCAGGCAGCCATCAAAAATCTAAAATACGCTGTGCCACTGGGGCGTATTGCCAGCGAAGCTGAAATTTCTTCGCTGATCTGTTTTTTATTGAGTGCTGGCGCCAATTTTATCAGCGGGCAATCTATTTGGGTGGATGGCGGTGCCAGTATGGGCTCTGCACCTGCACTGGCGCCATTGACTCAAGCCGTATCTGCCAACAGCACAACATGGAACGGTTTCCATCGTTCTAAGCCCCCTAAGGTTTTGCGCTAATACCCAGCAAAGTACCAAGCAAGGATTTGAAGATGAATAACCAAGCATTGAATAAAAATCTAATCGAGCGCGTTGCCATGGGCGATTTGTTGCGTAGACGCAGCCGGGATAGTGCTAGTCAAACAGCCATTGTTGATTTCCCTGACGGTGAGCGCCGAGCGACTAGCTATGGCGAGTTAAATAATCGGGTGAATCAGCTGGCCCATGGCCTACTTGAGAAGGGATTAAAGCAAGGCGATAAACTAGCATTATTTTCGAGCAATCAGCGCGACATGCTTACTGTGTACTTTGCCTGCTATAAATTGGGGGTGGTGGCTGTACCCATTAACTTTATGCAAGGCGTTGATGATGTGCGTTACAACCTAGAGCACAGTGAAACGGCGGCGGTTATTCACGAAGCGATGTTTAGCGAGATGGTGCACGCTTGCACACAGAGCAATCAGCATATTAAGCTCACTGTGCAAATGGGCAATTCCAGAGGCAAATCTGATTACAGTCTAGAAGCGCTGATCGAACATCAAAGTTGTCATGAAATTAGTGACCGTATTATTGATGACAGAGACACAGCTCATATGATTTACACTTCTGGTACCACATCACGGCCCAAGGCGGTTGAATCCTCCCATGTGGCTCTGACCATAGCTGCACTGACTGGCGCCATAGAATTAAACATAAATAAAGGCAATCGCATGTTACTGGTGTTGCCCCTTTTCCACTGTGCGGCACTCTCAATTTTGCATCCCATTTTGCTACGCGGCGGCTGTGCCGTGCTGCACGCCGTGTTTGAGCCTAATGTGATTGTTAATAGCCTTGAACAAGAGAAGATAGAAACTGCCGTATTTATTCCCATGATGTGGCATGCATTATTGGCTACGCCAAATGTTGAAAAACGCGACTTTCGACATTTCAAATTAGGCGTATACGCCATGGCCGCCATGAACAATCAAAGCTTAGAAAAAGTGCGCAGTATTTTTGGCTGCGTCATGCATTTGGGCAGTGGCCAAACAGAATTTGCTCCCATGGCATGCCTATTTCGCGATAAATCTGCCACTGAGTTTTCAGAAGGAAACTACTGGGGTGTACCTGTATGCATGGTCGAGCAAGCGATTGTTGATACGCAAGGTAATGAGCTAGCAAACGGAGAGGTGGGCGAAATAGCGTGGCGCGGGCCACAGGTCATGAGTGGCTATTATATGAATGAGCAAGCCACCGAGGAAGCAGCGAAATTCGGCTGGCACCATACCGGCGATATTGGGTTAATAGACAATCAAGGGCAGCTGCTGTTTATTGACCGGATCAAAGACACCATTAAATCTGGCGGTGAGAATGTATCATCACAAAAGGTAGAGCAGGCCTTGGAATTACTAGACGGCATCGAGCGAGCGGCCGCCTTTGGCGTGAGCCATCCCCATTGGGGCGAAGCGGTTTGCGCCTGTATTATCAGCGCAACATTGAGCGAAGTAGATATCCCTCATATCGAAGCTCACTGTAAAGCACAGCTAGGTAAATTCGAAGTACCTAAGGCCATTTTTATTTGCGAAACCCTGCCGGTTACCGGCACTGGAAAAGTCAGAAAAGTCGAGTTACGCGCTCAATATAAAGACGTATTTAGCGCACTGAATGAATAGGCGGCGACGTGATGAATGCTACAAGCTGTAAGCAGGTAGTTTTACCGCAAGTTAATGACTAAACAATATATCCCTTTAGCGTATAGAGGAAACCTCAGATGATTTACAGTCCAAAGCAATTGGCCAATCAGTTGCTGTTAATTCGAAGCAAACACAATTGGACCCAGCAATAAATTTCCGCCAAAGCAGGGGGCAAACAAGCAAGGATCTAAAACTTCGAGAACGACCCGGAGTGCTGCCAGTTACAGACCGTATTCAAGATCATGCAGGCTTTACAAGTGAATATGCAGGTATCTGACACCGCCTCGAATGCGCTGAACGATGAGGACAGTTGAGGAATGCCTTCATTACACCTTTATTTTAACCAAGAATATGTGGGTGAATTGATTAAACAGCAGAGGGGTGCGCATGTATTGCAGTACGCTAACGACTGGCTTGATAATCTGAAAGCTAGACCGCTGTCTTTATCGTTACCATTGTATAAAGGTAAAATCACCTCGCAAAATGTCTTCAATTACTTCGACAACTTATTGCCTGACTCCCGGCAAACTCGAGAGAAAATTGTTACACGTTTTAACGCAAAATCCTCACAGCCCTTAGATTTACTTTTCGATGATTGCTTGGCTGCATAAGCCAAATTACCTTGCGGGGTTACTAACTGTAAAACCATTAATTATTAAGTCTTAAAATGTACCAATAAGTGAAAATAGTGTATTTTTATACTATACTGTTATCTGCCGTAGGAGGAAACCATGACCACAACTGTTAAAAAACTCGATCAATTTGATCATGCACAGGTCGCCAAAACCAGCATGAAGGCGTTTTTCAATATCTGTGACAAATGGGATTTGAATACAGAAGAGGCGCTTCGATTAATGGGGGAGCCTAGTCGCGGCACGTTTTTTAAATGGAAGCGCGGAGACGCAACAAAGTTAACGCAAGACCAGCTCACACGCGTATCTATTGTGTTAGGCGTTTACAAAGCGCTGCGCTTGCTGTTCCCCACAGCTGAGCAGGCTCATGCATGGATTAATAAGGCGAACACCCATTTTAACGGTAAGCCAGCCAGAGAGCAGTTTTGTACTGGTAATATGATTAGCATGCTTGATTTGCGTCGATATCTAGACGCGGTGAGGGGTTAATCATTGAGTGCTATTTTGCCTAGTTGGGCCGATAAAGTTCATCGGCTTATCCCCTCTCATTTTCCACCTATTAGTCTTTTTGAAGACGTAGCGAACCAAGATGAGTTTGATATTCTTTATGCTGTCGAAAGCCTAACTAATGATAGGTTACTAGAGGACGCGGGCGTAATAACACTTGTTGAGCCTCAAAGCAGGATATATGGACAAGGCAGCACTCCTGTAATGGCTGCATTCACCCATATAGGGCGAGAAAGTCGTTTCACCTTTGGTAAGTATGGGGTTTATTATGGTGCTAACTCATTGGACACCGCAATAGCCGAGACGCGCCACCACCGTGAAGTGTTTTTGGCAACCACCCAAGAGCCCGATACCGAAATTACAATGCGTGAATATATCAATCAAGTGGTGTTACCTGTAGATGATATAAGAGGGTCGAGCTACGATGGCCTGCACGATCCTAATAGTTATGACGCACCACAAACTTTTGCAGCCCAACAACGTAAAGAGGGTTCAAATGGCTTACTCTATCGTAGCGTTAGGTATGCTGGAGGTGAATGCGTGGGGCTTTTTAAACCAATAGCTTTATCGCCCACTGTACAAGGTTGCCACCTGCGTTATGTGTGGAAAGGCAAAGCTCAGCGTATTACCGATGTATTAGAAGTAAAGCTACACGTCTGAGCGGGTTTAGCTTCAAGTCCTCTATCATTTTCCACCCCCTGCCATAGTGAATAGTCACCAGTTTTTTCTGACATGGCCTGAAAGTCCTAAGAAATGGTGCACCCGACGAGATTCGAACTCATGACCTTTGCCTCCAGAGAGCGGGCCAGCTAAATGGTGCCGTTCGGGGTCAACCGGCTAAAAACGTGATATTCCTTTAAAAACAGTATGTTATGGTTTCGCATCGTACCCCCGAAGTACATCTATTAATACCAACTAATTTGGTCACGGTCACAGGTAGGCCACAAAACTTCATTTCGAGCGTGGATCTTTTGTCCAGTTTTTACCTCAATAAAATACTTCGCGGCATGACCGTCAAAGTCAATTTCCCATTCAATGTCATTTCGAGGTTAGCACTCGAAACATCTCACACCAAATCAATTGTAATAAGAGCAATGCCGAACGGAACAAACCTACATATCTATTTCTGTACCTTATCTATCGACTCTAGATTGTGATACAAATAATGTACACCACTTAGCTGCGCTAAATTTTAAACAGTTTGATCTGTATACATATTATTTATTCAATTGCGCTGCATTAGATAAGGGTTCAGTGGTGCATCCAGTGCTCAGTTGGCTAAACGAGATAGCTCTTTGGGGAGATGACTTACATAGCCAATGCATATTTCTTTGTACTGCTTTCATTGTAGCTTACGCACAAGTCTTAGATGACGAATTGCGAATTAGTGAAATATTATCCATCTCTCAGCTTATAACTAAGTTAATAAATCCCGATACCGAAAGTGTTTTGTATGACAAACATTTTCTTCGAGTATTGACGACAAAAGATGTATCAAAGTTACTATCAATTTTTTCAAACGACGGTACATATTGAGAAAGCAGATTGTGCATGAAGTGTGTACATGGCTGTATACTGTGAATAATTTAAAGGCGGTGCTGCATTTCAGCTACTTAACCCAATTATCGACAATATGATTATGAAAAATCCAGACACGCTTTAGAGACTAGCTTCTTAACCTTTAGTTTGAAGCGAAGTGCGACATTGTGCTTTTTTAAACTATGTCGGCGGCAATATGAGAGGCTGCAGGACAGTTCCAAGTTAGCAGGAAGGATTAACACTTTTATATCTTAAGATATATTTCTTACTGCGAGGAAAGCATCGAAAGCATAGTGCTGGATTCAGACATATCAATTTATCCAGCCCACTGTTGTTACAAGCATCATATTTAGTAACTCATCTTGTTCGCCTTCATCAAATCTAGTGTAACAATGATATAAACTGCTTAATTTGGAAAGTATTGGGGTTACTTATCACCTCGGTAACTTTAGTGGTGAAATGTGTAAAGCTTTTAGACGCATAAATCAGCTTAAGTTAGAAAATGATACTTTTCGAATGATGAACACTAAAATAACATTTTAAAATCAGATACTTACAAGTGATGTAAATATTCCTGACACCGAAAAGCGGGATTTTTCGAAGTGTAAAGTATCAAATGCCATTCCTTTCTAATGTAGACAGTCCTCCGGCCATAACTGAATTTTATTTTTTATTTTAAAACAGATGCTTATAGATAAATCTCTTTGTTTTTTCATGTTGGCACATATCTTGATTGGTCATGTGTGATCGTAGTTTAAAATGGAGATGTACTGTAATGATCAAAGGGATTAGAGTCGAGAATATCAAGCCGAAATTGATATCGCCGCATTGCGAAGCAAAAATTGCTTTTGAATACACGAGAACCTTTCAATTTCAGGTTGATGAAAAGTTCCTCAAACCTACACTGCTAGGACACGGCGCTTTTGAAATGCCATTGGTTGTATCTGACCAAAAGGGGTGTTTTCAACTTTTTGCTGGCTGGAAGTACTTGCTTCCCCCATTTTCTTTAGGGCTAAGCGAACAACCTATCCCAATCTTAGTCTTCCCATTTGAGACTACCATCACACGGATCGCTCAAACAGCATGGCAATATGCATTTCATCTTGCCCTTAGCAACCTTCATGAAGACGGGTATCTTGCCTCTACTGCTTTGTTACTACGTCAATGCCCTATTCCTCAAGATATCCTTATGCTGCCCAGCACAAGTTTAATGCCACCTAAAGCACATCTAGTTACAGAGAAACTATATGGTGTAAATCGGCGACGTGTCGAGAGACAGGAAGAATCACAAACCAGAAAATCGTCGCTAGGAGTAAATAATGAATACAAGTAAAGCTGATAGCTATCAACTTAGTTCGTCGAGTTCTGAAAACAGCGTAACGTCAAATAGGTATAAGCCGGCATATCTTAGAAGACGCCTAAAGATGCTCTGCAGTTCGCCTTCCATTTTATCTGAAGGTTTAAGCAAGAGGATTGCAATCCACTGTTGGCATAATTTACAAGACGAAGAAGCCGTTTTATTGCTCGTATCTTTGTTGGTTGGATGGTCCGTACCTCAATTACTTTTGTTAAGAAACGAAGATATTCAGCGAGACAAAAACTATTATTATTTGCGTTCATCCTGGAAATTTAATGACCTGAAATTACCTCAGATGTGGAAGTCATTTCACATCAAATCATCAGAATACGGAGTTATTCCACTTCCTTCAGTTCTTGCTCAGCGCTTAATAGAGGTAATAAATTCACCTTCAATTAACGATAACAGAAAAGCCTTAGTCGAAACTTATCTGGGTAATAAATTTGATGTACTAACACGTCGTCCTACTCTAACTGGTATTCGAAGGAATATTGAATGCTGTGCGAAAGCAGTAGGTTTATCCAGAGCTGAACTGGATTTTATTAGCGGTATTGACCAGCACAATTCCATGCAAAGTTTTTACGTATGCTTTAATCAAGCTGATATGCATGTGAAGTTGATCAAATATCAATCTCAACTTTTAGGTGTCGATCCAGACGTTCTGGAAGTGAAGCCTTTTAATGAAAACTTTGGAAGTAAGCGTGCGCTAACTTCAGCAGGGGTGAAGGCTGTTTTCGAAAGTCATCTACAGTGCTTAAGGGATTATTCTCAACTCACCCAACAAGAATTTCACAATAGGTATACATCATATCTGCTTGAATTATTTCATCTTGTTACACTGATGAGACCCGTTAGTAAAGATGTAGTGAAGCGGAATTCTTTCGCTAATGATTTTTCAAGTCTGTTAATCGTCGATAAAGGTGAATCATCTCTTCGTCGCATCCCGGTCCCATTCAGTGTGAGAAAAATCTTTCACGACTATATTGGCTATCTTATGGCTTTGGATAAACGACAACGTTTTGTTTACCCAATGGTTGCGAATGAAATAACTAGAATGGTAGATGGTGATGCTCCCTTCTTTCAATATTGGGATTTGCATAACGACAAAATGGTGAAGGCTGACACCGCAGCTTTTAACAGCTCGCTAATCGACCAATATCCTTTGCACCGAAATTGGCACCGCCATACCATAGCGACGCACCTGGTTATGCGCGGACAATGCCGAGACTCTCTCAAAGCATTCATGGGTCACAACCCTCCTCTTGATCATACTTTCTCTGGATTGTCTTCGCTATCTTTTGGAGCACTTAGGGGGGTTAGCGAAAATATAGAGCTTTTACTTAAGCACTGGGATATTCCTCTATTATCCCCTTTATCGAAGATGGTGGGGGGACCCCATGTATAATTTGAATGATCTGATTTTACAGTTGAACCAATGTCCATCTAAACAACATTCAGAGATAGCTGAAAGGTTTATTAGGGGTTTAATAGTATCTCAGTATGGTGCACAGCTGTTCTTAAAAGCCAGCAAATCAGAACGCAAACAACAATATCATGAATTATTAGATCTGCTGTCCACAGAGTGCGCCGATCTATCGTTTTTGCCCCTTATACAGAATACTTTAGTTCGAATATTACGGCTGACCTATGAAAATAAAAACCCAACAAGAGAAACCCCTGATTTCTCTCTTAAGATAGAAATAAGTAGCAATCAGGTGGAAGAGGTTTATGAACTTGTTCTCAAAGAGGTCCAGGATATACGCTCACCAACTCCAGAGCGGCGCTTAGAATGGGCATTATTTTTCTGTTTATGTAGCGGCGTATGTTTCCTTGAATTATTTAAAGAATTGTATCGGATTCTTGTCACTGTTGAGCGCCCCGTTGTAAAAATAGGAAATCTCTATGTAATTCCGATCAATTATCAAAAAGATAGTCATTTTTGTAATGTTATTGACGAAGACCAATTGGTTACTCAAAGGCTCTTCTATCTGGATTCGGTTGCTATGGCAGCCATCACTGGCTTTTTTAAGGTGAAAGAGCAATTTTCACCTGAAAATAGTTCGGCAATTAGATCGTTGAGTGAATTATTTGCAAGGATCCCCGCTGCCAAAGACATCTCTAAGCTTGCGCCAAAGACTATGCTGAAGGCTTTTTCTGCGTGGCTCTTTAGGCAGCCAGGTATTGATCTATATATGTGGCAACGTGGATTCGTTGAAGGAACTGTCCAAAGTGCATCTACATCTCTTAATAGCTTAAGTGCTCAAACTGGCCATAAGATTAAGAAGTCTCAGATAAAACATCTTCATGTCAGGGAGATTGCTAAGACCAAATTGAAGACGTCAAAAGTTAGCAGCGCTAAGTCCGATCGTGTCACCAATGATAACTTTCTTAAAACTTTAAGAAAGTTGATTGCTACGTCAAGGAATAGCATCAGCGCATTAAAAATCGAGTTACAAAAATTGCTCGAACAAGATATATCGCAAGCTCAGGAAGTGATGATCATGTGGATGTATAAGAAGTATGAAGATAAAGAGTGGAAGAAAGCTTCATCTGCAGTAAGACATTTGTCGGTGTTAGGACATACATGGCTTTCGCTCACTTTGGACGTGCAGCTTGAAACTCTCAATGATGCGGAAATAACACAATTGTATGAAGATATGCTAGATGATAAGAAGTCTGATGACCAAAAAATTTATGCCTCTTTGTCTAGTATTATAACGTTTATGAGTATGCACCTTGGAACGCCTGTACCTGACAGTTTTGAAGGTGCACACGTAGGTTGTGTTAGAACCGTTGTGATAAACGAATCTCATTTTCAACATCTATTAAGTGACATCGACAAAACCTTTAGTACAGCAACCGAGCATGAGTGTCTTTGCATTAAGATGGCACTAATACTAATGAGACGACTGGGATTGCGACCACATGAACTAGACCTACTTGTATCGGATGTCGATACTGAAGGGCTTGGTGAAGTAATTATTAGACGAAACCTCAAGTCACCATCTTCATGTCGAGTGTTGAAGCTTGAACCATTCTTTGTAATGGATGAATACAAACATTTTTGTAGCTTTATAAATATGCGCAAACATCAAGCTCGTGGGTCAAAGCATCAATCTCTCTTTACACTTGACCCACGTTTTGGTCAGACGATAGATTTTCAAAAGCTCGCTCGCAGTTGCAGTCTTTTACTGTCTGGCTATCTCGGTGAGCCGACACCATTCTACCAATTGAGGCATTCAGCCCTATCTATTATTCAATTGGTATTATTTGGAGATGATGAGCTAATCGAGTTGTTTACACCATTCTCAATTGAACAGGCTAATAAAATCAAAACAATGATGGATATAGGCGACCAACAAGATCGCCTATATCAGCTTTCTTCACATGCTGGACATCTTAACCAAGGGATTTCGTTATCAACGTACTGCCACTTCTCCGACCTCTTACTTTATCAGCAGGTTAGAAAATTAGACCGCAAGTTCCAAAATAATTTTTGGTTTCGGCTATCAGGTGTTAGGCCATCTACGTTCGAAAAGTTTATGCGTAAATCGCCAGCTCAAGTTTTCTCACAATCATATACGCCTTTAGAAGTTGAAACATTCGTTCACGAATGTGCTTATCAAATTAATCGCTTAACCCAAAAACGTCAAGGACTAGACATTATGAAAAACGTTATTCTGACTGACATCAAAGAACCCACCCCGACATTGGCAGATGTAGATACTATTTTACGGACGCATGATGAGGCTCTAAATCTAAGCCGTGTGGAAAAAGAACTGAAAATTAAGATTGTTACAGAAGCTCTGGGGCTGAATGAAATGTGGGGAGCCGATATTCTGCTTACCGCCAAAGTTATTAAGGAGAGGCCGGAATACACGACTACAAAAGGAAAATCTCGCCTTTATCCGAACAATGGCGCGCGGTTGGCTCCATCCAAGCCTAGTTGTGCAGCTGAAGCAGAAGACGTTGAGGTAATTGAGAGAAAGTTGGCCAAAACCAAAGTCCAAGATCGACAGGTGGTTCGACAATCAACAGACATGTTGTTTCAACGAATGACTCATGGGCATAGCGAAATCATATTTAGTTGTCCTCTGGAACTTTCTAAGTTTTTCCATGGAATTAGGGAGCTAATCCCGAATGGGCGTTGGTTTGTAGTTCTGAATCCCAATCGAAATAAAGAGTCAACTGATCAGGTAGACATTTGGACATCACAATCTAACTGGCCAAAGGACACTGAAATCGTAGAAGACAGTTTTGTCTCAGATGAACGTCGGTATCCACACGGGCGTTTGAATTTGCACTTTCAACATCCTTATGCAAACAAAATGACTTTCTCAGTCAGTGAGGTTGGAAAGCATTCTTCCAACGCCCTTAAATACGTGCTGCATTTATATGCGATCCTATTAGGCGCCCAAAAACGTTACCAAAAATTCGAAAAAGTAAACTGCATTTAGGGAAAGATTAAATGCCTCATCGACTATGCCATTTCAGTTCGGGTACCTAATATTTAGTAGAGGTGATGATATCGGCTAGTCTACATTTGGTTAATCAATTGAATAACCAAATGTAGACTCAGTTTAATAATTACTCGAGAATATGAACTTGGCTAAGTTGGAAATGGAACTTTTTAATGGCGTCGGTAGCGCAAACTAGTATTCGTCGTGAAGGATTTATTGGCTATGTCAAAGATACGGTTAATCGACAAGGTCGTAAGCTTTTTTCCACTTTGGAAAGCTCAGTGAATACACCGTTTAAATGTAAAGCAGCGACAATGACACCCATATTGCACTATTACATGTAGTATCTCACTAAACTGACACTCTCAGATGATAGGGTTTGATCTATCCGGACAGACTGCCTTGAGCGATCAACAGACGGTGGGAGGATTCTGCATATTAACATCTCAAGGGATTGTGTCAGGCGAGTCTGCCTGACATTTCCATTATACAGTTGTAATGTATTTCACTTATGGTTCTAACCTCACCAAAATCTCGCTCTTTTTCAGCTATCATCAGCATAGATGTTGAGGCAGGCACAATTTTTTTAATCACATCGTCTAACGTTGATGCGGCCAATTTCTCGCGCAATCCCAATTCAATGCCAAAGGCCAATACATGGTCCCGTTTCAAATCAGCTAAAATTTTCACGCCGCCCATTTCCTGAGCCAGCTCATGATCGAGATGCTTCCCTATACCTTCATATATTGCTGTACTTAGCAGATCATAATGTGGGGTCATGGTTATGTAGTTTTTGCTAATAAAAAATGACAGGTTCTTTAAATGTGCATCACCATTGCCCACCATGGCATTGAAACAAGCCCAGCGAAATATTTCTAATAGTGTTTTAGCTTTTGTACGCGTTTTATCCACGATATTCACTAAACTTGCGACATTGTTATTGCGGTATTTTGTCAAGTGCGGGTAATTCAAAAGCTGACAGCCATCCAACATATGCAACCTTTGCTGGTGTGGGTGATGTCCTTTTCTGTCAAATCGCTCAATCATATAAGCAGGCTCTGGAAAATAAACGATATCGACAAGCGGCACATTGAGTCCACATTTATCAGCAAGTTTCATCACAAACCACTCGTTGATGGGTGTTTGGTAATATACATCTGGATCTGAATGACATGGTTTTAGGATGTGAGTTGAAGGCATGTTGCCACTTGGCTCATATAATTTTCCCTTATGTAACACGACTAACATCTTGTGTTGCGCACCGGCTAATGACATACGTTTCCGCTCACTACGATTTAATGATGTCTTCGGTAGCGATTCAATACGGGTGTTCATTTCTTCATCGGTCAGTGAGTGTATATCACCTTCTGAAATAGGGGTGTCTGGTGGCAGTAATGTGATTGCCCCAGCAGATTCAGCACCAGCTTTCGTTAATAATGCAAACACGTCCTCTACAGGCTCCTTGATATCACTGGCAAGTAACTCTCGTGCTTTTTCCTCTGGCAACAGGTTGTCAAAGAACCATTGAATGGGGCGAGTAGATGAGCCGTCTGTTTGCTTATCTTCTACCAAGGGAATACTGGGAGATATCGGAAAGCTTTCTGGTGCAGCTAACCAATTAGGCTCATACACAAAGGACCAGATGTTATTATCTTCTGATAACTCGCCAACTAGGCTTTTGTCGATAAACACATTCAAAATACGACGCATTACAGCTTATCCTGTGATAATGAGTTCAATTTGGTTTCTTTCCATTGCCGTTAACATTTCTGTTTGCATAGGAATATCAAGTGTCACAGTGATCCCAAGAGCATCGAGGACATTCAATACACGCCCTATCTCAACGGTTGGTTTTCCGTTTTCAAATTCACTGGTGAACGTGGTGCCATTTCCACTTAATGAAGCTGAAGTGGCTTGGTCAAGCCCTTGATGCTTCCTCACTAGCTTGGCAATCTGCCCTATTTGCTTAGTATCAGTAATTGTAACCTGCATTCTGACCTCATAGTATATGCGTTCGCGGTAATTGTAGCTTATTTATGGTAGATATAACATAAATATATGCGAACGCATAAATAATTCGTTTGAAGCTAGAAATACTTATTTATATATGCGAACGCGTATAGAAAACAATAGAGAACAAGTTGTCGATGAACAATAAAGTTGGCAACTTTGGATGGCTCCGATGAGCAATTTATAGACATAGCCGAACATCATCTTCAAGGGTAAGTTTACGGCCATTGCGGTCATACGAGCATGAAGATATCAAATGAGCATTTTGTGCCATTTGTGATCGTTAACTGAGTGGTTCACCAACGGCTGTTTTTTGGCACATTGATGTCATACGAAATTGTCGTGATTGAAGCACCTTAAAATACAAGTGTAATTCAACTTAACAAACCTGCCGGACATGAATCATGGGCATCACTATCAACTCAATTTGACTTACAACAGCCAGACAATGTCGTTGGTACGTTATCGCGTTCATCGGATATAAATGGGAGTCATGTAATGATTAGTGTTTAAATGGAAAGATAGCCTTGTTCAACTACTTCGTTCACAGTTTGATGAGCTTTATTGATGAATTCCAAGTTTACATTCATTCTATTTTCGATTGTTTCTAATTCTGAATTTAGGAATATTATGCCCTGTTCGTAACTGTTTTCTGTTGGCTCTACAGAATGTAATGGGTGTTTTTCTCTATTTTCTAGATATGCTTTAGCCAAATGTAAAATTGGCTTAATCATTGGAACACTCGCTACCATCTCTACCAATTCCCCCATGAGGTTTAAAGGAGTTATTGCTTCGTTCAGCCGTGTTTGGGCCTCGATCAACATATGCTTAGTTCTGGTCATTAGGTCACTATTTTCAACTTCTTGTATGTGTAACTCGATAAATTGTACAAGCAAATTTTCATGCACACTGGACAGAATTTCAGATTCATTCAAGACCTCAATTGTAATGCCAAAAAGTGCTTTACCACGTAACAATGCCTTTTTGGACTGATTTTTAGTAGTAACTTTTTCAATTGCTTTTTTATTGAGGTAATTTTCCAACGCCCCATTAACAGCCTTAGTGTTAGCATTTATGTCATTAATAGTGCTTTGGTGGTATGACAACAGGATATTTTGGCGCGTTAACGATAAAAGTTGACTGATTGTTGATGCGTTACTTAATAACCGAAATGAGGTCATTTGATTCACATACCTAACCTTGTTTAATAACTCGCGGAAAGGTCGTGCAAGCGAGGCTCTTGACTCTGAATCCAATGCGTTTTTAAGGCTCTGTTCAAGAATGTCTGTAAGACGCTTAGAATTTCGAGCGTATTCGTCGAATCTTACGTTGTATCGCTTGATCCTTGCATCTTCACTTGCGAAAATTGTTTTTACATCAATCTCACCAAAACGCGCTTCAAATTCTTCAACTGAATTAATCATAAAACTTAAATATCCATTTTGAGTTTACACCCATTCAGATTAGTTTTAATCCGCCTTAAAGCAAGGAAAGCAAGACTAAATCAGTTATCACAAATGCATTGACTGTGTTGGTTGATATCACTTTACCTTATGAAGTCGAAGTAACGTAAAAAATGTTATTGATAAGCATACTCAACCGAGTTGATACAAGAAGCCTTGAGGTTGACAGCACCCCAAGTAAAGTTCGCTTTATGTGCTTTTATATCCAAAATATATAATTATAAAAGCCGCATATAATTAGAAATAATGCAACAACGAGTGACGCTATCTCAGATGATAGGTTGTCCCCTAAATCAATAAATAACAGTACGTTCCGCATGAGTTATCAATCAATTACTCTGACTACAAGCCTTAACCATTCTGTCAACGATACGCTGTTCAGATGGGATAAATGCCAATGCATACTTAGTCATCACGCGGTTAAAACGTTCTATATATTCACATCGGTATGGGTGGTTAGGTGGAATCCACTCATCAAGTCCTTTAGCCCCTTTTCGACGGTTCAAAGACGCTTGAACGAGTATGAGGTTTTCGACGTCATTGGCAAATAAGGCCTTCCGCTGTCTACTCCATTTATCTCCTCCATGAGCAAATTTTAGCGGGACGATGTGGTCGAGATCTAACTCTTTGGACACACTATAAGTGCCACCCGAGTATGGGTCATACCACTGCCCTAAAAGCACATTGCACTGCTTCTCTGATTTAAAAGAGACAGGTTTTGTTGATGTCTCAATGAGCAATTCATTTCTCGTATTCTGACAGTCTTTATCGCTGTCTAACCAGTGCGGCCAATCGCTTCTGTCATAAAGCTCTACAAAGCTTCTATTTTTATCAATAGCTTCCTTCGTCGCCTTATCTATTGCGTTAGTTTTTGATTTTGGTAGACGACCTCCACTATTTATACACGCGGCGACAGAATCGAACGCCACGAATTTTTTCGTGCGATGATAAGATGAACTCGTTTTATCATGGCATATTCCAGAAGATGACTGTTTAACAATTGGAGTTGTTTGAGTAGCGAGGTTAAACTGACCACATGCGTTCAGGCTCAAAAATACCGCTAGAACTGAACTGGTCAAAATAGTTTTAGTTTTCATATTGTTCTCAAAAAAGCTTCATTTAAAACGCTGTAGGTCCTCCCGCAGCGGCAATCCGCCATTATCACAGGGCTAGCTAAAAATAGGTAACTCATTTCCTGATATTCATTCCTATCTACCGTAGAAAAACTAGTGATTGCGAACTTTACTCATGCGTTCAGACTCGGTCGTCTCGCTTCCGTCTTCTAAACACATTGTATATTTCGTGGGAATTGACCAATATAACCT
>NZ_BAER01000121.1 GCF_000315055.1 Paraglaciecola polaris LMG 21857 | reverse complement strand
CCAACCATTACCGGTACCACTGATGCGCCTGTTAATTCGGTGGTTAATCTTACGATCACTGGAAACAATGGCGCAGTGCAAACACTGAATGCCACTGTGCAAGCAAACGGTACGTACAGCGCAGCAGTACCAGCAGATTTAGCCGAAGGCAGTTATAGCGTCCAGGCGACAATAACTGATACAGCCGGTAATGAGGCGAGTGCAAACGATACTGGCAGCGTAGATACTATCGCGCCAACGTTAACCGTGGATGCGCCAGATAACAGCGGTGATGCTACCCCTACGATTACCGGTAGTACAGATGCGCCCGTGAATTCAGTGGTTAATCTCACCGTTACCGACAGTAACGATGCAGTGCAAACTGTCAATGCCATTGTACAAGCAAATGGTACCTATAGCGCGGCAGTACCAGTAGATTTAGCTGAAGGCAATTATAGTGTTGCGGCCACGGTAGCGGATGCCGCGGGTAACGAGACCATCGCCAACGATACTGGCAGCGTGGACACGGTGGCGCCCACGTTAACGGTGGATGCCCCCGACAACAGCAATGATGCCACCCCGACCATTACCGGCACGAGCAATGAGCCAGACAATGCGGTTGTGTCGCTCTTGGTGACAGACGAAGCGGGCGTTGAACAAGTTCTCAGCGCCACGGTATTAAGCGGTGTTTACAGTGTGGATGTACCAGACGAATTAGCAGAAGGTACCTATACCGTTGATGCCAGTATTATCGA
>NZ_BAER01000122.1 GCF_000315055.1 Paraglaciecola polaris LMG 21857 | reverse complement strand
ACATGGCATCAATCTTATCTGGCTGACGAATTTAACAACCTTTCTATTATAAAACTTCCCCCATATTCACCGGAGTTGAACCCAATAGAACAGGTATGGCAATGGTTAAGACAAAATGAATTAGCTAATCGTTGTTTCGAAGGCTATGAAGATATTGTTGAGCAATGTTGTAGAGCCTGGAACCGCTTTATTAGTGATAATAAACGGGTCGCAAATCTATGCATGCGGGATTGGATTGACGTGGGAAATTAATTACGGTGATTGGTATAACTCTGCTTGGGTGCTGTGCCAATTCAACGTGACATAATAAGCCCCCACATATCGACACGCCTCAACGACTTCATATAACGCAACGTCATTTCTTAATAAGACGGCTATGACGTCTCCGGGGGTAACCCCTTTCTGTTGAAAAATACGCGCTAGTTTTTTTGCGCGTTCCATCATATCGTTTCGTTTGATCTGAGTACCGCTCAAATAGAAATGACCTGACATCTGCTTTCTCCTTAGCTTCTCATTCTGCAATAAAACATTGTTTTTAAAACTTGTTCAATAAAGCAACAACCGGATGATGAGAATACCCTAAGCGAGTGAAAGTAGTGCATCAGCATTATAAATGGCTTTCTATTCTTATGATGAATAAGTGCCATCAGTAAAGCATCACAGGGAATGGGGAGTAGCGACCAGGGAGATAACACGCATGTTATCTAGTGTCAGAAGCGCCAAAAGAATAAAGCTGAGGACGTAATGATATCTGTTACAGGCTCATGCTTTCCTTGGGTACAAAATTAATACGTTTTTTACCCATTTTCTGCATAGGGTAGCAAGTCTTGTATGGGTAATGTGTGAAGTGTAACAAGCGTGTCCGGCCACATAGTGCTTGATAGTTTCGCGATTGCTACACAACCAATCTCGAAATAAGGCGGAACATTTTATATTGCATCGCAACGCTTCCCTCATGGAAACGCTGACGAATAAAAGTACGTAAAGGCTTAAAGTGCTCCCGCGAGGACCCGCTTGAATGTATTCAAAAAAGTCGCTCTCGCCGGATGATTGCACTTCCTTTGGATAAATAAAACTCCTTTTGTATTTGTACAATCTAAGTAAATAAACGCATGAACCAGCCTTTTTCTAACTCTTCTCTGCAACCTTTTAGTTGAGTGGCATAACGTAACGAACGGGCTTTGACTATTTTTGCTACTTTCTGCAACCAACGTTTTTTGTGATAACTTTTGCGTTTATATCCGCCCCACCCTTCGTGATAATTCAAATACTGGGCTTCAGCGTCCCACTTTGAAACGCGATTGATTTTATGCGTCTTATCGATGAACCACCCCATAAAGTCCATGGCATCCTCGAAGTCTTCACGATCGGCCCAACCATTACCCGTTTCACGTCGGTAATCTGCCCAAGTGGGTGTTTTTGCCTGTGAATAACCGTATGCGCTGCTTACCCGCCCCCAAGGGATTAAGCCAAAGAATACATAATCTTTTGGTGGCAGTGCATCGGCTCTGAAAGAACTTTCTTGATACATCATCGCCATCGGCACATGCATTGGCACACCCCACTTAGCACTCATATCTTCTGCCGCATCAAACCAATCCCGCTTCTCCAAAAATATCTCGCAAATGTTGCTAATGTTTTTTGGCGGTGTAGTGGTGCAACTGCACAGCCAGAAAACCGACAGAAGCAGCAGTGAAACTCGGCCAAAGGATAAATTTTTATATAAGGTGCGAAACATAAGCCACTCTCGTAGGAGAATTAAAATTAAAAAAATCGCCGTCACACCTACTTTGTGCCGCGCGGTCGCTAATACTAACCTGATAAAAGTCAAGATGGTAAGCCAGTAACAAAATTGCTCTCAGATAAATCGTTTATAAACTCGGATTACAATGTGCTCTATTAAGTATTTGCATTTTTTAGCATCTTCAATGAACTAATGAATAACGAGCAAGTCACAATATATGTGTGTTTTAGTTTATGTGTGTTTCCCGATTAAACTATTTTAGCCCGGCTCTTTAGCCGGGCTTTTTTTTACTCGAACGTTGGTTGTTAGATCAAATTAACATCCAGCTGAAAGCGGGACATATTCCCTTCAATGATCTCCTATTAATTCAGTAATTTCGCG
>NZ_BAER01000123.1 GCF_000315055.1 Paraglaciecola polaris LMG 21857 | reverse complement strand
CCAACTGATAATCTTAAGAACAGAAGTCAGTCGCATGAAAATTTATGACCAGCGGCTTCGAGACAAAGAACAGACATTCAGAGGAGCTTTAATATCTACTACGCACCATTTCAGCGAAACCAAGACACTTTGATTGATGAATAACATCTGTTGTAATGGCTAGATGGATGATTTGCATGATTTTACTTAAATGTTTAGGGTACTTAGCAAGCAATAAACGAAGCGGTATGGGTAAACTTAATACCCATTGGCGAACTAGATCGCCTTGTAACAAATCATCGACCAATAATTTTGCACTTTCAGCCATGCGTCTTGCGCCGCAATTGATAGTGTTGAGGATATTAATTTTGACGCGATTGCCACGTACCTCACTGAACGGATGGATAAGAGTGTTACAGCATTACAACAAATTGACGCTTAAACAAACCCTTACCCACGCCAACGAATGTTCGGCAATATGGACCGATGATTCTTGATCCGCATATACTGAAAACGACGGTTCGCATTTCGGACCGTCATGCTACTATCTCATTATCTATTAACCCTTTAGGTATGTAAGGTTAAAAATGGCGTGTCTATTGTGCGCTGAACGAACTGTTCAACTACGCGAAGCTGAAGATCAATTAAGATCGATTTTATCTCATTTTCTTAAAAAACCAATCGAGCAAGCAAAGCGCAGAGCAATTATCAAGCAGAAGCAACATGCTGAGAACCTAGCAAAAGTAATAAGCTTCCTGCAAATAAACTCGATTCCTATCAAACACGTCAATCACTACGATATCGAAAGCGTGCTGCAACATTTAGAGTTAACAAAACTGCTTTTATCTAAAGATGGCCCTCAAATACTCACCCTACGAGCTTTATTTAATCACGCAATGTCAATTGCTAAAGATGTTCAAGGCTGCCGGTGTTTGATAGAGAAAAGACTTGAGCAAAAAGAGTCAGAATTCATCACCCACGCCACCAAGTTAGTTAGCGACGCATTGAGCACTCAAATACAAGGACTCGATTACGTTCAATTCTCTGTTTTACCCAAACTTAACAAAAGCAATAAAGAACTCACCATTAAATTTGAGATGTTAGAGAATACTTTAGTTAAACGGTTTACAGGAAAAGACGCATTGAACAATGCCCTTAAATACGTAAGTACGTTAACCCCAGACGCTTTTGCTTCTTTTTACGATGTAGGGAGCCTTAGCAGTATAGAATCAAGAAAGCTGTTTGAGAAAGAAATACGCACTTATATTGAAAAACGATTTGATGATCATAAGTGCCTCGCTGATGTTTGGGTGATTTCGGCAAAAGATGTCCCCCATCACAATCGCCATCTGTTTGCTAAAAAGTTTAGGGCAAAGGATAGATACCCTATACAGATATCTCTGCACGGAGGCATGGCCAAACGCACATCTTTTAAGGATTTGAAACTATCTGAAAGTCGTTATCTACTCGAATTCATGCAATCAGGTCTGCATAGAGCAATCAATAAGGTGTATCAAAGCGACAATATGCTTCTATCGGCTGTACGTGACTTTGAGGTTAACTTTAATCGTAACAAGTCATTACATGCCAACTATGATGTTAAAGTGCATTATTCACAAGGCATTCCTTCCCAACAGTTTACGGTAAACCATCAAAGTGCGGTAAAGAGGCGTCCAGCATTATTGTTGGATGAAGAAGAATTTAGTTTTGCTAACAACAAAGATAATTATACGCATATCTTCCTTTATGTTTGGAGCGCTTTTGAGTCACGGTTGTTTAACAGAAATATATGCAAATTTGGCTGGGCGTCAGTATTAATCAATGATCACATGGATCATAAAACTATTTACAAATATATGCGAAGAGCAGTCGAAATTCGTCTTAGGGATTATTCTGGTAATTATGGGTTTGCACTTAAAAAAGCTGAACTGACCGCATTAACAGAACCCGCAGCAAAAGACAGAATAGAGGTTCAGCAATTAAAAACCATCGAGCAGGCATTCAAAACATGTGATCAATGGAATAACCCTACCATCAGTTCGATATCGAACGCCACAGAACTGCTGCTATGTAATGCGCCAATAGCCCACGCTTACCTTTGCGGGCTATTGGCGCAATACCCTGCAATACAATTGCGCGACATAGACAAATGCTCAAGAATGTTAAAGGTAAAGTAATGCACGCCATGGGAGAGTTGATTTGCTCTCCTATTTTGATTCACTGACGTTTTTTCTAGCCTGCTATTAATTTCCGATATTAGAGGATTCTTCCATGATCGATACCATTGTTTAAGCCTCTTATCTCTTAAAATAGCGGATTCCATTTCTTCAAACTGTTCAAAATGAACTAATTTAGTTAAGCTGTACTTTTAGCTAAAGCCTAGTATTAGCTTATTTTTATGTTGGTAAATTCGCTTTACCAAGGCACTTGTTAGGCCAATGTACAAAGTATCGTTGTGGCTGTTTGTGGTGATGTAAATTGCTGGTGATTTCAATCTCAAAATCCATTTGATCGAGTAAACCTTGGTGACCATTCAATTAAGAGCAGTTTTAGATCAGCCAATTAATTTATGGAGATTGTTGCCTTCGCAGCAATGACGGTGGATTTTATTGGCATTATTTTAGGTAAGCTTTACGCACTTTTGAGACCCACAACTTTTCTTTTCTACGGCAGCAAAAGACAATTATTAGCAGGTTCTAGACAACCGAAAACCAAGCCTTCCAACGACCGCTTTACGTACATTGCTGCCTTTTAAGTGCTAGACCGTAAACGACAGCAACTGTTTAGATTATCAGTTATCTGCCCCCCATTCAGATCCACGTTGATGTCCTCGTCTGGGGTAGATAGATGATAATCTCCAGTGGACGAAACCGCGGGATGTTACCCCGGTGGTATAGCTATGGGGATTTCGATGATGGAGGTGAGTCTGCCGTAGAGGATGATCGTCTTGATCACTTGTTTCCAGTCGTGCTTTCTTTCTATTCGCATCTATTTTTCACGTTTTTATTCAGTTTGTTTGCTTCGTTTTAATCCTTGTAATGTGGTTTTTGTGGCTTCAAGTACAGCGCTACCCTCACCAGTAAAGACGATTCTTTGGGAGCATCAGTGGCCACTAATTCAATGTAGGTGGTGCTCTTGGTAAGTAAGCGGGAAGCCTGAGCGCCGATACCGTCATTGGTGAATGACATTGCCTGCACACGAAGGGCGTTGAACTTGTCTCAGTGTCGTCGACAGTCTCTGCTGTTTCTTGCTCCGGCTCTACTTGCAATGCTTGCCTAGCCACATTGAGTTTGGCTTTACTGGCCAACAAACCATAATGCCGTATACGGTGAAACCCGGTTGGTAGCACATGCAACAAGAACCGACGCATGAACTCGCCACAAGTCAGTTGCATGGCGCGGTGCATGTTATTGCCTTTGCGCCGGTAGTCCTTGTACGTAAACGTGACGTGTGTTGCATCGATGGATTGCAGCCGCCGATTCGCTATCGCGACGCGGTGCGTATAACGCGACAGGTACTTCAGCACGGCTCTGGGCCCTGCAAACGGCGGCTTGGCATATACGACCCATTCCATGAATTGTTGCTGTTTGCACCATGCTGTGAAGTGCGCTGCGTGTTCAAAGCCAATAGCTTGGGTCAAGCCCCCGAAGCACAGGAGTTGCTTCGATGCATACAACTCCGCCACCCCTTGCATGTACAAGCGGCGAAACAAGCGAGACAACACCCGAACGGGCAAGAAGAAGCCCTTTTTACAAGCTTTCCATTGCTTAGCTTTATCCAAACCACCACCGGGGACAATGCAATGCACATGCGGGTGATGCATCATCGCTGAGCCCCACGTGTGCAAGACCATGGTGGTACCAATTTCAGCGCCCAAATGTCGAGTGTCACCGGCAATGATTAGCAGCGTCTGTGATGCGGCTTTGAACAACAGCTGATACATCAGCGCTTTGTTGTAAAAGGCCAGCTGTGCCACTTCGGCCGGTAGCGTAAATACCACATGGTAATACGCCACGGGCAACAACTGTTTTTCTCTGGCTGCAAACCAGCGTTTGGCACTGGCGCCCTGACACTTCGGACAATGCCGATTGCGGCAGGAGTTATATGCGATGGCATCGGTATCGCAGTGTTCACAATGCAAGTGATGGGCGCCTAGTTGCGCACTTCGACAGCGCTCAATGGCTGACATGACTTTGAGTTGCGCTAGACTTAGATGGCCACGATGTGCTGCTTTGTAATTGTCGCCAGACAGACGAAACACATCCGCCACGTCCAGTGGAGTCCGTGAGTTATTTGACATGTTGTCACGCTCACGATGCCAATGTATCTAGCGGACTGACCACCTCTTGCAACAGTTTGCTGGCGACTTGCGCATACAAAGCCGTGGTCTCCAGTTTACTATGCCCCAACAAGGTTTGGATGACCCGGATATCGACTTTATCTTCCAGTAAGTGCGTGGCGAAACTGTGCCGAAGCGTATGCATGGAGACTTTTTTAGTCAGCCCGGCGTCAATACACGCTGATTTACACGCACGACTGAGCTGACGGGTGCCGATTGGGTTGAGGGGATTTTGTCCCGGAAACAACCAACCGCCGTTAAGCATCAAGTGATGCGCTTTGGCATGTTTGTACCATTGGCGAAGGGTGGTCAACAGCATTGGCGATAACATCGCCATCCTGTCTTTCTTACCTTTGCCTTGCTCAATGCGCAACAGCATGCGAGAACTGTCGATATCCGTCACCTTCAGCGCAACCACTTCGCCAATCCGCAACCCAGCCCCATACGCGACCGAGAATGCAGCTTTGTATTTGATACTATGGGTGGCATCAATCAGTTGCTTAACCTCCTCTTTACTCAAGACCGTAGGCAACTTCCTTGGCACCGGCACGGTGCTAACTTTGAGCATCACATCGAGTCGATTCAGGGTCTTATGAAATAAGAACTTTAAACCCGATAACGTGGCGTTGATGGTGATGTTAGATGCGCCTTGCTCGACCAGCGCGAGTTGGAATTGCCGTAGTTCTTCAGCCGTGGCATCTTCTGGCGAGCGTTTCAAATACGCGGCGAGTTTCTTCACACCTCTGATGTAGCCGATTTGCGTTTTGGGACTGAGCCTACGCATGGTCATGTCTTCAATCATGCGCTGACGTAAAGGACTGGTGCTTTCTGTAAAATAACTCATGGTTTCACTCCTGAGTGAATTCAGGGCAACATTGCCCTTCCTTCAGCTTAGGAGCGGAGAACGAGATCAGAATACAATTATAGCGGTGGGAGCGGCACTGCTACCGCGTAGCGGTTTAGTCCATTGGCACATAGCTGCTATCCGCATATTCTTTTTTTCATGCCGATTCATAGCTAGGTAAACACCGCAGTTAAGCAATTATCGGATCGTGCCTGCATATAAAATAATCCAAAACTAGATCCAGATTACTTTCTTTTGAAATGGGAATAAAGTGCTTTGTAGGGAGGGCCTCACTTCCTTGGCTTTATATAAGAAAACACCATCAATTTGTCACTGAATCGCATTGATTTTGCATATTTTATGAACAGTTAGTTAACAGCATTTTTCTCTCATATGCTTACTAACTATTCATTCTATTAATGGTTAAACTTAATCAATCTCAAACACTTCTTGATATTTACTTTCTATTTCTGTTACTTCAACATCAGTAAGTGCAGAGAACTCCTTAGTCCTAGCTCTCTTCGATAATTGACCATTACTCTGACGCAAAAAGTTAAGTAGTAAACTTAAACTTTTCTGAGGCATATCAAATCGATTATTTACATAGTTCCAAATCTCATCGTATCTTTCAAGATAAAGAACTTCCTCAGGGAGTACGGTGTCTACTGTATCTTTTACACACTCAAACAAAAACTCCACTTGGCACGTCATATCACCATATCGATACAAGTCAGCCGTGTCGTTTGTTACATGAACATTGTTGTCGTCAGTTGGATGCCATTCAACATACTTTAAACGAGGCTGTGTAAACTGCTCTAACACGGCTTTGTACTCTTTTATTCTTTCTAAAATTACCGCTGAAATCGGAAAGATCACGCCTTTAGGTGTAAAACCACTTTCAGCTAATACATGATGAATTAAATAGCGATGAATTCGTCCATTACCATCTTCTAGTGGATGAATAATCACAAACGAAAAGGCAATGATTGCAGCAGCTAAAACAGGATGAAATCCTGAACCTTTCATTTTTTCATACGCACTTAGATAAGCCGCGAGCAGTTCATCTAGATCTTCTGGCTTTGCAGATATATGCTGAGGTATGGGTATGTTGGTCACACGGTCATGCCCACCTACAAAACCGCCAACGCAACGAATTCCCGGCACGACAAATCGACTATCCGGAATTACTACTTCTTGTAAACGCTCTATCTCTTCAACGGTTAATGGCTGCTTGCCTGCTTGACCGATAATTTTCCCCCATCGCTCTATACGATTATGAGGAGGCGTTTCTCCTTCAATGGTATATGAAGCCTTAGAGTCTGAAAGCAGTAAAAAAGCAGCGGCTCTTGCAAGTAAATCACTGTGAACAGCCCCTATATTTTTTGCCGCTTTTTTGTCTAATTTTTCCTCAATATACTGAACAAGCTTCTCTGTTTTTTTAATTAAAGGACAAAATCCATTAACACCCGGTAAGTTGT
>NZ_BAER01000124.1 GCF_000315055.1 Paraglaciecola polaris LMG 21857 | reverse complement strand
GAGTCGCTTAGGCTTAGGCATAAAAAAACGCATTGGGCGTCGGCACAATGCGTTTATTAATATACGGTTTTTATTTGTTTAAGGCTGCTAATTCAAAACAAACACAGCGCGTTAAAGATTAGCTGCGGCGCGTAACGCCTCCGCTTTATCTGTTTTCTCCCATGGGAACTCATCACGACCAAAGTGGCCATAGGCTGCAGTAGCCTGATAAATTGGACGTTCCAAATCAAGCATCTTGATCAAGCCATAAGGGCGTAATTCAAAATGGTCGCGAACCAATGCCGTTAAGGCTTCATCAGATATTTTACCGGTACCAAAGGTTTCGATATTGATAGACGTAGGCTCAGCCACACCAATTGCATAAGACACTTGAATTTCACAGCGTTTGGCAAGGCCCGCTGCGACAATATTTTTTGCCACATAGCGTCCGGCATAGGCAGCACTGCGGTCAACTTTAGAGGGATCTTTACCAGAGAACGCACCGCCGCCGTGACGGGCCATGCCGCCGTATGTATCGACGATAATTTTTCGTCCAGTTAATCCGCAATCTCCCATTGGACCGCCGATCACAAAACGGCCAGTGGGATTAATAAAATATTTAGTATTCGCGGTCAACCACTTAGCCGGAAGAACGGGTTTAATGATTTCTTCCATAACTGCTTCGCGTAATTGTTCCGTGGTCACAGAATCACAATGTTGAGTGGATAACACCACTGCATCGATGCCCACAGGTACATTATCTTCATAAATGAATGTAACTTGGCTTTTTGCATCTGGACGCAACCAGTCTAGTTGGCCACTTTTACGTACCTCTGCTTGGCGTTTAACCAAACGATGGGCATAAGTGACGGGAGCAGGCATCAACACTTCTGTCTCGTCACTGGCGTAGCCAAACATTAAGCCTTGGTCACCAGCGCCTTGATCTTCAGGGCGTGTGCGGTCAACACCTTGATTGATGTCAGGGGATTGTTTACCTATGGCGTTTAACACAGCGCAGGAATCGGCATCAAAGCCCATATCTGAATGGGTATAGCCTATTTCGCGAATCGTATTGCGTGTTAATTCTTCAATATCAACCCAAGCATTTGTGGTAACTTCACCCCCTACCATGACCATGCCGGTTTTTACGTACGTTTCGCAGGCCACACGAGCCCTGGGATCTTGGGTGAGAATGGCATCAAGTACCGCATCAGATATTTGATCTGCGATTTTGTCTGGGTGCCCTTCGGATACCGACTCGGAGGTAAAAAGATGCTTAGCCATGTAGGATCCTTATTAAATAAAAAATATACTAATCAATATAGTGACATTTTACTGATTAAGATCAAAAATACCAGTCTTTACTTCTAGACGTCCAAACGGCTGGGCGTAAAGCAACCGTTCCAATAAAAAAAGTCAATCACAAATGGAGTTTCGTTAGGTTTTGTCGTTGCAGTTAGGCGAGGCCTAAGCCAGAATGTAGAGCTAAATCGGTCGCAACTGTGGAATCTTATTCGCGGCCGTAAACCAGTAACTCATAATCAGGAGACCACATGCCTTCACGTCAACAACTCGCTAACGCTATTCGTGCGCTTAGTATGGATGCAGTACAACAGGCTAATTCAGGACACCCAGGCGCCCCTATGGGCATGGCTGATATTGCCGAAGTATTGTGGAACGATTTTTTACAGCACAACCCTGCTAATCCACAATGGGCAAACCGCGACCGCTTTATTATGTCAAACGGCCATGGCTCGATGTTAGTTTACTCTCTCTTGCATTTATCGGGTTACGAGTTACCCATCGAAGAATTGAAAAACTTCCGTCAGTTGCATTCTAAAACGCCAGGCCATCCAGAATACGGTTATGCACCAGGCGTTGAAACCACGACCGGTCCACTTGGACAAGGTATCAGTAATGCAGTCGGTATGGCCATTGCTGAAAAAACGCTTGCCGCTCAGTTTAACCAAGACACATTCAATATCGTCGATCACTTCACCTATTGCTTCTTAGGCGATGGTTGTTTGATGGAAGGTATTTCCCACGAAGCAAGTTCATTAGCGGGTACCTTAGGTCTAGGTAAGCTAGTGGCATTCTGGGATGACAATGGTATTTCTATCGATGGCCATGTAGAAGGTTGGTTCACTGATAATACGCCTGCACGTTTCGAAGCGTATGGCTGGCACGTTATCGCCGGTGTTGATGGCCATGATCCGCAAGCGATTAAAGAAGCAGTGGCAGCAGCGAAAGCGAATACCAAACAGCCTACGCTTATCTGTTGTAAAACAGTGATCGGCTTTGGTTCGCCTAATAAGTCAGGTAGCCATGATTCACACGGTTCTCCTTTAGGAGCGGATGAAATTACCGCGACCCGTGAATTCCTAAAGTGGCCTCATGGGCCGTTTGAAATCCCTGCTGATATCTATGCTGGTTGGGACGCTAAATCATCAGGCGCAGAATTAGAAGAAACATGGAATGCACAGTTTTCTGCTTACGCTAACGCTCACCCTGAACTTGCTGCTGAATTAACCCGTCGCTTGAATGGTGATTTACCGGCTGATTTTGCAGAGAAAGCCCAAGCCTTTGTTGAGCAATCGCAAGAGAAAGCCGAAAACGTAGCGAGCCGTAAGGCATCACAGAATTCCATTGAAGCGTTCGCTGCAATCATGCCTGAAATTCTAGGCGGCTCAGCTGATTTGGCTGGTTCTAACTTAACCTTATGGTCAAACGCTAAGGGTATAAGCGCAGACGATGCAAATGGAAATTATCTGTACTACGGTGTGCGTGAGTTCGGAATGAGCGGCATCATGAACGGTATTGGTTTACACGGTGGATTTCGTCCGTTCGGCGCTACTTTCTTGATGTTTATGGAATATGCACGTAACGCTGTACGTATGGCGTCATTAATGGGCATACCTAATATTTTCGTTTATACCCATGACTCTATTGGTCAAGGCGAAGATGGTCCTACTCATCAACCGATTGAGCAAGTTGCTAATTTACGTTTAACACCAAACCTTACGACTTGGCGTCCGTGTGACGGCGCTGAAACGGCTGTCGCATGGAAGTCAGCTCTAGAACGTAAGGATGGCCCAAGTGCATTGGTATTCAGCCGTCAAGGTTTGCCAGCTCAAGCTCGTAACGCAGAGCAATTAGCCAATGTTGCTAAAGGTGGTTACATTCTTAAAGAATGTGATGGTGTACCGCAAGTTATCTTAATTGGTACCGGCTCTGAGGTAGGTGTTGCTATGGACGCAGCTGAACAACTCAGTGCTAAAGGGGTGGCGGTTCGTGTTGTGTCAATGCCAAGTACCTCGGTCTTCGATCAACAAGACGCAGCGTATCGTGAAGCAGTATTACCACGTGCCGTTAAGGCTCGTGTTGCGGTTGAAGCTGCGCACGTTGATTACTGGAGTAAATACGTTGGTCTTGATGGCGCTGTGGTAGGTATGTCTACCTTCGGCGAATCTGCACCGGGCGGCGTATTGTTGAAACACTTCGGTATTACAGCGGATGCAGTTGCCCAGAAGGCACATGGTTTATTGAATTGTTAGGAAATGCCTTCCAGTTGAAACAATAAAACTATAATCTAAGGCGCTTTTAAGCGCCTTAGTTGTTTTAGTGAATAAATAATCACGAATGAATTTTCAATAAGAGCAAGATGATACGAATAGCAATAAACGGGTTTGGCCGTGTTGGTCGCAACGTATTACGTGCGTTATACGAAACAGGGCAAAACAAACAGATTCAAATTGTGGCGATCAATGAACTCGCTGAGCCTGAGGGCGTAGCGCATTTATTAAAATACGATACCGCACACGGGCGTTTTCGCTTCCCCGTGTTATTGGACAAACAACAGCTAGTGGTTGCTGGTGATCGTATTACTCTATTACAGCTGCCTAATATTGAAGACCTCCCTTGGTCTGAGCTAGATATAGATGTGGTGTTAGAATGCACTGGAGTGAACAATGAACGTAGCCATGGTGAGCAGCATTTAGCCCAAGGTGCTAAAAAAGTATTGTTTTCTCAGCCCTGTGGGCCAGACGTTGACGCGACCATTATCATCGGAATTAACGATGACACCCTAAAGGCAAGTGATACGATCGTCTCCGCAGGTTCCTGTACTACCAATTGTATTGTGCCAGTAATTCAAGTACTTGACGAAGCGTTTAGTGTATCAAGTGGAACTATCACCACGATCCATTCTTCCATGCATGATCAACAAGTTATTGATGCCTATCATCCTGATTTACGCCGAACTCGGGCAGCGAGTCAGTCGATTATTCCGGTTGATACAAAACTTGCACGGGGCATAGAGCGGGTGTTACCCAAGTTTGCTGGCAAATTTGAAGCCATTGCCGTGCGAGTGCCGACCATAAATGTATCGGCAATGGACTTAAGTGTGACCTTGGATTCACAGGTTTGTATCGAAGACGTTAACCGTGCGCTCAAAGCCGCCAAAAATGGCCGCTTGAACGGTATTTTAGATTTTACAGAAGAACCTTTAGTCTCAGTGGATTTTAACCATGATGCTCATTCTTGTATCGTTGACGGTACACAAACTCGGGTCAGCCACAAACAGCTCGTGAAGCTGCTGGTATGGTGTGACAATGAGTGGGGGTTCTCAAATCGCATGATCGATATCGTGCAAACTATGAATCGCCTGACATTGAACAGTACCAGTCATTAGAACGCTGGGATGTAAATACATCGGCTGAGGCATGTAGAATAGGAATAGAATAAAGACCTTTTTTAATGAGCAACACACATTTTAACACGTCAAATGGGGGAAATATGTCAATAGTCAACATGACTGATTTGGATTTAGCAGGAAAACGCGTTTTGATCCGTCAGGATCTTAACGTGCCAGTAAAAGGTGGTAAAGTCACCTCTGATGCGCGTATTAAAGCGTCCCTAGGCACTTTAAAACATGCGCTAAATGCAGGGGCAAAAGTCATGGTTATGTCCCATCTTGGGCGACCAACCGAAGGGCAATTTGAAGAAGAATTTTCTTTGCAGCCAGTAGTTGATTACTTAAATGATGTATTGGATTGTCCTGTTCGCTTAGCCTCTGATTATCTAAATGGAGTAGACGTGGAAACAGGAGAGTTAGTGGTCCTTGAAAACGTGCGCTTTAATGTCGGTGAAAAAAAGGACGACGAAATATTATCAAAACAGTATGCGGCCTTATGTGACGTATACGTTATGGATGCTTTTGGTACGGCTCACCGCGCCCAAGCATCAACCCATGGTGCGGGTAAATTTGCCCCCGTGGCTTGCGCGGGTCCCTTGCTCGCTGGCGAATTAGAAGCACTCGGTAAAGCATTGCATAACCCTGCACGTCCAATGCTGGCAATCGTGGGCGGCTCTAAAGTGTCTACCAAGCTAACGGTACTAGAAGCCTTATCGAATAAAGTTGACCAACTCATTGTGGGTGGCGGTATTGCGAATACCTTTATTGCCGCAACGGGTAATAATGTAGGTAAGTCATTGTATGAAGCGGATTTGATCCCAGAAGCGAACCGTTTACTCGCCGCAGCCAAAGAGGCAGGTGGAAACATTCCAGTACCGGTTGATGTGGTCACTGGCAAAGCGTTTTCAGAGCAAGCCCAAGCCACCTTAAAAGCCGTAGCTGATGTGGCCGATGACGACATGATCTTCGATATCGGGCCAAAAACGGCTGCTGAACTGGCTGAACTGATAAAACAAGCCGGCACAATAGTATGGAATGGTCCAGTTGGTGTGTTTGAATTTGATCAGTTCGGTGAGGGCACTAAAGCGATTGCTATGGCTATCGCACACAGTGATGCATTCTCTATTGCTGGTGGTGGTGATACGCTAGCAGCAGTAGACAAATATGCTATCGCGGATAAGATATCTTATATCTCCACAGGTGGTGGAGCGTTTTTAGAATTTCTAGAAGGTAAAGAGCTACCTGCTGTCGCTATGTTAGAGGCACGGGGCGCATAATTCGCCTTTTACAGAATTAATAATAAGAAAAGCCTAAGCTTTCAATAACCTTTGTAACCTACAAGCCGTTATGCCCATCGGCTTACAACACAAGTAAGGAGTGTTGCACATGGCATCACAAGCACAATTGGATATGCTAACAAAAATAAAAAGCGACAATGGATTTATCGCAGCGCTCGACCAAAGTGGAGGCAGCACACCCAAAGCTCTTGGCTTATACGGTGTAGATGAGACGCAGTATACGAATGACGACGAGATGTTTACTCAGGTGCATTTGATGCGTACGCGAATTGTGACCAGTCCTGCTTTTAATGGTAAACGCGTCTTAGGCGCGATTTTGTTTGAAAATACACTCGACCGTGAAATTGGCGGCAAGTCATCTGCGCATTTCCTCTGGCAAGAGAAGAACGTTGTTCCTTTCTTAAAAGTAGACAAAGGACTGCTAGATGAGGCTGATGGGGTTCAGTTAATGAAACCCATTACAGACCTAGATAAACTGCTTGGAAAAGCGAATGCTCAAGATGTTTTTGGTACCAAAATGCGCTCAGTGGTTAAGCTGGCCAATAAAGCCGGTATCAACGCCATCGCTGCGCAGCAATTTGAAGTGGGTAAGCAAATATTAGCCGCTGGTTTGATGCCTATCATCGAGCCTGAAGTTGATATTAATAGCCCTGAAAAAGCGCAAGCTGAGGCGCTGCTCAAAACAGCTCTTTTAGCCGAACTTGATGCATTAGGGACAGATCAGTTGGTGATGTTGAAATTAACCTTACCTGCTGAAGTTAATTTCTATCAAGAATTGGTTGAACATCCTAAGGTATTGAAAGTGGTTGCTTTATCGGGTGGTTACCACCGTCAAGAAGCCAACCGCCGCCTAGCTGAAAACAAAGGCATTATTGCTAGTTTTTCTCGGGCGCTGACCGAGGGTGTGAGCGCTCAGCAGTCTGATGACGAGTTTAATACGACGTTAGATGACGCAATTGAGTCTATCTATCAGGCGTCTGTTAGCTAATCAGCCGTTAATTTTTGTGTTTAAAAACCAAGCCGAGTGCTTGGTTTTTTGTTTCTGGTCAACAGATAATGTTACGAGACGTTTGCCTAGTAGATTTACCTAATGTTGCCTTGATATAATGGGTTGTTAGCGGGCACATACCGCGTGTTATCTTAAGTAAATTTAAGCTTATCATCTGATTTATAAGGAAATGGTGCGTTTGATATGCAAGTATCTTTACCCTTGCCATTGTACAAAAAACTCACAGTAACATTCAGAGTGGAACCGGGTTGTTTAGGTCCAGACGGTGTGGAGCACATTGAAGGTTTTTGTAAGTTTGCCAAACAGCAGGTTGCGACCCTGCATAGCGACTTCGTGCGTTGGCGTATCGTGCCACGCTACGATAAAAGTTTAGCTGAGACCGAGTACAAAACGAATAATAAGCGTTTAGATCATGTAAAAGCCATGCAATATTTGGGGGTGTTTGGGCAAGAGCTAGACGAATTTGAAGAACACTTTCAAGACGAACTGGCCCGCTTAATCGATTTATACTTGGGACGCTAATAAAATAACTAGGTTTTAAGACACGGGTTAGCGGTCTAATAACCAGCCTTTTTCAACTGCGATTTCTACTTCTTGTTGCACATATTGCCACAGCTTAGGGGCGATATCTTTTAGGTAATGATTACGTTTAAGCACCTGACTTTGTTGTACCTTGTTGGCCTTCCAACTGCCACCTTGATTACTCATATTTTGCAATACGGGTAGCACTCGGTCCATGCCCTTGGCAAATTGAGCGTCGGCGGTTTGTGCTTGTTCAAACTCATGCCATAAATTTCCCATTTCTAGGGCAAGTTCTGTCGGTAATAGTCCAAAAATGCGCTTAGCGGCCGCGAGTTCTTTTTGTTCTTGGGCTTGATGATCTTGCTCATCAGCAAAGGCAAAAAGATCACCGGTATCGATCTCGACAATATCATGGATGAGTAACATTTTTGTAACCCGTAAAATATCAATTTTACGCTGTGCGTAACCAGCCATTATTTGCGCCAGTATGGCAATATGCCAGCTATGCTCAGCGCTATTCTCGTGACGGTTGCTATCGGCCTTGACCATCGTTTTACGATATACCGCTTTGAGTTTATCTATTTCTAAAATGAAGGCAATTTGCGCGGATAGGTCGTGCATTGGGGATATCCTGAGATTAATATGAAAGTAACAACTGCCCTTAGGCAGTTGAGAGTGAGTCCTTATAATTCGTTAGGACTATCTTGCTTGTCGGCAATTTTTTTCAAGTTTTCATGGATTTTGAACAGCACTATTAACAATTCGCACCATATACGCGCACCAATCACCCCAGCAATCAAAATACCTGCGCCAGTAAAAAAACCACCACCGTAGGCCGTAAACATAGCGGACACGCCTGATATAACCGCTGCGGCTAACATTAGCCAGTATACAAAGGTGATGATTTTGGGGGTGAGCATAGAGTCGAAAAAGAGTACGTCTTTCATTATATCTTCCTTGTTATTACGTTATATAAAAACCAATTTTTTGGTCCCACTCATTCCGCTGTATTAGCGAATGAGTCGCAAAACTATAAGATACTTTCGTTAATAGTTACAAGGAGTTATGCAAACTAAATCAAATAGATATCGCTATCATTTTTACTATAATGCCTATTTATTTGTGCTAATGGGGCGTTATGCAAAACGCAGCTCTAAGCCTAAGGCTTGCAGGTACTGGGCTTCATTGGCCAGATCGGCACTAAAAATAGGCTTATTCTCTAACCAGCCATCGGGAAAGGAAAGGCGAATGCTATTGGTTTTTACCTTGACGTCAATGCTAGGCAGAATGTCGTCCTGACGTTTAATATTGAGCAGGGCACCAAGACGCAAAATAGCAATCAATTTATGGACGCGTTCCCCAGAGTGCTGGGTAAACTCAGGAATATCATTAAGGCGAATTTTTTTACGATAATAACGTACCAAGGTGGCCATTAAATTCTGTTGTTCTTGATTAAATCCAGGTAAGTCGATGTTGTGCAAAATGTAAGCCGAATGACGCTGCGTGCCATGGGTGTTGATTTGTAAACCCACCTCATGCAATAAAGCAGACCAACCGAGCATGCTCTTGAGTTCTTTATTGGCTATCTTCCAATCGTCTTTGCAATTTTGGTAGATATCCATGGTGACACTGTGTACCCGTCGAGCCTGCTCAATATCCACGTCGTAGCGCGTTGCCACACTTTCAGCTGAGCGTTGACGTATATCTGGATGGGTGAGTTGCTCTTCCATCTCATAGAGTACCCCTTCGCGCAGTGCAGCAGGCGAAAACACCATACTATCGATATCCAAGCTTTTGAATATGGCAATCAAAATTGCTAAGCCAGCGGCAAATACTGGCTTACGATCTTCGCTCATTTGGCTAATTTGCAGTTTGTCCAGAGAACCTGCATCACAACATACTTTTACTAAGTGCGTCAGTTGCGACAAAGAAACCCGACCTTCGGTATCTTTAACACTGTCATTTTGCGCAATTTGAATAATGTTGCGTATGGTGCCGGATGTGCCTATGCAGCTTTTCCAGCCAGCGCGCAAATACGCTTTATCGATCATTTCCAGCTCTTGCTGGGCAGCGGTGATAGCACGCTCAAAATACTTAATTTTTAGTTCATCGTGTTTAAAGTATTTCTTGGTATAGCTGACGCAGCCCATTTGTAAACTGCGCAACATTTTGGGCTCGAATCCCTGACCGATAATAAATTCCGTTGAGCCTCCGCCAATATCGACGACTAGGCGTTGTCCATCATCGTGGTTAGTATGCGCCACCCCCAAATATATTAAGCGCGCTTCTTCCGCGCCGCCTATAACTTCAATAGGATAGGGCAGTATGTTGCGAGCGGCGCGAATAAACGCTGGGGCATTTTGCGCTTTACGTAAGGTGTACGTTGCAACAATGCGGACATTTTCTGGGGGGGGAAGTCCTGCAAACTCTCTGCCACGACGTTTAGGGCATCTAAGCCGCGTTGCTGAGCTTCATCATCGAGATAATAATCGTTGTTTAGGCCCTCGGCCAAACGTACTTTTTGCTTTACCCTGTGTAGGATCTGTACTGAACCTGCCACAACCCGGGCAACCACTAAATGAAAGCTGTTGGAGCCAATATCTAATGCGGCAATTTTGCTGGTGTCTCTTACTTCAACACCATCAAATGGCGCATTATCATTGGGCATCTTTTTGCTTTTCCCGGTGTTTTATATATTCATAAGTTTCAATTTGTGAGCGCAGTTTTTTGCGGTTCCCACGGCGCACATATTTATTCGACTGATGTTGATCTATGATACGAGCTTTCAGGGTATCTTGAAATTGAATGTCGAGTATATCCAAAATCTGTTTAATCAAGGTGGGCTCATAAATCGGGCAGCCCACCTCGATACGAAAGTCCATGTTTCGGGTCATCCAGTCTGCAGAAGAGATAAACACACGCTTATCGCCAGCATTTTCAAACACCATGACACGAGGATGTTCTAAAAAGCGATCAACAATACTGATAACTGATATATTCTCGCTTAACCCTTTTACACCTGGTACCAGCGAACACATGCCACGAATGATTAAGCGCACTTTAACACCGGCCTGACTGGCTTTATATAAGTCATCTATCAATAAACGATCATCGAGATTATTGATTTTCAGGGTAATACCAGCGCTCAACCCTTCTTTGATGTTTTGAATTTCCTGACGGATCAGCAACTGTATTTTTGTTCTGGCGTTAATCGGAGAAATCTGTAGATGGTGAAATTTATGCCGACGGTAAGGTTGTTGAATGAAATTAAACACATTTTCTGCTTCAAGCGCGAGCTCCTGATTGCGCGTAAACAAGCTAAAGTCCGTGTAGATCCTTGCCGTTTTTTCGTTAAAATTACCGGTTCCAAAATGTGCGTAGTGAACAAGTTCGCCTTTTTCCTCACGACTGACCAGACACAGTTTGCTGTGGATCTTTAGGGCGTGCATGCCAAATACCACTTTAATGCCTGCATCGGTCATGGTTTTTGACCAGCCAATGTTCGCTTCTTCATCAAAACGTGCTCTTAACTCGACCACTACTGTGACTTTTTTGCCGTTGTCTACCGCATCTATGAGGGAGTCTATGATGCGTGAGTTTTTCGCCACCCGATAAATGTTTAATTTAATCTGTTTTACATTGGGATCGAATGCAGCTTGACGAACAAACTCGGTGACGTGTAAAAAACGATGGTAAGGATAATAAAGTAGAATATCTTTTTCACTAATGGCATCGAATACTGTGTGGTGTGCGGCAAATTCACTTGAGGTAATGGCCGGTAACTTGGAGTTTTCAAGGTAGTCTCGGCCAACGTTGGGAAACCCAATAAAATCTTTAAAGTTACGGTAGGTACCACCTGCAATCAGGCTATCGTAGGACGATATTTTTAGGCGCTTTTTGAGGTTGCGTACCATGTCATTGGGCATTTGCTCGTCGTATACCACACGCACGGGTTCGGCAATTAAGCGCTGCTTCATGCTTTCTGACATTTTCTCAACATAGCTTTCTTCAATTTCATCATTGATGGAATATTCTGAATCCCGGGTCATCTTGAATGAATAGGCTTCGCCTGATTCAAAGTCGACAAAACCTTTAAATATACTTTCAAGGTTAAGGCGAATGATGTCATCCAGTAACATGATATATTTCTTTTTTCGGCTGTTTTCTGGGGGGATCACCACAAAGCGTGAAAGGGCGTTAGTGGGTACCTCAATGGTGGCGTATTGGGTGCTTTTACCACTGTTGTTTATGGCTACATAAAGATAGGTTGCAGAGTCATTTAAGCGGGATACTAAGTTGACTTTACTATGCAGCAAAATAGGGGCTATGTGACGTAAAATTTTATTCTTAAAATAGTTTTTAAGCCAAGAGGCCTGATAGTCAGAGAGTTTACCATCTTCAATTAAAAAAATATTATAGCGCGCTAAACGGGCAAACACGTCAACCCGAACCCGTTCAAAGTCCTCAGTCATGCCCAAGACCTTTTCCTGAATTTGCTCCATCAGCAATTTAGTCTGTTCAGCTTTTTCGTTATCGCCTTCATCTAAATGAATGTAAATTTTACGTTTTACATCCGCTACACGCACACGATAGAACTCATCCATATTGCTGGAATAAATACCCAAAAAACGAATACGTTCTACGATTGGGTTTTTGCGATCAGCCGCTTCTTGCAGTACCCGTTGGTTAAATGCCAGCCAGCTAATTTCTCTAGAAAAATAGATATTGGGTTGAGCAATCATAATGTCTTAATGTCAGAATAAGCAAAATTTGAGCGGTATAGTGTCAATTCTGTATGACGAATTTATGACAGCAATACCGCCGTTTAGCTACTCATTTATGTGCATTTAGGCCTTTGTCGTGATGTCTACCACTAAGTCGTTCGCGATCGATTCCAGCGCCAGACGCAGCTCGTCTAAGTCGAATCCATCTTCAATGGCGACCAAGGTTTTGGCTTTAAACAACATACCACCCCAATTCGGTGCACTGTCGCAAGTGGAATCAAACTTAACAATATTCAAACTGAAACGATTTAAGATAGTAGTGAGTTCTTGCACTATGCCCGGTTTATCGTTACCCATAACATCTATTTGCACAGTATGAGTTTGGGCGACGTTTTCGCTGCTCCCCTCGACTAAATTGATCGATAAACTTGGATGGTTAGAAAACTGCTCTATTAAAGCGGCCTGTTTGTCTTCCGGCAATTGAATTTCCACAAAACCTGCAAAGTGGCCCGCCATATATGACAAATTACTGCCTAGCCAATTCCCACCCAATTTGAACACTGATTGAGCAAGTGAGTCGACCAAGCCACGTTTATCTTTGCCGACTAAGGTAAAAATCATTGGTTTCATAATAATGAACCTCGCGTTAAAGTTAAGTATTAGTAATGGGGTTTAGCATAGCTTACAACAGTGCCAATTGTTTGTAATTTTTCCTTAATAATCAATTGATAGTATTAATTGATTATTCTATTTTACCAGTGTTTGAAAAGGAGAATGTGACAGTTTAGCGTACTGGGAATTGTGCTCTATTATTACTTTTTGTTGTAAAACTGAGACGAAAAGCACGTCACTGTCATGTTACTGTCATTTTTCTTCAGGTATCATGCGCGACGATTAAACTCGAATTGCTGTATTTAAACCATAGAGATACTTAACGTATGCCAACAAACACATTTCTTGGAGTTTTTGCGAAATCTCCTTTGAAGCCACTTGAAGACCATATCAAAGTGGTGAATAAATGTAGCCAAGGGCTGCTACCGTTTTTTAATTCTGTTTTCTCTGGGGATTGGGAGAAAGCAGCGCTTTTTCAAAGAGAGATTTCTAACTTAGAAAAAGAGGCTGATACCCTTAAACGCGATCTTCGCATCAGTTTACCACGGGGCATTTTTATGCCTATTCAACGCCAAGATGTTCTTGAGCTGTTAACCCAACAAGATAAAATTGCGAATAAAGCTAAAGATATTTCGGGTCGTATATTGGGACGCCAGTTGATGTTCCCAGTGGAAATTCGCGAAAGCTTTATGGTCTACTTAGAACGTAGCTTGGATGCAACTAAACAAGCCAAGCGTGTGATCAACGAACTGGATGATCTACTGGAAACCGGTTTTCGTGGTCGTGAAGTACGTTTAGTTGAAGATATGATCGTCGACTTAGATAAAATCGAAGACGACACAGACGTAATGCAAGTTGCCTTGCGCAGAGAATTACTGGTTTTAGAGTCACAGCTTAACCCTATCGACGTGATGTTTTTATATAGCATCATTGAGTGGGTGGGGGAATTGGCTGATATTTCAGAACGTGTCGGTTCTCGACTCGAACTCATGTTAGCCAACTAAGAGACAGTATTCATGGATATTTTACAGACATACGGCTCCACGCTTATCGTGGTAGCCGCTTTAGTAGGTTTCCTCATGGCCTGGGGGATCGGGGCTAACGACGTTGCGAATGCAATGGGTACCTCGGTTGGGTCAAAAGCCCTGACGATTAAGCAAGCTATCTTAATTGCTATGGTGTTTGAGTTTGCTGGCGCTTACTTAGCCGGTGGTGAAGTGACATCCACCATTCGTAAAGGGATTTTGGACTCATCCTACTTTATTGACAGCCCTGAGCTGCTGGTATACGGAATGATATCTGCGTTACTTGCTGCGGGTATCTGGTTGGCGTTTGCATCCTATTTAGGATGGCCAGTGTCGACTACTCACTCTATTGTTGGTGCATTAGTGGGGTTCGCCGCGGTTGGCGTTAGTGCCGATGCTGTTGCTTGGAGCAAGGTGGGCGGTATTGTTGGTAGCTGGATTATTACCCCTGCTATATCCGGTTTTATTGCTTATTTGATTTTCCAAAGCGCGCAAAAACTTATTTTTGATACCGAAAAGCCATTTAATAATGCCCAGCGTTATGTGCCGTTTTACATGGGCGCAGCGGGCTTTGTAATGTCTCTTGTCACTATCAAAAAGGGTCTAAAACACGTTGGGTTTGAGATAGGCACCGCGAACGGTTTTTATATTGCTTTTGCTATCGCAATTTTAGTCGGGGTGATCGGTAAGTTTGCAATTAACCGCATTAAATACGACGACAAAGCAGACCGACGTACACATTATGCAAATGTCGAAAAAGTATTCGCTATTCTAATGATAGTGACAGCGTGTTGTATGGCGTTTGCTCACGGTTCGAACGATGTTGCAAATGCGATTGGGCCTTTGGCTGCTGTGGTGAGTATTATTCATAACAATGGTGAAATCACTAAGCAAGCTGGCTTAGTTTGGTGGATATTACCTTTGGGCGGCTTGGGTATTGTTGCCGGTTTAGCTTTGTTTGGTCATCGCGTTATCAAGACAATTGGTAATGGCATTACCCATTTAACCCCGAGTCGTGGTTTCGCTGCCGAATTAGCTGCGGCATGTACTGTGGTATTAGCCTCGGGTACTGGCTTACCTATCTCTACCACACAAACCTTAGTTGGTGCGGTATTAGGTGTTGGTATGGCGCGTGGAATTGCGGCGATCAATTTAGGTGTAGTGCGCAATATCGTGGTCTCTTGGGTCGTGACTCTGCCCGCAGGGGCGGGGTTGTCAATACTTTTCTTCTTCGTATTGAAAGGCGTTTTTGCTCCCTAGTATGCTCTTAAGGTGATGTGTCACCAATCGAAACAGAACCCAGGTACTTAAAAAGCATTCATGCTCAGTACGGGTTCTGTTTTTTTTTGCCTGAAATATACGGCACAACAAATTTGTTTGTTTACCTAAGACTGTCATATAACCGTTATAAAACTGTCATATTATGTATGCTTGTTGTGCGTAGATTAATTAAGTAGTTGAATGAAACCGAATATAATAGTGTCAATTTTTGTATGTCTGGGAGCTTTAATGAGCACTCAGGCTATGGCGATGCGTGACTATATTGACGTAGTGGGTTCTTCAACGGTTTACGCGTTTTCTACTGTGGTGGCAGAACGCTTCGGTAAATCAACACCATTTCGTACTCCCAAAATTGAATCAACCGGTTCAGGGGGGGGATTAAAACTATTTTGCCAAGGAGTGGGCATGAAGTATCCGGATGTGGCCAATTCTTCGCGCCAAATCAAAGCATCTGAAATAGAATTGTGTCGTCGTAACGGCGTGAACGATGTGGTTGAAATTCTTATTGGCTTCGACGGGATTGTTTTAGCCCAGAGCAAAGTCGGTCAACGCATCAGTTTAACGCGGCGAGAATTATTTCTAGCCTTGGCGAAGAATGTACCGAACCCGGATGGCAGTGCCAATACTATTGCCAACCCTTATCTAAATTGGCGAGACATTAATCCGAGTTTGCCAGAGGTAAGAATAGAAGTGTTGGGCCCGCCCCCTACATCTGGCACTCGGGACGCCTTCTCTGAACTGGTACTTGATTATGGTTGCCACACTTTTGCATGGATAGCCGATTTACAAGCACAAGCTAAGCAAGCTCAACAAGGTGGTGATGTTAAGCGCGCAGGGGCGTTAACACACAAGCAACGTGGTTTATGCCGCATGTTACGAGAAGACGGTGGCTATATTGACGCTGGTGAGAACGATAATTTAGTGGTGCAAAAGTTAAATGCCAACCCAGATGCACTAGGATTGCTGGGGTTTAGCTTTCTGGATCAAAATAGAGACCGGATCCAGAGCGCTGAAATAGACGGCTTCAAACCGAGTTTTGCGTCTATAGCCAGTGGTGATTACCCAATATCGCGACCACTGTATGTTTATGTGAAAAAAGCGCATATCGGCATGATCCCAGGCATTGAAGCTTTTATCAGTGAATTTATCAGTGATCGAGCTGCAGGGGAAAACGGTTATTTATCTCGCAAAGGTATGATACCGCTAACGAAATCAGAGCGACAAGCCATTGCTGAACGCGTTAAAGCACTGCGGCCTGTGACGCACTAATGATTAAGCATGAATAGACGTAATTAATTGAAGACTATGGAAACCCCGACTCTCATTATCATCACACTACTGTGTGCGGCGGGCGCTTATATTTTAGGACGTAATCGCGCCGCAAATATTGCGTATCGCGCAGGTAAGAAAAATGCGTTGCATTCCTTGCCCTATTACTACGGCGTGTTAAGTGCACTGTGGTGCGCGCTGCCATGCTTGTTGATTGTATTAGGCTGGAGCGTGTTCGATGATGTTGTGGTACATGCGGCCATAGTGAACTTACTACCCGAATCGGCTCAAGCACTGCCCGATAGCGAAATCGAGTTGATGGTCAACACTGTCATTAATTTGGCCTTGTACCCCAATGCACTGATCAGCAGTAATCCCCCTGATTATTTAGTGCAAGCAGGGCGTGACTATCTACGCTGGCAGCACCTTAGTCAGTTAAGTTTATCCGTCGTGGTGTTATTCAGCTTAGGCTTAGCATTTTCATTAAGCTGGTTATGGATAAAACCTAAAGTGCCGGCACGTCAGCAAGTCGAGAGAGTGTTTAAATGGGCGCTGTTGTTATGTGCCAGCATCGCAATTGTGACGACTGTGGGGATTGTGTTGTCTGTGCTGTTTGAGTCACTGAGGTTTTTCCAGTCGGTGAATGTGTTTGATTTCATTTTCGGCACGCACTGGAGCCCACAAACGGCCCTGCGTATCGATCAAGTGGGCGCATCGGGTGCATTCGGTGCTGTTCCTTTGTTTTTAGGCACCTTATTGATTTCCTTTATTGCCATGCTAGTGGCAGTGCCTGCAGGGCTAATGTCAGCTATTTATTTGTCAGAATATGCCTCACCAAGACTACGTGCTGCGGTTAAGCCAATGCTGGAGATTTTGGCCGGTATTCCTTCCGTGGTGTATGGTTTTTTTGCGGCGTTAACCGTGGCTCCTTTTATTCGCGACAGCGGTGGTATGCTCGGTTTAGATGTCTCTTCTGAAAGTGCACTGGCGGCAGGATTAGTTATGGGCGTGATGATTATTCCGTTTGTTTCATCCTTATCAGATGATGTACTTAAAGCCGTACCTCAATCGTTACGAGACGGTTCGTTGGGCCTAGGGGCGACGCAATCAGAAACCATTAAACTGGTGGTGATCCCAGCGGCCTTACCTGGGATTGTTAGCGGCGTGTTACTCGCCGCATCACGGGCTATAGGTGAGACTATGATAGTGGTAATGGCCGCGGGATTAGCAGCCCATTTGACCGCCAATCCATTAGAATCAGTTACCACAATTACGGTACAGATAGTTACCTTGCTGGTCGGGGATCAAGAGTTTGACAGCCCTAAAACCTTGTCAGCTTTTGCGCTGGGGCTAATGTTATTTAGCGTTACATTAGTACTTAACTACATCGCTTTGTATGTGGTGCGTCAATACCGTGAAGAGTATGAGTAAGCAGATGGCAAAAATGACCCCTAATACTGTTTCTGCGCGCAAACACGTCGATACTATGGCGCTGGTAACGCGCAATTTAGGCAAGCGTAAGCGTGCTGAATGGCGTTTTCGTGCCTACGGTGTGGCTGCTATTTTATTCGGCTTTGCCTGCCTGTTGATTTTGTTTAGCGATATCATTGCAAAAGGTCATGGGGCATTTTTTCAAACTCAAGTTTATGTGCAAGTTCCCCTCAACGCTCAGCGATTACAGATTACTGACCCTAGTTCAACAGCTCAGCTTGCCAAGGCGAACTACGACAGCGTCATCGAGCAAGGGCTAATCGAGGATCAAATGCGTATTAATGGGGCGATAGGGTCCACTGCTGCAGATAAGCGCCAGCTGTTGAATCTAATTAGCACTGGCGCAGTCTACACAGTGGAAGAAACATTAAGCGACACCCCGAGCTTGCTCAATCAAACGGTTGGCGTGTGGCTGGTTGCCGACGATGACGTAGATAATTATGTTAAGAGTCTGGGGCACAGCGGGGAAGGCATTAGTGGCCGCTTGAGCCAACAACAGCAAGGCTGGGTGGATAACTGGATTGCTCATGAGCAGGTGCGCCAAGCCTTCAACACGACTTTTTTTACCTCGGGAGATTCACGTGAACCCGAGCAAGCAGGGATCCGCAGTGCACTGATGGGCTCCTTGTTTATGTTATTGGTGACGATAGGACTGTCGTTTCCGATTGGTATTGCCGCTGCGATATATTTAGAAGAGTACGCACCTAAAAATGGACTTACAGACTTTATTGAGGTGAATATCAATAATCTGGCCGCAGTGCCATCAATTATTTTCGGTCTATTAGGATTGGCAATATTTATCGGTTTTTTTGATATGCCTCGCTCAATTCCTCTGGTGGGTGGCTTAGTGTTAACCTTAATGACATTGCCCACTATTATTATTTCAAGTCGTGCGGCAATTAAAGCGGTTCCACCGTCAATTCGTGATGCAGCTTACGGCTTGGGTGCCTCAAAAATGCAAGTGGTGTTGCATCACGTTGTACCGCTGGCTATGCCCGGTATGTTAACCGGTGCGATTATCGGCTTTGCTCAGGCCCTTGGCGAAACAGCACCGTTACTTATGATTGGCATGGTGGCTTTTATTGTGGACGTGCCGGACAACTTAATGGATCCATCGAGTGCATTGCCAGTACAAATCTTTCTATGGGCTGATAGTCCTGAGCGTGCGTTTGTCGAACGTACATCTGCAGCCATTATGGTGTTGTTAGCATTCTTAATTACCATGAATGGTTTGGCTGTATGGCTGCGCCATCGTCTTGGCCGAAGCCATCAATAATAGGAATACCTAGTGAGTTCAAATTCAGGATACAACCGGTTATTCGACCCCATGCAAGAAACTGGACGTCCGCTAGATTTCGCCCAACACGGCTTGGGTAATAAAACCGTGGGCAATTCGTTTTCAGATAAAGCAAAAATGTCAGTGCGTAATTTAAACGTATATTACGATGATAAGCAGGCGATTCATGACGTCAGTTTAGACATTAACCGCAATGAAGTGATGGCGATGATTGGCCCGTCAGGGTGCGGGAAGTCGACGTTCTTACGTTGTTTAAATCGTATGAATGACACCATAGACAACTGTAAAGTCGAGGGCGAAGTGACCCTAGATGAACATAATATCTATGATCGTAAACAGGATGTAGTGCCTCTTCGTGCTCGGGTAGGGATCGTGTTTCAGAAACCCAACCCGTTTCCTAAATCTATATATGAGAATGTGGCCTACGGCCCCAGAGTACATGGCTTGGTATCACGCCGGGCGCAGTTAGATGAAATCGTTGAAGATAGCTTACGCAGAGCGAGTTTATGGGATGAAGTGAAAGATCGCTTGTTCTCTTCGGGTACAGGGTTATCCGGCGGTCAGCAACAACGTTTGTGCATTGCTCGCACGATTGCCGTCAACCCAGAAGTGATCTTGATGGATGAGCCGTGCTCTGCGCTTGACCCTATCGCTACCGCCAGAATTGAAGAGTTAATGGCAGATCTTAGCCAGAATTTTACCATCGCTATCGTTACTCACTCTATGCAGCAAGCGGCTAGGGTTTCTAACCGCACAGCTTATTTCCATATGGGGCGTTTAATTGAAGTTAACGACACGCGCCGTGTATTTACTAATCCAGAGCATGCGCTCACTGAAGCCTATATTACCGGACGATTCGGCTAACCTAAGGGGAACAATATGGAGCGACATATTTCTCAGCGCTTTGACTCTGACCTAGAAGCATTGAAGAGTCAGGTGTTAGAAATGGGCGGCGTTGTTGAGCAGCAGATCATCGATTCTGTTAAGGCAATCGAATCGGTTGACCGCACGTTGGCAGAGCACGTTTTGAGTGTTGAAGACGATGTAGACCGCCGTGAAGTGCTACTGGATGAAAACTGCACCATGATCCTTGCGTGTCGTCAGCCGGCAGCATCGGATCTGCGCATGGTACTGTCGGTCACCAAGATGACCCGAGATCTTGAGCGAATGGGCGACGAAGCACAAAAAATAGCGCAAATGGCCATCGCTTTGAGTGATGATGGAGCTGCGCCAGGCGGTTATGAATCGATACGTCATATGGGCGCTTTGGTACAAAAAATGGTAAATTCAGTACTCGATGCTTTTGCCAGATTTGATGCCGACAAAGCGTTAGATGTGGCCCGGGCTGATACGCAAGTTGACAGGGAGTATCAATCGGCAATGCGTGAAATTGTCACTTACATGATGGAAGATCCACGTTCTATTGGTCGAGTGATGAATATAATATGGGCGTTGCGTTCCATTGAGCGTATTGGCGATCATGCACGCAATATAGCGGAACATATTATTTATTTGGTTAAAGGCCTCGATGTGCGTCACACCAGTGTCCATGAGATTGAAATGAGACTAAACAAGTCTTAAACCCACCTCGATAGTCGACCGCTTAATCGGGCGGTTGATACAGCTACTATCATTATTGTGCTGTACTTCAGATTACCTCAACTTTACTTTCCGCTCATTTTCCTTGACGGCTTTATAACAGGGTCGTGTGTAATATATCTGCAATAAAAATGTCATTATGTAATATATCTGCAATAAATATGTCATATATTGCGCGCTGATATTTGAGTGCGCTGCGATAAGAAAATAATGTTTGCGGCCAGAGAAATGAATGAGCAATCATTTTTATTCACTCGGGCTTACATATACAGAGATAAGACAGATCATCGCTGAGCGATATTCCGAGCTGGGCTCAAAAGATAGCAATTATGATGGGATGCGTTTTTGCAAATTACATAAGGTAAAGAAAAGCAACAGTGGTGCTGGAACCGCTTTCGCTGAGTATTGCTATAATCGAATACGCCGTCACACCAGATGAGTTATGTCAGCCCTAAACGCGTTGCTGTCGTGTTGAAATGAGGCATAATTCCGCCACGCGAAATGGTACGGCGGCACAATAGGAGATAACTTTCTTATGAAGCTTAAAAGCCACTTAATTGCATATTTTACCTTGGTCGCTGTTTTACCCGTCCATGCTGTCGCAGCGGATAACGCTAGTGCAGAAGTAACGGCGCTGGTTGAGCGATTAAATCAATTAGAGCAAGAGTTACGTGACCTGCGCAGTCAATTAACTGCCGTAGAGCTTAAGCAAAAAGATCAAACCGAGCGGGTTGCCATTATCAAAGACTCCCCAGATGATGAAAGTCCCGTGTCAATTAAATGGAAAGGGGCGCCTGAAATAAAAGGCGAGAGCGGGTGGAGTGTTAAACCCAAAGGGCGTGTGCTCTATGATTTCGCTAATTTGTCATCGGTACCATCGACCATTGATATACCTGGAGAGGGTTTTTCTAGCGAAGCTCGGCGTCTTCGTTTTGGCATACAAGGTACTATGCCTGGCGGTTTTGGCTACAAGCTCATCGCTGATTATCTTGACGGTGTTGTATTAACCGACGCATATATGAGTTACCAAGACGGGCCATTAAAAATCATCATCGGCCAACAAAATACCTTTCAGGGCCTAGAAGAGCTCTCTAGCAGCAACGATACCAGTTTCGTAGAGCGTTCTGCGTTTACAGATGCCTTTGGGTTTGAACGTCGAGTCGGCCTTTCTGCCACTTATAACCTTGGTGATTTCATGCTTGAAGGAGGGATCTTTAGCGATAATATTGACGATTTGAACGACGGCAATAATTCGTTCAGTGTTGATGGGCGAGTGACTTACGCCACCCTAGTCGACGATGCGCTAATACACCTTGGCAGCTCTGTTCATATACGTGATTTGGGGGATGAGATTGACAGCATTCGCTACCGCCAACGTCCTTTGGTACACAGTGTCGACACGCGTTTCATCAACACAGATCAAATATTAGGTGCTGAAGACGAATTGAGTTACGGCTTAGAAGCCGCAGTGATTGCCGGCCGTTTCCATATGGCTGCTGAAACCCACTGGGCCAAAATTAATCGTGTGGAGCTAGCCGATCCCACCTTTTTTGGAGGCTCTATTGAAGCGGGTTATTTTTTAACCCAAGACCAACGTGAGTACAAGGGAGGGGTATTTAAGGGGGTGAAAGTGAGCAACCCCGTTGGCAATGGCGGGACAGGCGCTTGGCAAATCAACCTACGTTTCGATCGCCTTGATTTAGTGGATGCCGGCATTGTCGGCGGAGAACAAGATGCTTATATGGCGTCGCTGATTTGGACCCCAGTGAATAATGTGCGCTTTTTGCTCGATTACGGACACCTTGCATATAGTAATGCGCTGGATATTGTTGAAGGTGCACCGAAGGACTTTTCGGTAAACGTACTAGGTGCCCGTACTCAACTTAGTTTTTAACCCGCTTTTTTCAATACGTTGTGACACAGTAAACTCATTCGGAAGTGCACTGTGTTACTTTTATCTGCTAAAAATCAGCATAAAACATCGAAAAATTCTGCAAGCAACCTCTGAGTATATGATTTAAACTTATTGTATTAATCGTTTTTATTAATCGTTTTTATTAATGAGTTTTTCATGAAATGGCCCAATCTTAAGCACCTTCACTACTTAGTTACTTTGCATCAAGAGCAACATTTTCACCGAGCAGCAAATCATTGCCACGTAAGCCAGTCGACGCTCAGTACCGCCATTCAAAATTTGGAAGAACAGTTTGGCTGCCAGCTACTTGAGCGGGAGCATAAAACCTTTGTTTTTACTCCATTCGGCCTTGAACTTGTGGAGCGTAGCCGCCGGTTGCTTAATGAAGCCAATGAATTGGTTGATTTCGCCCAGACCGCAGGAGATTGGCAAGCCGGTAATTTAAAAATTGGTGTTATACCGACAATCGCTCCTTTCTTTTTTGAAGGTTTGATTGGTGCGGTTCAAGAGAATCTGCCGGATATTACCTTGCAGCTACAAGAAGACACTACCAGCAACCTGCTGAGTCAATTAAATGAAGGTATTCTGGACTTGTTGGTGTTGGCATTACCCATGGAAACCCCTGGCTGCAAGCAGCTTGTGTTGGGGCACGATCCATTTCATTTGATTGCCCATTCTGATCTGGTTGACACCTTGCCTATGCCCATGGATGTTTCTGCTTTGCCGGCTAAAAGCGTGTTTTTATTGCAACAAGAGCACTGCATGACAGGTCACGCGGTAAGTGCTTGTAATTTGCGCCACAAAGAACAAGTTAGCTCGTTAGCGGCTAGCAGCTTGTATACTCTCGTGCAGTTGGCTAATAGCAAGCTAGGGTTCACGTTTATGCCCGAATTAGCCATTAAAAATCATATCTTAACCACCACTAAATTGGTGTCGTTGCCGGCTGAAGCCAGCGCTTATCGTGAAATTGGTTTAGTGTGGCGTAACGCAACCACCCGTGTGCGCCTGTTCAGGCATCTAGCAGAATTGCTTGCCCCGTTAACCCCCATTCCTACTTTGCAAAAATAATTCACTTTCATTCAAACTTTTTACACCCCGCTCGCGACTTTATTAATGGTCGACATAAAAGGGAATCAAATGCGTGTTTGAAAAAAGCGACGAACAGCTGATAAAGAAAGCTCAGAAGGGTCATAAAAAATCCTGGATGAGCTTACTCAAACGTTATGAAAAGCCCATTTATCACTATGGCCTTAGGATGACGGGTAACAACGAAGACGCGCTAGATTTGCTACAGGAAGTGTTTATTTCGGTATTTCGTAATTTGTCGTCATATCGAGGAGAGGGTAGCTTTAAAGGCTGGCTGTTTCGTATTGCCCATTATCGCTGTATTGAGTTTTATCGGCGCAAGCGGCCCACCCAAGGGCTGGATGATGCACCGGAAATACCCAGTGATGCCGCACCTGCCGAACAACACATAGAGCATACACAACGCAATGCACAGTTGATCAGTGCTATGCAGCAATTACCACTGGCGCAAAAGTCGGTGGTTGAGCTCAAGTTTTTTGGTCACTTTACCTTTGAAGAAATTGCCCAACAAACCGGTATGTCGGTGAACACGGCCAAATCTCGATTATATGGCGCGTTAGTAAAATTAAAAACCTTAATGGAGGTGGATTATGTCGAACTATGACAACGCCGAACTATTGGCTTTATGGCTAGAAGAGAAACTGACTGCCAGTCAGCGGGACAGTTTTGAGCAACGCTGTGTTGAAGACAGTCAATTTGCTCAGCAAGTTGAAGCGGCCAGTATGTTTAAAATGCAGGCACAGGAATATCAATCGACAGATGTACCTAATTGGAACAAAGAGAAAATCTTTGACTATGGGGTAACGAGTTCCGTTTGGTCATGGTTACCAGGTGCCTCATTTGTGACATCCGTCTTAGCCATAGTACTCGTGTTGACGGGCACGCAGGTGAATATCACGGACGGTGAATTACGTATTCGCTTTGGTGCGCAGCAATCAGAGCAAGTCGTGGTCAAAATGCTTGATAGTAGGCTCGAAGAATTTAGACAGACTCAGCAAGCTGCGCTCAGTTTATATGCGCAAACCCTGCAACAGCAGCAGCTTGATAGCGCTAGTCAGTTGACTAATTACTTGCTGACATCGAGCCGTCAAGAGCGCCGTGAAGACTTTGCTGAACTGATTAAATTTGTTAATCAACAGCGCAGTGACGACCAGCTTTTTTATGCTCGTCAGCTCAATCAGTTACAACAAGATATTTATCGTGATGCCGATGGCGTCGCGGTCGAAAGTGTTCAACAGTAGAGGTAACCCTATGAAAATGCTTAATCGTTTATACATTATTGGTGCGCTCGCCGCCGCCATGCAAATATCCCCAGTGGCGGCAAAAACCAATACCATTGAATTGGCTGGAGAGCTGGAGATCATGAGCAATATTTTGCAAACCGCACTCAAGCAAGATACGAGCGAAGGTAATATGCGCGTTAACACTATTGGTTATACCTATTTGCAAGACCAAGGGGTGATTTTCAATATCGACGTAAGTCGTTACGGTAGCCGTCAATTTTTTATATTCAATAACGGTCATCCATCTGTCCCCCCAGCGCCCCATGAGCCCATGGTATTTGATATGCCCGACTTAGATATTGATATGGATGAAGATGAAATTGAAAATAGGGTAGAAGAAGCGATGGAGCGAGCCGAATATTTATCCCAAGAATCGAGCAGCAAATTGCGTGCTCTGAGCGAAAAACTACGGGAATTATCCTGGGAACAGCGAGAATATGAACGTCGCCGTCGGGATCTCGAGTTTGAGAAAAATACCAGTGATAAAAAGCGTCGCACCGCACTAGATGAGCAACTAAGTGAACTAAACGCTGAACTCAAGATACTCGACGCTAAGCGAACAGAAGTTCAGCGTTATAAAGCGAAAACGGAAGCCGAGCGCCAAGAGCAAGTGCAGCAACATAAAGAAGCCATGGAGCAAGCGCATAAACACTTTTTAGCAAACTTCGAAGAGAACTTAGGCCAAGTGTTGTGTCGTTATGGCTCTGGGTTAAGAGCATTAGATAACAACGAATATGTCAATTTTGTATTGACTGACTTTAGTGTTTCATCAATTAATAAAAAAGGTAATCAGGATAGGGTATATGTCTTTAAGCACAGTGACATTCAAGCTTGCGTAAGGGATAAAATTGACCAGAAGACCTTATTTTCTAATAGTCAGGTGTACGGGTTTTAGATAATACCAAGCGATACGCTGGATGAGTAGCTTCGCTTATTTAGCGTTCAGATCAAAGTGCTCCCTGTTTTATGATGCATCGCGGCAAACCTTTAGCGTTAAGCACAACAGCACTGAAGCTGAAGCAAGTATTTGAATTTAAAACTAGCTTGCTAGGGCCGCTCTAAAGAAATGATGTGCATTGTCCTAGGGCTCAGTGATTAGCTATTATTCTTATTCGTTGGGCGCTAGGCACGCCATACATGGACCGGCCTTATTAATAACCTGTTTAATCAGTTTAAAATAACCTGCTATCACCCACATCTATTGGTAAAAAGTGCTTTCGTTTCATAAATTACTCCTTGTATTGCAAATGCTTACTGTGTTGTAAACGCTGATTTGATAGGCGTTTTTTGCTGAATATTACGGGAGTTAACATGCAGGTTGAGAATATGAACGGCCTCGAATTGATGCAGGCAGTGGTGCGCGGTGAGCTGCCGCATCCGAATATGGCCGATACCATTCCAATGAAATTCGTTTCGGTGGATAGGGGATTTGTGGTCTTTGAAGCCTCTGCGGATGATAGACATACTAACCCTCTTGGTGGAGTACACGGCGGTTTTGCAGCGACAGTTATGGACTCTGTCACAGGCTGTGCGGTGCATACTATGCTTGATGCGGGTGTAGGTTACGGCACTATCGATTTGAATGTGAAGATGCTTAAAGCGATACCCAAAAAGACTGCCTTGATCGCTGAAGGTAAGATAATCAGTATGTCAAAATCACTTGGTGTGTCTGAGGGCAAGCTTATTGATAAAAGTGGTAAAGTTTACGCGTATGCTTCAGCCACGTGCATGATTTTACGCCCTAAAAAACCGTAAATTTACAGATTATTTATCGTTAAGCCTTGAGTATTTTGTACCGATAAGTTTTGATTGTCGGCAAGTTGTCATATTTTTATGGGCATAATCGCCTTTTTATTTTCTGGAGTACAAGATGGGTTTGAAGTTTGTGAGTCGCCGCTTGACTAAAAGCATGTGGTTGAAAAGCGCGTTGTTGGTATTGTCTTTTGGAAGCAGTGTTAGCGTGCTTGCTGAAAACAGAATAGACACTCAGCGTCCAGATGCGCCTGAGTTAGCCGGCTATGGTGAACACAGCATTGGTGTACGCCAGCTTGAGGTGGTTAACCCAAAGCAAATTGATATTTTAAAACTTGACCCATCTAAGGCTGAACCGGTTGAATTGCCGCACTATGATCGACCGCTTATCCTTGAAGTTTGGTACCCTGCGGTAAAAGGTAGCCAAGGCAATACTAAGTTAAACGCGTATATACGTGACGGTAAAACCGAAGTTGTCTTGCACGGTAAAGCGCTGCGCGATGCCAAACCTGAGGCAAGCAAAGTCGCCTTTCCTTTGGTGCTGATCTCACATGGTTACCCAGGCAATCGCTTTTTACTGGCCCATTTAGCAGAGAATATTGCGTCGAAAGGCTATGTGGTGGTCTCTATTGATCACACTGATTCGACTTATCGCAGCAAAGCGGCTTTTGCTTCAACTTTGGTTAATCGTCCTGTGGATCAATTGTTTGTTTTGTCTCAGGTTGAAGCGATGTCAAAAGACAAACAATCATTCTTATATGGGCTAGTTGATGCGTCAAACACTGGCCTTATTGGTTACTCAATGGGCGGCTATGGTGCAGTAATTAATGCCGGCGCCGGCGTGACCGAGCAAGCGGTAAGCAGTAAATTAAGCGCACCTTTTGGCACGCTCAAGCGTCATCAAACAGGTATTAAGGCAAGCGCGGATAAGCGCTTGAAAACCGTTGTCGCCTTTGCGCCTTGGGGCATGAATTACCATATGTTCAGCAACGACACGTTAAAAGAAGTGACTGTGCCTATGTTGTTGATTGCAGGGTCGCAAGATGATGTGTCTGGTTATGAAAATGGTGTTAGGGCTATTTGGCAAGGGATCACAAATGTAGACCGTTCATTATTAACTTATGATAATGCTAACCACAACGCGGGCGCAGTAATGCCAGCGCCTGAAGAGTCTTTTGTCTTTGATAAAGAGCTGGGCTTTAATGTTAGCGAACATTATCTTGATGCGGTGTGGGATAACGCCCGCATGAACAATATTGCCCAACATTTTGTTAGCGCTTGGTTAGATAAATATCTGAAGAATGACAGCACGATGAATGCGTATCTAGATTTAGTGCCGAGCTCAAATGATGGTGTTTATGCTGTTGATGAGCAGGGAAATGCAAAACCGGAAAATAGCTATTGGAAGGGGTTTGCTAATCGTACCGCGAAAGGGTTACATTTCGAGCACTTGGCGGCGTCAAAATAATTCGTTATCAACCTTCAACTGATATCAGTTGAAGGTGTTTCTTAAGCGTATTTATCCCTGTTAGCGTAGGCCTTCAGGGGCTAGGTCACGCAGGTAAATTTTACATACTCTTTCGTTTATATTAGGGTTAAATTTGTTGTTGGCATGGATAACCACATGATTTTTATGGTTTATCTATCTGGCTCTAGTTTTGCTTCTGTCACCTGCATGATACAAATAATACTGCGCCAAAGCGCGAAGCCGGTGACCAATCATGGATTTAATACCCGAACATCTCATCAACTTTGAAATTGATTTACAGATGGTGATTTATCACCTGTTTCAATTAGGTTTAGCCTTTTTGTTTGCGTTACCCATTGGACTCAATCGAGAAAGCAGCTCAAATGGGGCAGGGCTTAGAACCTTTCCATTAGTAGCGCTGGCGTCTTGTGCATTTATGCTCATTGCCATGAACGCTTATTCGGCTGGCGACGGTGAAGCTGAAGCAAGGGTGATGTATGGGATTATTACAGGTATTGGCTTTATCGGCGGTGGGGCAATCTTTAAACAAAATGATGGTGCAAGCGGCACGGCAACTGCTGCAGGTATTTGGAATACCGGAGCCATTGGTATTGCGGTAGCGTATCAAAACTACGAAATTGCGCTCATTCTGTCGATCTTGAATTTCTGTATTTTTCAATTTTCACGACAAATTAAACCAAAGAAAGTCAAAGAGTTAGCGGACTAACTGAATTCAACTTAAATTTCTATATTGCAGTCGCTAAATGACTAAGGTGGGGAAATAAAGGATAAGATACATTAACATTGAGCGATAATGCGGTAGCTGAATTTATTATCGTTTAGTCACTTATAATAAAAGCGGGCACATGTCATATGCCGCACAAGGAGTAAAAATGAAAAGTAAACTGATCCTGATACTAACGACGATGCTATTGGCTGGCTGTGCTAGCCAACCTGATTACCGTGAGGCCACAAAAGGCGGTTTCGGCTATACCGAAAGTAAATACAGTGATACCCAATACCGAGTTCAGTTTAAAGCGCGTGGCACCGATAAAGGCAAAGCAATGGATTACGCCATGTTACGTGCCGCAGAGCTTACGCTCGCGCAAGGTTACGATTGGTTTTTGGTGACGGATAGAGAAACCTTGGTAGACAAAGAAAATGTGCAACTCAGCCCTCAAGTCGGGTTTAGTCGCCGTTATGCCACGGTGACGGATTGCGGGGTGTTAACCTGCCGCACCTCACAATTCCCAAGCAACCAATTTGAAACAGGTGTGTTTATTGGTGGTTCAGAGCAAAGTGAAATAGAAAGCACGCTGAATATTGAAATGGGCAAAGGCGCCCGCCCTGACAAAGGATCTAGCTTTGATGCACTGCAAGTGAGCGAAAACTTGACGCCACAAAAAGAGTAGTCAGTAGGCCTTTGGTGTATGCGCAAGTAAGCTAAATACTGACCGCTAGTACGCTTTATGTAAGCAGTCAAGGCTAATGCCAGTCATTCGAAAGACTGGCATTTTTTGCACTTAAAAAGGCAATTTATCAAGAAGTATTTTATAAATAAGTAAAAAAGTGCTTCACTTGATAAATAAATTTGAAAGTGCTCGAGTTAAATATGAAATCTTTGCAAGATATTCGTAGTTTTTTAAAGGTCATACGTCATGGCAGCATCTCTCGTGCCGCTCGGGAAAATGGCCAAACCCCCGCCGCGTTAAGTGCGTCTCTAAAACGCTTGGAACAAGAAGTCGGTGGGACGTTGATCATACGATCTACCCGCAGTTTACGCTTGACTACCGCCGGCGAGCAGTTTTTAACCCACGCGCAACAAGCAATTGAATTACTCGATAAAAGCGTACAAATTATTCAACATTCGACGCAGAACATAAGCGGCAAGTTGCAAGTGTCTATGCCCTCAGACTTAGGGCGCAACACGGTTATGCCTTGGCTAAACGAGTTTATGGATAATTATCCCGATGTCAGTGTGAGTTTATTTTTAACGGATGAGCTGAGCGACGTATATCGGCAAAATATCGACCTCGCCTTTCGCTACGGTGTACCAGAGGATTCGGGCTTGGTGGCATCACCACTTTATACCGCTAATCGACGGGTGTTGTGTGCCTCGCCCGCTTACATCGCAAAGTTCGGTTTAATTACCACGCCCTATGCGTTAGCCGAGCACAAGTGCATTAGTTTTATTCGCCATGAGCGTGTGTTTGATCATTGGCTTTTTTACCATCAAGGCCGTGAACATAAAATTAAAGTTAGCTGTCATCGGGTAGCAAATGATGCTGACGCCGTGCGTCGCTGGACTCTAGATGGCTATGGCATCGCTTATCGCTCACGTTTGGATGTATTGGCCGATTTAAGTCATAAAAAGCTGGTGGTCTTATGCGATGATTGGCGTAGCGATCCGTTGCCACTGTATATGATGTATGCCGACAGACGGCAAATTACCCCTGTGGTACTCAGGCTTAGGGATTTTCTACAAGCTAAAATTAAAGACTACTTAGTGCGCTATGAGCAAAATGAGCAAATAACGGAGATTGATTGAATATTGCTAGCCAACAGCTTAACACCTATTGGTGCTGAGCTGCGGTCTAGCGCATGCTTTTACTTTGTACTGCACGAATGGATGCGCTCTCGAGTAAATGCAGATTTAAGCTTAATATGCAACGCTGATACGTTGGTTAACGTGAGCAGCATTTTCAGCTTCATCAAGCATCGCTTTGGCGTAATCAGTTACTGATATTTTACTCTCACCATCACTGTTAGTGAAAAAGGTGTCTCCACCTATGCGAAATGCATCTTCACTCGGACCGGGATAAATTTGTGCCGCTGGGCTGATAAATGTCCATTGGGTAGCATGTTTTGTTTCTCGAAACACAGCTAGAGCTTCACCTTGAGCGAGGGCTTCATCTTTGTAATCTGCAGGGAAATCAGGGGACGACACTAAAACCATACCTGGCGCAACTTCTAAACTGCCTGCACCGCCGACCCATAATAAACGTTGCTCAGTGCCTGCTAATGAGGTCAATAACCGTTCTGCAGTTTTTGCTACTAATGCATGCTCACCGTTAGCTCGGGCGCCAATTGCTGCGATAACAACGTCAGCGCCTTTGGCCGCATCAGCAAAGCTTGCACTGCTGTTTAAATCAAATTTGCGCGAACTAATGCCTTCAGCTGTTATTTTCGCTGGGTCACGAACGATAGCGATAACCTCGTGTCCTCGGGCTTTCGCTTCTGCTGTAATGGTGCTGCCGATCCAGCCTGTTGCGCCTAAAATTGCAATTTTCATAATGATATTCCGTTTCGTTTAAGGGTTGAGTTAAGTAAGTGAAGCCAGTTTACTTGTGCTCATATTGATGATAAATACACATTTATGATTCATATTGTTTCAATTTAGGATGCTAATGGATAGGATCACATCGCTGCAAAGCTTTGTCGAAGTGGCACGCTGCGGCAGCTTTACCAAAGCCGCTGAACATATAGGGTTAAGTCGTTTACAGGTCACTCGGCACGTGCAAGACATCGAGCAATGGTTGGCACTGCGATTATTTCATCGTACGACACGTAAAGTCAGTCTAACTCTGCAAGGTGAAGAAGCACTTGAGTTTGCCCAGCATATTCTCAGCTCAGTATCTGAGCTTGAAAGCCGAGCCCATAGCCATAATCATGAATTAGTTGGCTCCATTCGTGTGGCTACGCCTATTGGGTTAGGTCAGCATCTGTTATTTGATGCTATCGAACAGTTTGTCGCCGTGCACCCAAAAACGCAGATCCAAATGGTGTTGTCCGATGGATTATCCCAATTGGTTGATGAGCGGGTGGATATTGCCTTACGCTATATTGACCAGCCTCATCAACAATTGATTGCCCGGCGACTGATGCACATTGATAACGTGTTGTGTGCCTCACCTGCCTATATTCACCAACACGCCTCGCTGGAACAGCCCAGTGATTTACTCGCGCATAACTGCCTTGTTCATAGCAACAGTGCGCAGTGGCGTATAGTATCGGCTACCAGCGACGAGAAAATTACGGTGAAAGGCAATATACAAGCTAATGAAATGGGGGTGGTGCTGAAGGCTGCACTGCGTGGCCTGGGCGTAGCCAACCTGCCATGCGATTTAGCTAACCGCTATTTGCTCAGCAATGAACTTTGTCAGGTTTTGCCCAATTATTACGCCCCGGGTCATAATTTATGGGCTGTGTATTTATCCCGTGATCATCAGCAAAACGTCGTGCGGGCTTTTATTGATTTTCTTGCGCTGCGTTGGCAAGACGATGTACACAAGGTGCAACAAGCAACAAGTTGATGGAGCATTCGCTTTGATATGTAGCCGGAGCCAATTAAACTATAATGTGCTTATTATGTTAGGGAATATTGATTCATGTTGAAGACAAAAAGCGTTGTGATACCCGCTGCGACACGCAAATTGAGGGTCGATTTCATATTGGTTGGGGCACTGTTGTTGACCCTTGTTGGGTGCACCAATAAGCAACTTTATCAGGTAGGGCAGTCCTATCAAAAAAGTGAATGTGAGCATGATGCACTGACTGATGTGCAATTTAAAGCGTGTCAAGGTATCGAAGCCAAACGTTACGAAGATTATGACCAAGAGCGTGAAGACGTGTTAGCAAACCCATAATGTTGAATACTCACCTTTAGACTTTGGTCTAATGCTGAAATCTCATTGTCAGTGCACTTTCACTAGTATGTTGAGGATTTGTAGTTGTAAATGTTAAAAAAATGTCAACTTAATTTACAATTCACTGGCTACTCTAATTGTGAAATATATAACTTATTGATACTTTGGTATTTTTCAATGTGGTGTTTTTCTTGCTGTACAAGCTGTGATTTCATAAAGAGGAATGTCACATGCAGAGAAAAAACAGCATAAAATCGACGGCTATGTTGGCTAACAAAATGGTCAAAATACTTAGCTTAACGACAGCACTGAGTTTGTCTTTTAATGTGTTAGCAACGCCAATAAATGGCACGGGCAATATCACGCCTGATGTGATCTTTGGTGATGGTAATGCAAACGGCTCATGGACCGGTGAAACAGTTAATGGCGTGGAAGTAGCCCTGCGCGGTAAGTTGCGTTTTAACGCAATCGAGAGACCAGAAAATGTCTTTAATTACGATGGAAACCGAACTTATACCTTTGATCCTAGTTTAAGCTCGATCCCCGCAAATCGTTCGGTCTTTAATTTCGAATATGCGGTAAACGTTGATGCTTTTGCCAATCCATCTGGCGCCACATTAGATGACTTCACCTACCTATTTGAGTTCGATTTAGACCCAACCGCAGGCACTAATTTTAATAGTGTCGATATGATTACTCTGAAAGACGATAATTCCCTTGGCGACCGCTCGACGGGGAATGGGGACGGTATTGAAGACCCTGATAATTATGCTGCGGTTTATGGTGATTACAGCGTCGCACAAAATTCTCAGAACCGTGGTTTTGGATTTTCAGGTGCGTTAGATGCCGGGACTGAAGGAATGTTTACCTACAATCTATTGGTATTTGATGCCAATGGTACTGAGTTCGCCAGAAGTTCGATTGATATCATAGTCGGGGATGTACCTGTGCCTACACCATCGACTCTTGTGTCTCTGTTTGCGGGCATGTTTGCGTTTGGTTTGTTGGCTTTGCGTCGCCGTAAAACGTAATCAGTTAACGTGACTCTATGTTATCTATAGTGGCATTTACGGCTGTATTATCGCAACCGTAAATGCTTTTTCCTAGCTGAGTTAACGATTTTCCAATCGATTATAATCCAACAAACCGCCCTCAATAGGATTGTGTTGCATAAAGGTTTGGTTAAGTTTGTCGCTGAACTCCCAGAAGTCTTTTGTGGTGCGGCGCACGGCAAATAAATCTAGAAATGCGGCGTAGTCTTGTTCCGTTTTAATTTGCTGCGCTTTAGCGACCAGCTTTGCTAGGTCAGCTTCTTTTACCCGCCAAAATACATCGGGGTAACTACCGAGTAAGCCGTGCACCAATGTCACGTCATCATTTTGATGGTCGCGATTGGCGTCTTCAGAAAACAAACTATTCACATTGTAATGGGCACTGTTGCGTACCAGCGTGAATATCTCCGGGTTATCGCTATCTTGTGGTTCAACCATGATCATGCTTAGTTCTGGCAGAATGGAAGCACTGATGCCCTTTATATTCGCGAGTTGCCCTAATAGTGCTTTGCTGTTTCTACCTAGTTCACTGTCTTGCAGCCTAAATCGACGGGGTTGAACCTTTTTTACATGCTCAGCAAAAATAGCGTATAGCTCTTGTTTGTGATGCTCGGTGGTAAACTCTATGCCTGTAGGTTGATCGAATGGATTGATTTTTCCTTCAACGAACTGAGTCAATTCAGGACTGGCTTTTTGATACCAAGATGCCAATTCTTCACGACGACTTTGCGGCGGTAAAAAGGCTAAAAAGTTAGACTCTCCTTCCATACGTAGAAAGTCCATATACAAACGCGTTAGTAGTTGATGGCCATAATTACCGTACACATCGAAACCGGCGACCAATAGATAATGAATTCGTTCGAGTAAGGCATAATCGATGACCCAAGCGGTTTTCGGCGGTTTACCCACTAAGCCTTTTATCACAGTTGCATTGTCGAAATGACGAAAAACCGTTAGGGTCGCATTGTCATTTTCACCATCGCCGTTCCAGATATCTTGCGGGATGAAATGTTGCCCATCTTCCAATGTGGTACGCATAAATTTATTTCTAGCGCGCATATAGTCACCTTGGCGCGACGCGTATTCAAGCCACGTCACCGCTAGTACGGAGCTTTCTTGTTCCGCAGGCAGGCGCAGATTATCTTGTTGCGACAAATAGAAATCATTTACTTGGGGGGAGTTTGCCACTTCAGGCTTAACAAAATATACCCAGAAACGATCATTGATAACGTTCAACGCGACTTGGCCGCGACAAACCGGGCCTTTTATATAACCCATAATGGTATTTTGAGCGCGCTCAAGCATAAAGCGATAACGGGCATTCACGGGTAACTGGGCAAATGCAGTCAGTGGATTCGCCGCTATGGCAGGTTTATAGCTGGGTAATTCAGTGACCTCATAGTTAGCGTCGACAAACCATTTTTGCCATTTGTCCGTGAGCTGTTTGTGAATAGCATAGGGTTGATGGGTTTTATTGACGATCGTCGACATCACGGGCTGTAAACGGTAGTAGACTCGCTCGACACCTGGGGCATCAAATGGGCGTCGACTGGCGATAACGTCTATAGGTTGTCCTGAGGGAGTAGTTGAGCGCACCACATTGAAAAACTGTGGTTGATGATTTAGATCGCTCAGTTCACTAAAATACAAATGAGTACTAAAGAGGTGCTCATAAATATAACGAGCACTTAATTGCATTTTTAGGCTGTCGTCATTTAAAAATGCCTCGAGTTCATTGACCGCGTGTTGCAGGGGCTCAGAAATGGGAGTGTGGGCCGGCATATAGGCACCGCTTTCTAGCCAGCTCATTAATGTATTGTGCTCATTATCTGTCAGTTCAGGTAGCGCATAGGGCATACCGCCAAACGCTTGGCTCTTGGCATAGCCGCTAAATTCTTGCACGGTTGGACATTGTTGACTGCGGTCCACCGTCACATCGAACCGTTCATCTAATAATTTGGTGTCTGGTAAAGGGTGTTGTTGTTTTAGAGTCAACATTTGTGCCAGCACAGATGCTTGTGTATTGGCGCGCGGGGACTGCTCTCGTTCATTTAATATTGTGTAAAAGCCACGTTCACGCCATTCAGGGGAGTCCAATGCATCTATGAATAAACGATTTGGGGTCGCAGCAAGAATACGTGAGCCGTGGTAGACCTTTTCTTTATTAGCGCCTCTGTCGATCCCTTCGGCAGAGCTCATCTTGAGCTGGCATGGTGCATCGTAGCAAGCGTGGCAAACAACGCAGCGTCCTTCGATAATAGGGGCGACTTTGTTTTCATAAAATACCGTCGCAGGGCTACCAATTGTTGCTTGTGCCGCGGTAGCGGGAGCACGGTTTTCTGAACTTTCGTGACCGTATAGCTTGTTTAAATCTAAGTTTGCTATGGTTGCGCAGCCTGAAGATAATAATATGACGGCGATGAATATCTTGATCCATCTGGTGTGTGTGTGTTGCATAGAGATCCAATATTGGCTATTTACAGCGACATTTTTTGATCTTTAAGAGCAGCGTACAGCACTAGCATAAATCAAAAAGATTGGTTGATTAAATGAAGGTTGGAATTTGCCGCGCAGTTTACCTTGTGTGGGTATTTGCCTCAACTAAGTTACCCATAATGAGTGATATATTTGTATGCTGAATCTCCCTTTACTGAGGCTTCTCCTTGACAGAATTGACAAAAAAATGAACTCTATTTACATTTAATCGATATTTTTTGGGCTGCCTATGACTCGTGAGAGCAAAGTGACATCAGTGTTTGGCCATATACTGATTATTATTTTGGCGGGGGAGCTGATTTTTGCCTTACCATTTCATTTGGCGCGCTTTTTTAGGCCAACTTTCTTGCAAGCTTTTGAGCTAACGAACACCCAGTTAGGCGATATTTTTGCGGTTTATGGCGTTGTTGCTATGTTGTCTTATTTCCCTGGGGGCTTGATTGCCGATAGGTATGCGCCTAACCGCTTGATGAGCTATTCCTTGCTGACAACCGCCGCAGGCGGACTGTATTTACTGAGTGGACCGACTCATTTGGGCCTCACCTTGTTATTTGGCTATTGGGGCGCTACCACAGTATTGGTTTTCTGGGCGGCGATGATAAAAGCAACGCGATTATCCGCTGCGCCTAATCGACAAGGCTTTGCGTTTGGTTTGTTAGATGGAGGGCGTGGGCTGGCGGCTAGTCTATTCGCTAGTGTGGGAATACTACTTCTGAGTCAAGGCACGTTTAATCCCCAAGGTGACTTTACCAGCAGCGACGAGGCCTTCAGAGCGATTAGATTGCTGATCATTTATTATACCTTGCTCACCATTATCGCTGCTGGGCTGACCTGGTTTTTTGTTAGTGCCCAGCGCCCGGGATCACAGGAGCTTGATGCGCAGTCGGCCGGTGGTTCTTCTTGGGGAACCTTACGTACAACGCTGGCTAATCCATTGGTATGGTTGCAAGGTGGTGTGGTGATTTGTGCCTATTGTGGTTACAAGGCATTGGATAATTACAGTTTATTCGTGGTTCAGGCATTTGATTGGTCACAAGTTGAAGGCGCGCAATTTATTACCTTCTCTAGTTATATGCGACCGGTTGCCGCACTTGCCGCAGGAATATTAGCGGATCGATTACGAACGAGCCGAATGACCTATCTGCTATTTGGTTTGCTTGGATTGGTATTTGCAGGCATTGCTTGGTTAACCCACATCAACTCAGCTTTGACATTGCTTTTCGCTATGCTGCTATTTACCTTTTTTGCGGTGTTTGCTTTACGTGGCATTTACTTTTCGCTGGTTGATGAAAGCCAGATCCGCATGGGCGCCACAGGTACAGCAGTAGGAATTATTTCGGTATTGGGTTTCACGCCTGATATTTTCTTTGCATCGATTGCTGGACGCATGCTTGATGCAGAGCAAAACGGTTTTGCATATTATTTTTTGTTTGTCGCCGGCATTATGTTTATCGGCTGTTTGTGCGCGTTATTATTGGCCCGTAAGGTGGCTAAGTTACGCCACGTGAAGGAGGTTAATTAGAGCGCATAAGATAAGTTAATGGCACGCAAGGGCAAACGATAGCCTTGTAAAAACGGGAATATGAAGAGTGGCAGCATGAATTGTCATATTCGTAACATATCATTAACCCTTAACATCTGTTTTAATTAAGAAAATTATAAGTAGCAGTAAATATTATATGTTCGGTATTTTCAAACCCGCCCCCCATCAACCTAGATTGCCCAAAGAAGAAATTGATAAAGAATACAAAGCCCTGCGTTGGCAAGTGTTCATCGGTATATTTGTCGGTTATGCAGGCTATTATCTCGTCCGTAAAAATTTCTCGCTGGCCATGCCTTTTTTAATTGAAGAGCAAGGCTTTAGCAAAGGACAGTTAGGCATCGCTCTATCGGCTGTGTCTATCGCCTATGGCTTAAGTAAATTTCTCATGGGCAGTGTGTCTGACCGTAGTAACCCGCGTTATTTTTTGATGACGGGTTTGCTGATTTCATCTGCTGTCATGTTTTTGTTTGGCTTCACCGATTGGGCGACACAAAGTGTAGCCAGTATATTTGTGTTGTTGTTTATCAATGGTTGGGCGCAAGGAATGGGCTGGCCAGCCTGTGGCCGTACTATGGTGCATTGGTATTCAGGTAATGAAAGGGGTCGAACCGTATCTTTTTGGAATATTGCCCATAATGTGGGAGGAGGTTTAATTGGGCCGCTTTTCATTCTCGGAATGGCATGGTTTAACGACTGGCACAGTGCATTTTACATACCTGCTGCGGCGGCTTCGTTGATCGCCGTCTTTGTTTATTTCATTATGAAAGATACACCGCAATCTTGCGGCTTACCCCCTATTGAAGAGTACCGTAACGATTACCCCGCGCAGTACTCAAAATCCCATGAAGAAGAACTCACGGCCAAGCAAATTTTCATGCAGTTTGTATTGAATAATAAACTGTTGTGGTTTATCGCGGTGGCCAACGCGTTTGTATATTTAATTCGTTATGGGGTGCTTGATTGGGCTCCGACTTATTTGTACGAAGTGAAAGACTTCTCGTTCGACAAGAGCTCCTGGGCATATTTTCTGTATGAGTGGGCTGGGATCCCGGGCACACTTTTATGTGGTTGGATAAGTGACCGCTGGTTTAAAGGTCGCCGGGCCCCTGCTGCTATTTTATACATGGTGTTAGTGTTGTTTGCCGTCTTAGTGTATTGGATGAACCCGGCAGGAAATCCAGGTGTTGATATTGCCGCCCTAATGGCAATTGGCTTTTTGATTTACGGTCCTGTGATGTTAATTGGCTTATTTGCGCTTGAGCTCGTTCCGAAAAAGGCCGCTGGCACGGCAGCAGGTTTAACAGGCTTATTTGGTTACTTGGGCGGTGCAGTTGTGGCTAACATTGCCTTAGGTTACACGGTGGATCACTTCGGCTGGGACGGCGGATTCATCTTGCTGGTTGGCGGATGTGTCGGCGCAATATTGCTGATTGCGTTAACCTTGAAACATGAAGTCGCCCATGAAAGTCATCAGCGAGAAGCTGCGTCGACATAGGTCGATAGTAGTTTGCATGTACACACCTAGCTGAGGTCAATCACAAAGTATGCGAGGAGGGTTTAAGGCTATCCTCGCGTATTTTTGCGTAACTTGCTGGGGTATTGATCCCTTGAATATGTGTTTTTTGCTCTTTGTTACAGATTAATCGCTGAGTGGTCCCCCCTTTCAAACCCACGTCCGGCGCCACAACACTTAGCTTAACCATTCAATTTCCGCAAAAATAATCTAGCTACACAGCTAAACAATTGAACACTCATGACATTTCCTCTACAAAGCGATAAGCTAACGGGATATTTCAAGTGGAAAGACAAACATGACAAATTCTGTAGTGATCAGTGGTTCAGGATTATGGAATCCACCACACAGCATCTCAAACGAAGAGTTAGTTGAGGCATACAATGCTTATGCACAGCAGTTTAACGCGCAAAATGGAGATGCAATTGAAGCTGGTACGTTAAGCGCAAAGCCATTATCAAGCGCTGAATTTATTCAAAAGGCATCGGGCATACGCAGCCGTTATTGTTATATCAAGGACGGTGTACTGGATATAAACCGCATGCGACCGAATATTCCTGAACGCCCGGAAGAGGCATTATCGGATCAAGCTGAAATGGCAATCCCTGCGGCTAAGTTAGCCTTAAAAGCAGCCAATAAAACCGCACAGGATATAGACGTGGTCATAGTGTCTTGTGCCTATACTCAGCGCTCATACCCTGCACTGGCCATCGAAGTGCAAAATGCGCTTGGTATTAAAGGTTTCGGCTTTGATATGTTAGTGGCGTGTTCTGCGGCAACCTTCGCGTTACACCGCGCCTATGAAATGATCAGTGCAGGTACGGCCAAAGGGGTGCTGGTTATCAATCCAGAATTAACTTCCCCCCAGGTGAATTATTGTGACCGTGATAGCCACTTTATTTTTGGCGATGTGGCCACTGCCATGGTGGTTGAAAATGCTGATACCGCATCATCGCAGCACGTTTTTGAAATTGTTAGCACTAAAGCGGTGACTCAATTTTCCAATAATATACGTTCAAATTTTGGTTATGTTAGTCGTGCCAACGATGTTGACCCTTACGCAGCGGATAAACTGTTTCATCAAGAAGGGCGTAAAGTCTTTAAAGAAGTATGTCCTATGGCAGTGGTGCATATCAGTGAGCATTTGGCGCGTCATGAATTAACCAGTGCGGATATTAAACGCTGGTGGTTGCATCAGGCTAACATTAATATGAACAGTCTGATCAGTAAGAAGTTATTGGGCCGTGAGGCCACGCTGGAAGAAGCGCCAATTGTATTAGATCAATATGCGAATACCGCTTCTGCTGGGTCTATTATCGCTTTTAGTTTGCATCACCAAGATTTACAAGCTGGTGATTATGGCTTGCTGTGCTCTTTTGGAGCGGGATATTCCATTGGCAGTTTGCTGGTCAGAAAAAAATAAATCACGTCGCCGACAGGCGTTTACCGTAAAAGGCGATGGCTTTTTACGCCATTAGCATAAAAACGGAATGATACCAATTTCGAGGACAACATCATTATGCTAGCAGTTTGGGGATACGCAGCCAGCGCTTTAGGTTACGCGCTGTTGCTGTTGTTATTGCTAACGTCCCGTAAATCGGGGTTAGCTAAATATTTGTTGATATTAGCTACGGCTGCTACATGCGTGTGGTCTTTATCACCGTTTTTTATTGGTGAACTGACAGTTGAACGCTTAGTTATATTCGATAACATCAAGCAATTTTTCTGGCTGCTTTTTCTGGCAGCCTGCTTAAAAGACAATTTTACCAGTCTGGTGGGTGTGTTAAAACGCCCCGAGACTTGGTTAATTTTAGCCCTGCCTATCATCGCGTTAGTTGTACCCTTGTATTTAGACTTAAACGACAGTTGGTTATTTCTGATACAAACTTTGTTGGCTTTGCAAGTCTTGATACTTCTGGAGGTCATCTATCGACAAGCGGGGGAGAATCGCTGGGCGTTCAAGCCACTTATTTTGTACCTTGGTGCGACCAACCTATTTGAATTTGTGACCTTTGCCAATGCCCTGATGGTTGAACAACTCGACCTGACGTACATCGCTGCCCGAGGTTTTATTTATACAGCATTGATCCCGTTTTTGGTGTTGGCCATTCGCCGGGTGCAGCATTGGGGTGTCGACATTTTCGTCAGCAGGGAAGTGGTGTTGCACAGCTCGTTGCTGGTGGTAGCTGGGTGTTACCTGTTCGTTATGTCACTTATCGGTTATGTGGTGAAATATTTTGGCGGGCAGTGGAGCGCAACGATTCAGATCATTCTGATTTTTTTGTCTTTAGCCTTGCTGGCCACCTTGTTTTTATCCGCAAGCTTTCGCACTAAGGTCAAAGTGTTTATCACTAAGCACTTTTTTGCTAATCAGTTTGATTATCGTCATGAGTGGGTCAAGTTAACTCAATCGTTAGAGAACACCCGACCAGGCCAAACCGTTTATCAAACTATTCTCAATGCATTCCTTCAGGCAATGGGTTATCAGTCAGGTTTGTTGATCAAGCGCGTGGACAATCAAGTGGAATATCTCGCCGACCAAGAAGCTGAACCATTATGTGCAGAGCAATTGGTTGTGATTCAGCAATTCTTTGATTTTTTTCAGCAGAAAAACTGGATAATTGATATTGCAGAATTACGTAGCAAGCCTTTTGTTTACGAAGGATTAAAGGTTAATCACGCGACGCTGGACAAAGTTACCTTCCAATTGGTGTTACCTATCTATCGAGGAGAGACCTTTTGGGGTTTGGTACTGATGACCAACACCAAAGAAAAACCTCGCAGTTTAAATTGGGAATTACGTGATTACTTAACGGCTGTAACTGCCCAAGTGACTAATTTTTTGTTTCACCACGAAGCGGCTAAAGAAGTCGCTGAAAATGCCCAATTTGCGGCGTTTACCCGCATGTCTGCGTTTGTATTACACGATTTGAAAAACGTATTAGCGCAAATTGATCTGATTTTGTGTAACGCTGAGCAACACAAAGACAATCCTGAGTTTATCGATGACACATTTGAGACCTTACACCACACCAAAGCCCGTATGGACAAAATGTTGCGCCAGCTATCTGAAAAAAACGCCGAGCCGGCGAGTCATCAGAGTTTATGTTGCCTGTCTCAATGTATTGAGAGTGTCATTAATCAGCGCTGTGCAACGCAGTTGCCACAGGTTGAATTAACCGTGAGCAGTGAAACCGATGTGGTGCTTGATCAAGATAAGTTCGCCAACGTTATGTATCACTTAATCAGCAATGCCCAACAAGCCACGGCCGATGATGGGTTTGTTCGAGTTGAGTTAAGCCATGCGCCGCAAAGTGCGCAAATGGTGGTGACCATTTCAGACAATGGTTCAGGTATGAGTAAAAGCTTTATTCAGCAGCGCTTGTTTACGCCTTTTGATACCACCAAAGGCAATGCTGGTATGGGAATAGGCGCTTACGATGCTAAGGCATTTTTAGAAAAAATAGGTGGATTTTTATATGTTCAAAGTGAAGAGAATGTTGGTACAGTCTTTACTTTGAATATTCCCGCTGACTAATAGCATAAGTTGCAAGGACATATACATGGATAAGATTTTAGTAGTCGATGACGACTTAGGCATTCAAAAGCAACTGAAGTGGAGTTTTACTGGGTATGACGTGGTGTTTGCTGACGATCGTGCTTCGGCGATTACGCAATTGCGCCGCCATGAACCCAAGGTTATTACCTTAGACTTAGGCTTACCACCTGATCCTGCAAACGCGACGGAAGGCCTAGCTGCCTTGCAAGAAATATTGGCACTCTCACCCAATACCAAAGTGATAGTGGTGACGGGTAACAACGATAAAGTGAATGCGTTAAAAGCCATTCAGCTTGGTGCATACGATTTCTATCAGAAACCAATTGATTCAGATACCATTCAGATATTGGTCAGCAGAGCTGCCCAACTTTACGATTTAGAGCAAGAAAATCGTCATCTGTCGGCGGTCGCCCCTTCGATGGACCGAGTTATTGGTAACAGCGAGCAAATATTAGCGGTCAGTAAAAAGGCTGAACGTATCGCTCAAACGGATATCAGTACCTTACTGCTCGGTGAAAGTGGCACAGGTAAGGAAGTGTTTGCCCGTAGTATTCATGAACATAGTTTGCGTAAAAACAAGGCCTTTATCGCCATTAACTGTGCGTCTATTCCTGAAAATTTGCTCGAAAGTGAATTGTTTGGTTATGAAAAAGGGGCCTTTACTGGAGCGAATAAAACCACTCCTGGTAAAATTGAAAGTGCTCAAGGCGGAACCTTATTTCTCGATGAAATCGGTGATATGCCTGTAGGGTTACAAGCAAAAATGCTGCGTTTTTTACAAGAGCGCGTAATAGAGCGGGTCGGCGGACGCTCAGAAATTCCGGTGGATATTCGTGTTATCTGTGCCACGCACCGTGATTTAAATGCCATGGTGGCAGAGGAAACCTTCCGGGAAGATTTATATTACCGCATCGGTGAAATTAATATTTTAATTCCCCCTTTACGCGACCGTGGTAATGATGTGATTTTACTGGGGAAGACCTTTCTAAACCAGTACAACGAAGACTTCAAAACCAAGGTGAAGGGATTTAGCGATAGTGCGATCCAAGCAATGTTGCAACATCGTTGGCCAGGCAATATTCGTGAATTGCAGAACAAGCTTAAATCTGCCGTGATCATGGCTGAGTCAGCTTATATCCAGCCAGATGATTTGGGCTTGCGCCTAGATGAAAATCAAAGCACGATTACCACTCTAAATTTGCGTGAAGTACGTGAAGAGGCTGAAAGCAGAGCGATCCGCCACGCCTTTCAGGTTGCCGAGCGCAATATGTCGCGCACCGCTGAACTGCTTGGTGTAACGCGTCCCACGCTTTACTCGCTGATCGATAAATACCATTTAGAAGATATTAAAACAGGCTCCTAATGTGGGTTTACGCTAGGGCTATCAACAATATGCCAAGTAATGTTTTGGTCTGAGAGGCGTTAGATGTTGTGGTTGAAATATGCACTTGCGCTGACTACTCTGGTCGGGTTTTGGGGGGCGGGTTTAGGCCTGAGTCCGTTCATTCCCTTACCAGCGTCTTTGTTGGGATTATTGCTGCTTTTATTGGGCTTAGTTTGGCTTAAGCGCATTCCTAGTGCGCTGTTACGGGTGTCGCAATTTGTCTTAGGCCATATGCTGATATTATTTGTACCAGCGACTATGGGCATCTTATTATTTGCCGAAAAACTGGCAGACAATCTACTGTGGTTAGTCTTAAGTATCATGCTCAGCACTCTTGTTAGTCTGGGAGTGACAGCTTGGATTTGTCAGCGTCAGTGGCAAAATCACGCTCACGCGAATACCGATAATGAACATGTTAAGCGCTAGCAGTAATGCGGTATTATCAGCCGTGTTCTGGTGTGCCATCACACTGGCAGTCTACTTAGCCTCACTTTTTATATTCCGACGTCTTGGCAGCCGCCCGATATTTCATCCTATGGTTTTTTGTATTGCTATATTAGCGGTCATTTTATTTTATACCGGTGTGAGTGTTGAAGGTTATCAGGCTAAAACAGGGCTGTTAACCTGGTTGTTGGGGCCCGCTACCGTTGCTTTGGCGATCCCTTTGTATTCTCAACTTAGCAGTGTCAAGCAAAACGGCGTGGGGGTGTTATTACCTATCGTTATCGGTGGTTTGTTAGCGCCGATATTAGCGTTATTGGTGGTGTACTTTTTGCCCATGGAAGCGGGCGTCAAGCTAAGTTTACTGACCAAGTCAATTACGACGCCCCTGGCAATTGAAACGAGTCAACATATTGGCGGTATACCTGGGCTTGCAGTAGTGATCGTTATTTTCACCGGTATTGTTGGGGCCGTATTTGCCTCCAGTATTTATCGTTTGCTGCGTATCACCTCACCCCAAGCACAAGGTCTTGCCCTTGGCACAGTAGCCCACGCCATAGGTACTGCACAAGGGTTTCAGATGAGTCAAAAAGTCGGGGCATTCGCAACCTTAGGCTTATGTATCAATGGTGTGTTGACCGCAATAGTCCTGCCTGTGATCTTTTATATCGTTAGTTAGTGGTATGAATTCTGCTTACATTGTCGTTAGTTAAGCAAAATCACTTCGTCATCGAGCAGTAATATGACACCGACATTGGTTAGTAAATATATGCGTAAAATATCAAATGATTTCACTTCGTTTTGCTTGTTAGTTTTATTCACTAGCTTATTTTTAACCGCTTGTGGCGGCGGTGGTTCTTCAGATTCGAGCACCGATAATACACCAAGAGTGATTGTTAATGCCGGCCCAGGCTCAACGGTTAACGAAGGTACTAGCGTTAACCTGCAAGGTGATGCAGTGGGAACCACGGACGAGCTGACTTATGCTTGGTCAGCGTCACCAACACTTGTTATTACCCATGCTGATACAACATCTGGAGTCGCCTCTTTTATCGCGCCGACTACCAGTGGTACCTTGACCTTTCGTCTTACATTGCAAGCCACTGATGGCAATGGCAATGTTGGCTCAGACAGTCTAGAGGTCAACGTACTCGCCTTAAACACCCAACCAAACGCATTGATTTCTTATCCACCCATCGATGGTTTTGCCAACAAGGTATTTCCAGCAAGTATGGAAGTGACCCTTGATGGCAGCACGAGTACTGATGCCGATGCTGCGGATGTGAGTGACCCCATTGCCGCGTTTCAATGGCAACAACTTGCCGGGGCTGATGTATTAGCCGGTGTTAGCAGAGACGCAAGCAGTATTACCTTTACGACGCCTATCCTAGATGAAGACAATAATTTAACCTTCGAGCTAACGGTAACGGATCAGGAAGGAGCCACAGATACCCAAGAGTTGACCGTGACTATTTTAAGCGCCAGAAATAATGTCCCCACAGCAGACGCCGGTGTCGACCATCAGGTGTTTTCAGGAGAGAGTATTTTATTGTCTGGGGTCGCTGATACAGCGATACCGTCGGCTAAACCACTGACGTATTTATGGCTAAATGATTCACTACTTGAACCTAAGATCAACAATGCCAACGTGTTACAAACCTTTGCGGTCGCGCCTATGGTCAATAGTACCCAAGTGTTAACCTTTACGTTGAAAGTGACGGATGCGAACAACAATGAAGTTGATGACAGCATTTCAGTGACGGTTAAGCCATTTCCCCGCAGTCTGCTTAATGACACTGGGGTAACACGCCAGGGCAGCAGTAACGCAATCAACAGTTCTCACCAAGCAGATTACCCCGGACAAGACGGTCAACGAGGCCGAGATATTATCGCCAGTAACAATATGTTGACCAAAGCGGGACGGGGTGAAGGAGGGTTTGATTTCACCCGTTTAGATGACATAGGTGATGAGGTCGATGATGTGAGTCAACCTTGGCGCTGTGTGCGTGACAACGTGACGGGTTTGGTATGGGAAATAAAAACCACCAACGGTGACTTACATGGTCGTCGGCACACCTATAGTTGGTATGCACAAGAAAATAATGGTGGTTATAGTGGGCCATTGAATCCTGCCACGCCAAGCTGTTCCTTAAGTGATTGCAACACAGAGGACTTCGTAGAGGCGGTCAATGCCCAAGGATTATGTGGTTTTTATGACTGGAAACTGCCAAGTCATAATGAGCTGTTGTCCATAGTCCACCTTGGTAAGTCGACTAGCCCTATGCTGGACACGGACTATTTCCCTTATTCGGATAACGGCTCAACGAGCATCTTATGGTACTGGACGTCTCAAGCCAGTGTCGATGGTACCGACGAAGCTGCGCAAAATGCTTGGGCGATTGATTTTGCTTCCGGTAACGATAACTTCCTAAATAAATCTACAGCAGTCAATGTACGCTTAGTCAGAGCAGGACGATGATATGAAAAAGTTAGTTATTTTAGCCTTACTTAGCCTCAATGCGAGTGCGCAAACCTGCCTAGATGATGTTACGGAAACAGCAAGTGCAGAGCAATTTGTGGTCAATACCGATGGTACGGCTACACACACTGAAAGTGGCCTAATGTGGATGCGTTGTAGCCTTGGTCAAACATACAGTAACAACGATTGCATTGGTGAAGGCGATGAATTGAATTGGCAGCAAGCGCTAGATGAGGCACATGGCTATACGTTCGCCGGCAAAAGCGGCTGGCGGGTTCCGAATCTAAAAGAGTTGGCTACATTAACCGAGCGTGCTTGTGTGCGTCCGGCGATTAACGAAACAGTTTTCCCTAGTACGTTATCAGACGATTATTGGACATCAACCCCTGCGGTGACGGATGCGAATCGAGCTTGGGTGGTGGCTTTTTTTAACAGCAGTAATGCTCTGAAAGAAAAACGTCTATTTGTTTACACTCGGCTGGTGCGAACAGTCGATTAACCTATATTTTAATTCGATTATCGTATCGTGCTTTCAAAACCTAGACTTAATGGTCAGAATATCCATGTCTTTTTACGTTAGCGATACGATATGCGTTTTTTGTGGTTAATTTTTCTGTGCTTTTATGTAGCCAATGTCAAAGCCGATTATAAGTGTGATGTTGAGTTAAACTATGGTTTGGTGGTGACGAATGATCAGATCCGAGTGATCGATAATAGTCGTACCGTTTACCAAATTAACCAAGACAATCAACTTATTGTGCAGGGGCAATGGGTGTCGCTTTCCCCTAAACAACAAGCTGAACTGAAAGAACTTGCCGATGGTGTGCATCACGTTGTGCCTAAGATGATCTTACTTGCCAGCGAGGGCGTTGAGTTAGCCATTGAAACCGTTGAGCATGTGTATATCGGCTTAGTGGGAGAAGAACACGAAAGTTACGAAAAGCTACGCTCATCTCTTGCTCGAGTACAATCTCGGGTCAAAGAGAAATTCATCCATGCGGGTAGCAGCTTTTATATGGGCCCTGGCACACTCGAAAACGTCGACGATCTTGTTGATCGTGAGCTCGAAGAGCAAATCGAAGAAGCCATGAACACCTCATTAGGTGGGATATTATCGGCAATTGGAGGCTTGGTTTCCGAAAGTACCAGCACCGAAGAGAAAATCGCCAAACTTGCGGAAAAAATTGACACGATCGGCTCTACTGTAGAAGAAAAATTCTCACCTAAAAGTCAGACTCTGCAACAAAAGGCCCATTGGTTCTGCAATGAATTTAAACGTCTAGATCGGGTTGAAAACCGTTTACGTCAAGACATTCCCCAGTTAACGAAATACGATGTGGTAAGTAGCGCACAATCCCATTCCCACTGATTTTCTATTCGTGGTTTTATCTTGTATTAACGCTGGGGTTCGTGTGACTACGCTGCTAGTATATGCGCCGTTTTGCCCTCAGACCTAAGCATTAATCCATGAGTTTATTTGACCAAGATGCCATTGAATGGCTACGAAGCTTACCTAGCGATAGCGTTAATTTAGTGATAACGGATCCCCCTTACGAATCGTTAGAAAAGCACAGGGCAAAAGGTACAACGACGCGATTAAAGCACAGTAAATCATCGAGTAATGAATGGTTTGCTATTTTCCCTAATGCCCGATTCACTGAGTTATTTGCAGAAATTTATCGCGTGTTAAAAACCAATAGTCATTTTTATTTGTTTTGTGATCAAGAAACCATGTTTGTGGTAAAGCCCCTAGCCGAAGCGGCTGGCTTTAAGTTTTGGAAGCCTTTGGTGTGGGACAAGTGTGCTATCGGCATGGGATATCACTACCGAGCGCGCTATGAATTTATTTTGTTTTTCGAAAAAGGTAAACGTAAATTGCACGATTTAGGTATGCCTGATGTGTTGCAAGAAAAACGCGTTTGGCGGAGTTACCCCACCGAAAAGCCAGTGCCACTGATTGAAAAGTTGATCAGTCAAAGTTCAGTTGCAGGGGACACAGTCATCGATCCCTTTTTTGGTTCAGGCGCGACGTTAGTCGCGGCGAAAAACCTAGCAAGAGTATGGCAAGGCACGGATGTATCACCGTCAGCCCATGAATTTGCCGCTAAGCGGCTGGATATTTAAGTTTGGTGTTATACATCCAATAATTCGTCGGATTGCCTCTAGCTCATGTACGTAGAATGCACCCTAAACCAGCATTTCCAATAATGAATTCAGGTAACGCCGACCAAGAGGCGTGACCTGCCAATGGGTATCGGTTTCAGCTAACAAGCCTTTGGTGAGAGCCGTGTTTAGGTTAGCCATTAATTGGCTTTGCGCTGTCAGCAGTAGCCCGGTGAAGTCGGTAAACTCTTGCTTAGGGCAAGGTTCAAGCAAACGTAGACGATTCATAAAGAACTCAAAAGGAAGTTCGTCATCTTGCACGTTATGCCGTTGATGCAGGTAGGAACGCGTGAGATCCATATAACCCTTGGGATGTTTCACCTTGACCGTACGTATTATCTGGCCGCAGTCAGGTAAGGTCACTTTGCCGTGCGCACCGCAGCCGATGCCTAAGTAGTCACCAAAGCGCCAGTAATTAAGATTATGCCGACATTGTTGACCAGCCAAGCTGTAACCGGAAATTTCGTATTGCTGGTACCCCGCCGCGGTGAGTATGTCATGGCCTTGCTCTTGTATGTCCCACAATATGTCATCTTCAGGCAGTGTAGGTGGTTTAGAGTGAAACTGAGTGTTTGGCTCAATGGTCAGTTGATACCAGGATAAATGGGGTGGTTGCTGCGCAATACCTTGGCGTAAATCAAATAAGGCATCGTCAATGGATTGCTCTGGCAGGCCATGCATTAAATCTAAATTGAAGCTATTTAGGCCCGCATTTCGGGCATAACCCGCGGCATTTAACGCCTGTTGTTCATCGTGAATACGCCCTAGTCGCTCAAGCTTTTCTTGCTGAAAGCTCTGCACTCCTATGGATATTCGGTTAACACCTGCTTTGGCAAAACCATTGAAACGTCCACTTTCCACAGTGCCAGGATTAGCCTCAAGGGTAATTTCTGCGTCATGGGCTAAATTAACGCGCTGACGCACACCAGTCAGTAATCGGTCTATCGCCTCAGGTGAAAATAAACTCGGAGTGCCACCACCGATAAAAATACTGTGAACTAGGCGCGAGCCAATCAATTTGGCATCTTCAGTTAAATCATCAAGTAAATGACTGACGTATTCCGCTTCTGGCAAGGTACTTTGTTTCTGCCCGTGGGAATTAAAATCACAATAAGGACACTTTTGCACGCACCATGGGATATGGATATACAAAGCAACAGGTGGCAGCCTGAGTGTTTTGATTGAGGTGTGCAACGCGTTTTCGTCACCCTTGTGTGAATTAATCAAAATCAGCGCTTAACGTGATCAATAGCTGATCAAGGGCTTGACCACGATGACTCAAGGCATTTTTTTGCTCTTTGCTTAGCTGGGCTGAGGTGCACTGTTTTTGTTCCACCCAAAATACCGGATCGTAACCAAAACCACTGTCGCCAGTGCGCTGAGTGGTAATTTTTCCGTGCCATTCACCTTGGCAAATAATTGGGGTAGGGTCATCAGCACTGCGCATATAGACCAACACACATAAAAAACGGGCATGGCGGGCTGCGGGCGCCACGTCCTTTAATGCCTCAAGTAGCTTATCGATGTTGTCAGTATCGGTGGCATGGCTGCCCGCATAACGGGCTGAATACACGCCAGGCGCACCGTCCAATGCATCAACCGCTAAACCTGAGTCGTCGGCTATAGCAGGTAGCCCAGTAATTTTAGCGGCATGACGCGCCTTGATAATTGCATTTTCGACAAAGGTGGTGCCGGTTTCAGCTACATCCGGCACGTTAAATTCACTTTGTGGAACGATATCAATATCAAGGGGGCTGAGTAATTGGCTTAACTCGGCAACTTTGCCTTTATTGCCTGTGGCTAATACTATTTTGCGTGACAAGGGAGTGGCTCTTCAATTTGATTAGGTTTAGGCGAATTTTACCTGTTTCAACACATAATTGATATTGTACCTTACTCGTCTTTGATAGGGGTACTTGCTCTCTCATTTGAGAAATACATCTTGCTGTTGCTGGGTAAATTATTTAGTCTTGATAAGGTTATTTTTTCAAGTTAACCCATTTATTACCGCAAGGACGCTTTATGAATTTTCCCGCCAATGCACTTCTTCTTGTTTCACTAAGCTTAGGCTCTGGACATACGCTGTGTGCAACTGAGTCCCAGCCTCAGCCAATCGAATTAAACGAGCCAAGTGCTGTACTATTGGAATCAGCTAAGCTACCTGAACCAATAAAGCGTGTTCACCCTAAATATCCAACTAACATGGCGCGTAAAGGCGCTGAAGGTTGGGTGCAGTTAAATTTTGTAGTGGGAACCGACGGCAGTGTGAATAATATAGTGGTCGTTGATTCAACCGGTATGGAGGGATTTGAAAAGGCTGCAGTGAATGCGCTCAAAGAGTGGCAGTACAGCCCAGCCTATGTTGATGGTAAGCCAATTGAGCAATGCTATAACAAAGTTCAATTAGACTTTAAATTAACTGGGTTAAATAAAGGGGTAAGGCGCAAGTTCAAACGGGCCTATCAAGGAGTACGAGATGCGTTAGACAAAAATGATCTTGGGTTAGCCACTCAATTAAGTGAAAAAATGAAAGACAAAGGTTTGCTCAATAGCATGGAGTTCACTTTTTACTCGCTGCTACGAGCAGATATTGCAAAGGCGCAAAACGACAGTGTGGAAGAGCTGAAATATGTTAAACACATCATTAGGACGGACAATAATGGTGAGTACTTGGGGGCAGAAGCTTACCCTTTGCTGTTAAACCGTATGTTCGTATTACAGCTTAACCAGTCTCAATATCTTGATGTACTGGACACCTTCCAGCGTGTTGAAACCCAAGCCAATAACCAAGAAAATATTGCTTTACTTGAGCCCTATGTCATCAAGGTGTTAAACCTGCTCAAAAGCCAACAGGTCATTTCGATCCCAGGTAAAGTTAAACAAGATGGTGATTGGTGGCATGACTTAAGCCGCAGTGCTTTTAGCTTGAATAACGTCAGCGGCAACCTAAATACGGTTGAGTTACGTTGCCATAACAAGCGAGAGTTATACAGTGTGGCGACCGATAGCGTGTGGCATATCCCTGAAAGTTGGGGGCGATGCAGTGTCCGAGTCTCCGGCGACCGTGATAGTCAATTTACCCTACTGGAATTGCCCCAGCAGGATGTTCCGAGTTAGCGTGTTTGTTCCATAATCATAAAAAAAACCTGCAGTTTGCAGGTTTTTTTATGGCAGAAAATCGACGACTAATAAGTTAAAAGTTTAACTAGGATTCTTGTTCTTCTTCACTTTCTTTTTAACTGTTTTGCCCGCGGCCTTTTTCGCGCGATTGCTCATCTTTTTCTTGGCAGGTGGTTTTGCTTCTTTGTTTTTTGGCCGAAGCTCATCGATGACTCTGCGTTTAAGCGGCTGATCGGTGTAACGTTCAATTTTAGGCACAATCCCTATGTCGTGAGCTTCCACAATTGAAATAGCCGTCCCTTTATTGCCAGCCCGGCCAGTACGGCCTATACGGTGTACATAAATGTCTGCAGTGCGAGGCATGTCGTAGTTAATAACGTGACTGATGTTTTCCACATCAATTCCCCGTGCGGCAACATCAGTAGCAATAAGTATCTTCACTTCACCTGAGCGAAATTTAGCCATCGATAAATTGCGTTTATCTTGCGGCATTTCGCCTTGTAGCCAACAGACAGTGAAGCCATCGCGCTCTAAAATTTGCTTCAACTCGTTTAGACGATCCCGAGTTTTCACAAACACCACGGCTGATTCAGCTTGATGGGTCAGAATATGTTTAAGCAAGGCATATTTGTGCTTGGCATCGTCAGCAAGGTGCAGCCATTGATGGATTTTACCTTGTTCTTTACGACTAGGAGCCGCCTCAAGTTCTACAGGTTCATTGAGAATGTCTTTAGCAAAACGGCTAATACCGGCGCCTTCAAGTGTGGCTGAGAACAACATACTCTGTTTACGCCAGCGAGCCTCGGCAGATATTTGATTGACGATAGACGAAAATCCCATGTCGAGCATGCGATCGGCTTCGTCCAAAATCAAACATTCGATATCGCGACAATCGAAACTTTCTTGCTCTATATGCTCAAACAAACGTCCAGGGGTGGCAACTAAAATGTCGAGGTTTCTCTCCAAGGTATCTCTGTCGGTACCGTAGTTGATACCGCCTGTGATCACGCCGCAAACGATGTCTGTGTATTTACTTAGCTCTAACGCTTGCTGGTAAACTTGCTGAGCGAGTTCCCGAGTGGGCGTTAATATCAAAATTCGGGTCGAGCCGATCCCTCGGCGAGGGTAATCCAATATAAATTGGCAAACTGGCAGCAAAAATGCTGCAGTTTTGCCTGTGCCCGTAGGGGCTGAGGCCAGAATGTCTTTGCCTTCCATCGCGGCTGGAATAACCAACTGCTGAATACTGGTGGGTTCGATGTAGCCTAATTCGGCGACAGCGCGGCAAAGTTCATCATCTAGATCTAGTTGCTCAAACATGGCGTTTTTATGCTTCTTAAAGTTGTACTTAATATAATGGGAGCGTTAACACGTGGTTTCGCCCCCGAGATGCCCAAGGCAATATACGAGTTTAGTTCGTTGGGTAGCGTTGCTGCAAACCTTGATACACTTTGTCGCTGTAGTCAGGCACAGCGATGTCTAAAGTATTTAACACATCAACGAGGTGTTCATTGTCTTCACGACCGTTCCACAATTTTTGATAACTGCCTTCTTTGTAGCCATTGTCCTGACGGAAGAAGTTTAAAACGTTCTTTCCCACGTACTGGCGATATAACTCATCAGCATTCATTTGGGCTTGCTCAACAATTGTTATAAACAGAGGCACATCAAAACGGTTTGCGGCACATAAGCCGGCCATTAGCTGTAAATTATCGACTATATCCAGGTTGGTGAACGTGTAATCTTTACCGTCAAATGTTACCTGGCTGGTGCCCGAAGCAAGCTGTTGAGCAATAGTGTTAGCCGATTGCTCTATGTCACCGTCAAATTGTATGATAATCGCCGACAAGGCAAAATGCCAAATATCGACTAATTCCATTTGTAGCTGAGGTAAATCTTTGTGTTGGGCTTTCCACCACTTCCAGCCGTGATGCTCAATGCCTTCCACTGATTCAATCATAGCAGCACGCAAATACGCATAATTCGCGCCTAGCCAATCAGGGTTCACTTTACGATTCATGCCGTCTTGTAATCTCAGCATAGTGTTTAATTGCGTGGTGGATAACATGGTAAGCCTTGTTTGAGTCTGTTTATGATTTGAATGCTACAAAAAGCGGACCGCTATTATGCCACGTTTGCGGCGATAGCATGAATGCGTTTTTGTCTGAGTTGCTGTTTTATTTCAGCGCCTTTATAGCCCGCATGTACAATTTCCTGCACGTCGACTTTTTTGGCGGCTAAATAAGTTTGCCAAATATAATCAGCGTTAGGGTAGGGGCTATCTTCAAAACCTGTTCTTCCTTTGGCATCTGCTGTGCAAGCAAGTAGCAAATCGGCAAAGCGTTCAGGTTTACGCCATACGTCACAACTGTCTAGTAAGTCGTTAATGGTCGAGGGCTTTAATTTAAACGCGTGGTGAACATGGCTGTGAAATTCGCTCATTAAGAGGGCGAGGTCTCGGCACTCGTTTGGCACTTTTAAACGCGCACAAAGGGTGTTGATCGGCGCCAAACCGAGTTTTTCATGTCCCCGATGAGACGGCCATTGGTCTGGATCCGTTAAGCCTTTACCTAAGTCGTGTACCAAGGCGGCAAAACGCACACTGAGTTTATTGGATACGCGTACCGATTGTTCCAACACCATCATACTATGAATACCGGTATCGATTTCTGGGTGCCATTTTGCTGGGTTTGGGATCCCCCATAGACAATCGAGTTCCGCAAACCACACCTTGAGCGCTGCGCATTTGCGCAACGTTTCAAAATACACTTGCGGGCTGTCTTCAAGTAGGCTTTTGGCGGTTTCAACCCACACACGTTCTGGGCTTAAATTAGTTAACTCACCGGATTGACTGATGTGACTCATCAGAGCTTGGGTGTCAGGTGCAATGGTAAAACCATAATCGGCGTAGCGCGCAGCGAAGCGGGCAACACGCAATACCCGCAGCGGGTCTTCGATAAATGCATCTGATACGTGGCGTAAAATGCGTTGAGCGAGATCCCGCTGACCATTAAACGGATCGATAATACGGCCATTATCATCCATTGCCATGGCATTCACCGTTAGATCTCGGCGCAGCAAATCTTGCTCAAGGGTGACACTGGTGGATGTATCACATTCAAAACCAGTGTAGCCTTGGCCGACTTTACGTTCAGTGCGCGCCAAGGCATATTCTTGTTGGGTTTTTGGGTGCAAAAATACCGGAAAATCTTTACCTACCTGCTGATACCCTTTGGCGAGCATATCTGCTTCGCTGGCACCGACCACAACCCAGTCTTTATCTTGTACTGGGCGTTTGAGCAGTTGATCACGTACCGCACCGCCGACTAAATATACCTGCATACATACCTTAATTTGAAAAATCAGCCCATTATGCCTGATTTATGTCAGTAGCAAAAATTCCTAATCGTGGTTAATTTTCTTTTGTTGATGGATTTACACCAGTCAAAAATAGAAAATCTAAGTAGCTTCAAAGCGTTAGGACATACGCTGTTTCACTAAAGCCGGGCATATCTTTGACAAGTTTCGCTGAAGTGGTTAGTTTATCTTCCGCTTATCCTCAACCTGCTATTAGAAGCGCTGTTATGTATCTTAATTATTTCGGACTTTCAGATAATCCGTTTTCCATTGCGCCTAATCCTGCGTACTTATATATGAGCCCTAGGCATAAAGAGGCTTTAGCACACCTTACGTTTGGTTTGCGTGAAAGTGGCGGTTTTGTGATGTTGACCGGCGAAGTCGGGACAGGAAAGACCACGGTCTCGCGTAAATTAATGCAGCAACTTCCTGATAATACCCAAGTGGCTATGGTGCTTAACCCGACCTTATCAGCCATTGAACTGTTAGCCACTATTTGTGATGAGCTGAGTATTAAATATCATTATGAGCGCGCCAGTCTTAAATACTTCACGGATTTAATTCTCAATAAACTAGCTACAAACCATAATGGTGGGCTGAATACGATTTTAATTGTGGATGAAGCCCAGCATTTATTACCCGAGGTACTTGAACAGCTGCGTTTGTTGACCAATCTTGAGACCAATCGTGAAAAGCTGCTTAAAGTTGTATTGATCGGTCAGCCCGAATTGCAGCAGTTACTTAAACGCAATGAATTACGTCAATTGGCCCAGCGGATAACAGCCCGCTATCATTTATTGCCCCTTAGTGCGGTTGAAGTCAAAGCCTACATTCATCATCGTTTAGGTGTGGCGAATGGCGATAGCAGTGTTTTCAGCTCTGGTGCATTAGGCGCTGTATATCAAGTGACAGGCGGTATTCCCAGAGTGATTAATTTACTTTGCGACCGCGCACTAACATTAACCTTCACTAAACAAGCCCCGGTTGTACAAAAGCATATTTTTTATGCTGCCGCAGAGCAAATCTTGGGCACAGATGTCGTTGTTCAGCGACGAGGTAAGCGTCGAACGCTGATATTCATCTCCCTGTTTGTTATTGCCTTAGGTCTAGGTTTTTTGGGAGGCAGTTGGTATGGATAATATCGTGAACATAGGCGACCTGTTGCCTGGCATGGTGATTGTCAAAATTACTAAACAAAATGGTCCGATTAAAATTCGTAAATCTGGGTTAGTGACCAGTATTGAAATGGTCGCTGGGTTGGGGGAGATGGGAGTGCAACAGGTAGAAATCGACCCTGCGCAAACCGTGGGAATCGATCAACCGAGAGTACAAAAGTCACAGACGCAAAAATTGTTAGAAAGTGATCGCTTAGGCGCACATGGAGCCGATGTCGCTGTATCAGATCAGTTTAATCGCAGTTTGTTCTTACCCTCAGTACAAGCGCTGCCTTCTCGTTGGCAATATTATGCTAAGCCTGTGGTGCTAGGTTTTGTGGTGATATGTGTGGGGTTAGTATTAGGTTGGGGGGCAGCCATTGCACCCACTTGGCTGGCTAAATTTGATGGGCCACAACACAAGATGACTGCTAGCGACGTGCAGAGTAGCAAGTCTAAAAGTGAAAGTCGTGTAGTCGGTGCATCCGAGCAAGCGGTGCCAGCAAAATCAGTACTGCCAGTGCCGAAAGATGCGTTACAACAGGTTGACGCAGCATTGCCCAGCGAAGCAAACTCGCTGCCGGTGGAAATAGAACCGGCCAAAATTGCAAGTACAGCGAAGGATAATGAAGCGACAAACATAAAGATTTCCGAACCCCGTCCGCAAATTTCTGCTGATCTGATGAGACGCTTTGAAAAAGCAATCACTGAATTGGACAACGAACCGGATAAGCCTTTTACCGCTACACAAACGAAGAACGAAGATACCCCTCGTATCGACCAGCTTCCTGCCTGGGTGCTCACGCGACTGCCCCCTATGATATTTTCGATGCATATGTATGCGTCGTCAGAGCAGGAACGTTGGGTGGAAGTTAACGGCAGAAGGCTGCGCGAAGGCGACATGATTGACGACAAAGTGCGCATCGAACACATAGAGCAACAACACGTTATTCTTAATTTTCAAGGGCAAACTTTTAGCATGTCTGCACTTAGTGAGTGGTAAATATTTAACACCGCAGACCACCTGTGTTAAATGATCGAGGGTATGAAACTTGGTGATTTAATATGCATAATGCGTGTATTGCTCATCGGATTTTACGCGATTATGGATATTCCTGAGACATGGTAGCCAAGGAACTGCAGTATATCACTGGGGTATTGTCGTCTTTGTTGATTACGTGGCTCAGTTACGCTGGCCCTGTCAGTGCGTTTGACAGTCCTAGTTACCCAAACGCTCAATATCCATCTGAGCTGAAGGAGGCTCGGGTCATTTTCCCCGATGAAGTTGGTTCAATCCCTCCTCCTTTAAAAGCAACAGATCAGCGCATCAGATTGGCTACAGGGCAAGGCTATTATCCTTTTGTTTCTGCCAGCTTACCTCAGGGAGGGTGGTCCCAAGCATTGGTAACGCGGACTTTTATTGAAATGGGCCACAAGGTCGATATTTATATTTTGCCTTGGAGCCGCGGTCAGATGTGGACCGAAGAACAACGATTTTTAGGCACATTTCCTTATGTATATTCCCCCGAACGAGCTGGTAAATATTTCTTTTCTACCCCTATAAATTACATTCCTGTGCGTTTTTTTGTTAGTAAAGCTTCAAATATAACGGATATTAAACAACTGAAAAATAAACGGTTATGTCTTCCCTATGGTTACACAGATGATTTTGTTGCAGGCGGTGTCATTGAGCAGCTCGACCTGAAAATTAATCGTGTGCTCGATGGTGCTGGGTGTATCGGCCATGTACAACGGGGATGGAGCGATGCCGGGCTGACTAACAGTTATGTATCATTAAATGAATTAACCAATACGCGTTTAACCGATAGTAAATTACGCGTGCTGCCCGGCGATATAGAACGAGTTTCACTGCATTTCATCATTTCAAAATCTTATCCTGATGGTCGAGCCTGGATGGATAAATTCAATCAAGCATTTGAGCGCATCACTTTAGACGGCAGCAAAGAAAGTATTGATCACACTTTTATTCGGTTAATTGAATCGCAATAGGAGCGCGTTCATTAGCTTCTTGCGCTACACTTTTATTGAAAACGTTTTCTTGCGTGGTCTGTCAAATTGCTCTGGTTTATCAGCATTAGCCAGTAATTAATTTCATATTGATTTAACGTAAATATTTGAAAAATATCATAAATAATATTTTTTAGAGGGATGTGCTAATACCCTTAGGAGGACAAATGATAAAGCCAAATACTCCCCCCTTGGTGGTCATTATGGGTGTGAGTGGTTGTGGTAAATCGAGTTTAGCCACAAGGTTAGCAAAGCACTTCGACTATAGGTTTCTAGAAGCTGATGATTTTCACTGTGAGCAAGCAAAAAAAAGAATTCAACAAAACCTGCCTTTAACAGAAGAAATACGTGAGTCTTGGATTAATCGCATAACGGTTTTTTTGTGTCAAAATCTTCAGCCGCCAACAGTTCTCGCTTATCCAGGACTTCGTCGTGAGCATCGACAGCGTCTTCGTGAGTTAGGATATCATTCAATTTTTATTTTACTTCATGGCGATAAAGATCTCATAAGCCAGCGAATGAATTCACGAGATGGACATGTTTTGCCGAGCTCTGTGTTAACTAGTCAATTTTCAGCGTTACAGTTACCTGAAAACGAGCCTGATATTTTCACGTTAGATTTGCAGCAAAGTCCAGAAACGCTGACTACCACCAGCATTGCCTTATTGAATCAAGCCTTTGCCCTTTAGTTTTTATCTTAAGTTATCACTGAAAATGCTTTGCTTATGTTTTCGTTTTCAGCTTAAGTTGTGTCCGAAGGGTCCCTTGGTCGGTTGTTATTTTACCTATATCTAATTTTAATGATTAAATATGTTAATTTAAATGATGAGATTTCAGCCTGTTTTTCACCTGACCCTTTGGCATATTTTTAACATTATTCATTTCTTTATCATAAAAATCGTTTATTTCATAAAATATAAATGTCCATGAAAACCCTTATATTAAAGCTCTTTACGGTGTTATTGGCTTTTTCGGCGCCGAATTTGTCTTATGATTAACCGATTTTGTGATACCTACCTTTGAAGTAATTACATTAATCTATTTGTAACATTTCATTATCTTGTTGTAATGAGCAGGTGCTTCAAAACTTCGAAAGGTAAAAATGTTGACGAATTGTTAAAATAATCTTAGCATGATGAAAACGTTTACATTGGTGTGGGTCAGCCTCTAAGTAACAAGTGAATCGCATATCGAAAAATGCCGGTGAGATGCGTATTACCACGCAGTATTTAGCCGCACAATGCATTTACGTGACGCGTTTCTTAGTCATAGTGAGCATGAAATAGCTGAATTATATTTACGCTTATTTCAAATTTGTATGGTTTTTCACATAACTTTACTCATTAATAGAAACACAAAGGACGCACAATTATGAACACATACGCGAAATTCAATAAATCTCTGTTGACTAGGAGTATTTCGATACTGCTAGGAAGCGCTGTACTTGCGCCTGTCATTGCCGTTGCACAGGAAACGGCAAGTGATCTCGAAGTCATTCAGGTCCGAGGTATGCGCTCAAGTATCCAAGAGTCCATGGGTATCAAACGAGACTCAGCAGGGGTGGTTGATGCAATTTCTGCTGAAGATATTGGTAAATTTCCAGACACCAATTTAGCGGAATCGCTGCAGCGTATTACCGGTATTTCTATTAGTCGTAGTAATGGTGAAGGAAGCCAGATTACCGCTCGTGGTTTTGGTCCTGACTTTAATATGGTGACCTTGAATGGTCGAGCTATGCCGGCGGCTGCTATACCTGGAGGAGGAGGAACGCCAAATTCTCGTGCCTTTGACTTCGCTGATTTGGCTTCAGAAAGTGTGCGCGGTGTAGAAGTTTATAAAACCGGCCGAGCGAGTATTGCCACCGGTGGTATTGGGGCAACGGTTAATATTAAAACTGCTCGTCCTCTGGATGCACTGGAAAGTGGCTTCACCGGCTCAGTTGGCGCTAAAGCATTAATGGACACCACAAATCGTGTGGGGGATGACGTGACACCTGAAGTATCAGGTTTCTTTAATTTTGTGGATGACGATGGCATTTTTGGTGTATCGCTATCTGCCAGTGTGCAGGAACGTGACAGTTCAGCGGTTGGCGCATTTGTCAACGAGTGGCGCGTAAATCCTTATGAAGGCACTATTCCGCAAACACCGAACCAGACGGATCCGAGCTTACCTGGCTTTAATGGCCCAGCCGTGGTCGTCAATAATGGCCCCGCAGATGGCCAGTTGTTCGCGATCCCTTCTGATTTACGTTACTCCATCGCTGATCGCGAGCGTAAGCGTACCAATGCTCAACTGACATTCCAGTATGCGCCGACAGAAGACTTTACCGCAACACTAGATTATACCTATTCAAAGCAGGATTTGTTTGAAGCGCGAGCGGAGCAATCAATTTGGATGGATGACGGTTATTTCTCTGAGTTAACCTTTGATGATGAAACGGTTAAAACGCCCATTTTGATTGAGCAAGAGCGCCGTGACTTATTACCACGCGATTTAGGCTTGGCAATACAAGAGCGTAATCAGGTTAACGAAAACAAATCGATTGGTTTGAACCTCGAATATCATGTAAACGACAGTTTAGTGATGTTTTTTGATGCCCACGATTCATCTGCAGAAGGTCGCCCTGATGCGCCATATGGTACGTGGACAAACTTAGGCTTAGGCGCAAACGTAAACCGTGGTCAAGGTGCGGATTTCTCTGGTGAGTTCCCTATCATGACGGTGGATTTCGACGATGCCGCTCGCGGTAACTTGAATCCAAACGGTGTACTTGACCAAGACGATGTGGGTACTGCGATCTTAGATATGAATTTTAATTCACAGCGCACCGATATTACCCAATTTCGCTTAGACGGTGAATATTCATTCGACGATGGCGGCATTAACTTTGGTGTTGAATCGCGTTCGATGGAAAGCACGTCATTACAAGCACTTACTCGTCGTACCATGGGCAACTGGGGTATTGAAAATCCTGGTGAATTACCGGCTGATTATTTAACGCCATTTAGTTTCGCTGATGAGTTTGATGACTACAACACAAACGGTATTTTCAGTCAGGGCTTTACCGGCAGTGTCGCACAAGTTGGTGCTTTTGCGGCTCAAGAATACGGCTTTGCGTTTGAAGCTGACAACCCGTTTGCCACTAACCGCACTATTGAAGAAGATATCTTCGCAGCCTACGTTGAATTTGAACTAGACGGTGAGTTAGGCGGACGTCCATATAACATATTAGCCGGTGTACGTTACGAGAACACAGAATCGAAATCGATTGCTAATATCAGTTTACCCAATGGTATTGCGTGGGAAGGTAACAATGACTTTAACGTGCGTTTTGGCGCAGAAAGCCAAGATGTATCGGTAAGCTCTGATTACGATCATGTTCTGCCTAGCTTAGATTTCGATATTGAAGTCATGGATGGTGTTAAGGCAAGGGTGTCATACAGTAAAACCATTGCACGTCCTACTTACAATAATTTGAGTGCGGCTTCCTCTGTGGGCACGCCAAGCGGCCCAACTTTGATTACGCAAGGGGCAACCGCAACTGCCAGTTCGGGGAACCCAACCTTGGTGCCGCTGGAGTCTGATAACTTAGATCTCTCGGTTGAATACTATTTCGAGGATACCAGTTATGTTTCGGTTGGTTTCTACGACAAACGCGTGAAAAACTTCATTGGTAACGAGCAGGTCGAAGAAAGCATTTTCGGTTTACGGGATGCCACCGCGGGTCCACGAGCACAAGCTGCAGCTGCGGAACTTGAGCGCATTGGTCAGCCATTGACGGACACTAATTTGTTTAACATGGTTGCCGCTATGGAAAACAACATCGCTTATGACTCGTTGACGATTGAACAGTTTGAGGCTCAATATGATGTATTGCCCAATGAAGATGACCCTTTGCTAACGTTTATTAACGCCAAACCGATTAATAACAAGAGTGCGAATATTTATGGTTTTGAGCTCGCTGCTCAGCATTTCTTCGGTGAGACCGGCTTTGGTGTTCAGGCAAACTATACGACGGTGAATGGTGACGTTAGTTATGACACGACAGCGGATCCGTCAGTGACTCAGTTCGCGCTTGTGGGCTTGAGTGATACTGCTAACCTAGTTGTTATGTACGAAAAAGAGGGATGGCAAGGACGTATCGCCTATAACTGGCGTGACAAGTTCCTTGATACAACGAGCCAGTACGTGAATGAGCCTGGCTTTACTGAGTCGTACTCGCAAATCGATTTTAACGTGTCGTATCAAGTAAATGATGATTTATCGGTATTCCTCGAAGGGATTAACATTACCGAAGAGAACAGCCGTCGCCACGGTCGTACGTCAGCCCAGTTGTGGAATTTGGAACAACTTGGCGCGCGTTACGCCCTAGGTGCGCGTTATACATTTTAAATAAAGTGTGTGTGTCCTGAGCCGACGTTATCGGCACCCAACAAGCCGCGATATCTCGCGGCTTGTTTTTTGGTTATATTAGAATAAGTAGAACAGTAATTGTTCAATCATATGTATGTCGAGGTATCGTCTTGAATAACGAAAAAGTACAAAATGTTGTTATCGCCGGAGGCGGCACTGCTGGGTGGATGGCTGCGGCGTCTTTATCCAAGCTGCTTGGGAAAAGCTTAAATATCACGCTTGTGGAGTCTGATGAAATCGGCACAGTAGGTGTGGGAGAAGCGACGATACCGCCAATTCGCACTTTGCATAAGTTGTTAAATATCGACGAGCAGGCATTCATGCGGGCGACTAATAGCACCTTTAAATTAGGCATAGAGTTTAATCATTGGGGGCAAAGAGACGACAGTTACATTCACTCCTTCGGTATCACTGGAAAAGAGTGCTGGGCGGGGGAATTTCATCACTTTTGGTTGCGCGGAAAAGAGCAAGGCATCAATGCGCCATTTGGTGATTACTGTTACGAACTTCAAGCATCCAAACAAGGTAAGTTTGCCTTTTCAGTCAATGCGCCAATGAATTTCGCTTATCACCTTGATGCGACACTTTATGCTAAATTTCTACGGGATTTTTGCGCGGATGCCGTGACACGTATTGAAGGTAAGATTCAATCCGTCAGTAAAGACCCACACAATGGATTTATTACTGCTCTTACGTTGGCTTCTGGACAACAGATTGAAGGTGACTTCTTTATCGACTGTACTGGCTTCAAAGGAATGTTAATCGAAGAGGCACTGCATACTGGGTACGAAGACTGGTCGCATTGGTTACCTTGCGATAGTGCGATTGCCGTACAAACACAAGCGATTGCAGACCCATTACCTTACACCCGTTCCACGGCACATGATTTTGGTTGGCAGTGGCGTATTCCGCTGCAAAATAGGGTGGGCAATGGCATGGTTTTTTGTAGTCGTTACGTCAGCGACGAACAGGCTGAAGAAACCTTGTTAGCCAACCTAGATGGCGCACCGATTAATGCCCCCCGGGTGATAAAATTTAAGACCGGCCGCAGACGTAAAGGCTGGAACAAAAATTGTGTTGCCCTGGGCTTAGCAAGCGGTTTTGTCGAACCCCTTGAATCCACCAGTATTCATTTGATCATGACCGGCATAGTGCGCTTAATGCGCTTATTCCCATTTGATGGTGTACGCCAATCTGCGATTGATGAGTACAACGAAAAGCTGACCAGTGAATTACACAGTATCCGCGATTTTATTATCCTACATTACAAGGTGACTCAGCGAGATGACACGCCGTTTTGGCGTCACTGCCATAGCATGGACGTACCAGAGTCTCTATCCCATAAAATTCGTTTGTTTAAAGATACCGGACGCGTATTTTTAGATGATGGGGATATTTTTAGGGTCGATTCATGGACGCAAGTAATGCTTGGGCAAGGATTAGAGCCGAAGCAATATCACAGGATCGTCAACGAGATGAGCGATGATGAACTGCAGCGTTTTCTGGCCGGTATGCGCAGCGCTATCGAGCAAAGGGTTAACAGTTTGCCGAGTCATCAACAGTTTATTCGGCGTTACTGCCTGGCAAGCTAACAGAAAACATAAATGATTGTTTTGGATTAAATGCCGCTGAATACGTTAATATTTCGCTACTCTACCTCGCTCACTGATCTACCGTGAGCGCGTTCCGTTTTTGATTGGTAACACAGATGAATAATCGCAGTATTAAAAAAATAGTCATAGTCGGTGGTGGAAGTGCCGGTTGGTTGACCGCCGGGCTCATCGCCGCTGAACATCGCTGCGGCTCAGATCAAAGCCAAATACAGGTAACACTGATCGAGTCTCCTGATGTCAACATAGTCGGTGTTGGCGAGGGCACGTGGCCTTCAATGCGCAATTCATTGCAACGTATGGGCATAAGTGAAACTGAGTTTATTCGCTACTGCGGGGCGGCATTTAAACAGGGCTCCAAGTTTGTGGGTTGGCAAAACGGCGCCAAAAACGACTTTTATTACCATCCGTTTGTGGTACCTACTGGCTATGGCCAAGCGAATCAATACAGTTCATGGCAAACCTATGGCAAGGATCATCCTTTTGCTGACGCGGTAAGTGCGCAAAGCCAAATTTGCCAAGCCGGTTTGGGCCCCAAGCAAAATGCCACCCCTGAATACGCAGGGGTACTCAATTATGGTTACCACTTAGATGCTGGTAAATTTAGTCAGATGTTGCAGCAGCATTGTACTCAGCAGCTCGGGGTCACTCATATCCAGGACCACGTTGAAGGAGTACTCAGTAACGACAATGGCCATATTGCGAGCTTGCAAACACGACACAGCGGCGAGCTGGTAGGCGACTTATTTATTGATTGCTCAGGTGCGCGTTCACTATTATTAGGCCAACATTTTAACGTGCCTTTTATTGATAAAAAATCAGTGCTGTTTAACGACAGTGCAATGGCGGTACATGTACCGTATATGACACCTGACGCGGCAATTGCATCGGCAACGGTATCCACAGCACAAGCGTCCGGTTGGGTTTGGGATATCGGCTTACAAGATAGGAGAGGCGTGGGATATACTTATTCCAGTGCGCATGCCACAGATGAACAAGCAGAGCTGACACTCAAGGCCTATATCGCCAAGTCCATTGGCCGCGAACAAGCCGCTGCATTGACCGCACGCAAGATTGTTTTTAACCCAGGGCATAGAGCGCATTTTTGGCATAAAAACTGTGTAGCGGTAGGCTTGTCAGCTGGATTTTTAGAGCCCTTAGAAGCATCGGCATTAGCCTTGGTTGAGCTATCTGCCACGGCTATCGCTGAGAATCTGCCTGTCACCCCGGAGCACATGGATGTTATCAGTGATAATTTTAATCAACGTTTCTTGTTGCACTGGGAAAATATCGTCGAGTTTCTGAAGTTACATTATGTACTGAGTGAAAGAAGCGAACCGTATTGGCAACAAATGCGTAACCCTGACTCGGTTTCTCCGCGACTTAAGGCTTTGCTCACACAATGGCGTTATCAGCCGCCAAATCGCAGTGATTTTGTGCAGAACGAGATTATGTTCCCTTCTGCCAGCTATCAGTATGTCTTATATGGCATGGGCTTCAACACATTGAATGATGTGTCGTCACGGGAGTTTGATCAACCACAAAGTGCCATGAAATACCTACAAGAAAACCAACAACTTGTACGCAAACTAATGGGCGGCTTGAAAAGTAATCGTCAACTGCTTGAACATGCCAAACATCAAGGTTTTCCAAAGATTTAGCAGCGAATTAAGCGCTTTTTAAGGCGTTATCGCTAACTATAAAGCCACTCTATTTATTCTTTCTGAGCGGCCTTTTGATCTTTGCTGATGGTATCGTTTTTTGGCAGCTGTCGTCAGTGACGATCGTTGTGTTGTGTATGGCATGAAGCAGTCGTTCTATGGCGCTATCAACCTCTTTGTATCCTGTGCATCAGAAAATACCTTGAAAACGTTTTCATTTGCATTTAACGTTAGCTTAACAATGTATTTAGTTGCGCATTTTGTATCTGAATTGCTCAACAACGATGTGTTGGTACACATGCTCAAAGGACAATGAAATAACGGGATACGTACAATGCGCGATTGCATCCAGCACATAACCGGTAGGGAAGCACTGTTATGAGTAAATTGCCCTTATATGAAAAAGTCGGCTACGCCATGGGAGATGCCGCCGCCAATTTAGTCTGGCGTGGTGCGCTTGCTTATTTGGCGGTGTTTTATACCGATACTTTTGGATTAACCGCCTCAGCTGCAGCCATTTTATTTTTGGTCGTGCGACTCTCCGACGGTGTGACAGACATTATTATGGGCATGATTGCCGATCGAACTCATACCTCTTGGGGGAAATTTCGCCCTTGGATATTGTGGTCTACCCCCTTTCTGTGCGCCTTTATGGTGCTGTGCTTTACCACCCCAAACTTAAGTGAAAGCGGTAAATTGCTTTACGCTTACTTAACGTATATCGGTTTAACACTGGCATACACGGTTAACAACGTGCCTTATTCCGCGTTAATGGGCGTGATGACCGAGGACGACAAAGAACGTACTAGCTTGTCTGGTTTTCGCTTTGCTGGAGCCTTTTTGGGTGGGTTATTTGTGATGGGATTTTTGCCCAGCTTGGTGGCTATGCTTGGGGAAGGGGACGACGTTCAGGGTTACCAGTACACTATGTATGTATTTGCCGGTTTGTTGATGGCACTTATGGTGACTTCAGTGGCGACAACCAAGGAACGGGTTATGCCTATTGAACAAAAGCGCGGCAGTTTGTGCAGCGAACTATGGGATTTGACAAAACAATCGCCTTTTGTGCTCGTTCCGCTGTTGTCCATGTCCTTATTCTTCTATTACCGCAACGTATTGACCTGCGCTATTTTTGTATTGGTTTTCGCGACTGCCACTTGGCTAGTGCGCCGTATGTTGAATCGTCCTCGGGGCGACGTGTCTGGTACGCAACAAGACATGCTTGACTTGATGACCAATAAACCTTGGTTAATTCTGCTTGGCATGGGCTTTTTGACCATGATGTTTAACGGCATCAAATACAGTGTTATTGCCTATTACTTTAAGTACTTCGTTGGCGATGAGTTACTCACAGGGCAATATTTTATTGCCTTGCTGGTGGTGTCTATTCTTGGTGCTTTGTGCACAAGTTATCTTGCCAATAAGTTAGGCAGACGTAATTTATTTATCGTCGCGTTGGTGCTTAGTAGCGCGCTGACGAGTGGTTTCTATTGGCTGCCGGGAGAGAATATTAGCTATATCTTTGTGCTGGGTTGCAGCGCAGAGTTTTTTGCCGCAATGATGCCCACTTTATTTTTTAGCATGCTCGGGGATGCGGCTGATTATTCTGAATGGCGTAATGGGCGTCGCGCAACTGGGTTAGTGTACGCTGCTGGTACCTTTGTGCAAAAAACCGGAAATGGTTTCGCCGGCGCTTTAGTACTAGTCGTGTTAGCGGGCTACGGTTATGACGGAATGGACGCAACAACCATCGCTAATGCGCTACCGGGCATGCAACAACTCATGAGCTTTATTCCTGCTGCATTTGGCATCGCGGGCGCCTTTTTAATGTTGTTTTATCCGCTGACGGATGAAAAGCAGCAGCAGATGAACGCTGAGCTTATTGAGCGTCGTAACGCGTTATCCACTCATCATTTATAACGCGTTTGCCTTTGTGCAGCGTCATTTACCAAGAGAGATAGTTAATCATGACCAAGCCATCCACTGACGCCAAAAATAATGAATTTGGCTATTTTGATGATCAGCAAAAAGAATACGTAATCTCTACGCCGTTTACCCCGACTCCTTGGATCAATTACTTAGGTAATGATGGGTTTTATGGTTTGATTTCGAATACTGCAGGGGGCTACAGCTTTTATCAAGATCCAAAGTTTCGCCGCTTAACCCGCTATCGTTATAACAGTGTGCCAGTTGATACGTCAGGGCGTTATTTTTACTTGAAATGCGATGATCAGATTTGGTCTGCGACGGGCCGTCCAGTGACAAATCAGCCGCAAAGTTACGCATGTCGTCATGGTATGGGATATAGTCGATTTTTGGTTAGCAATCAGGGTATTGATTCTGAACTAACGTGTTTTGTGCCCCTAGGTGAAAAAGCAGAAGTACACAGGCTAACGCTAAAAAATAGTACGGTAAAACGTAAAAAAATTGACTTATTTTCATACATGGAATGGTGCTTGTGGAACGCAGAAGACGATGCGGCCAATTTTCAACGCAACTTATCCACCGGCGAAGTTGAAGTCGAAGATGGGGTTATTTACCACAAAACAGAATACCGAGAGCGCAGAGATCATTATGCGTTTTACTCGGTCAATCAACGGATAAGTGGTTTTGATACCGATCGTGAAAGCTTCTTGGGGCCTTATCGTGGTGTCGAAAACCCGCTCTGTGTTGAGAATGGTCAAGCGACGAACTCTCACGCCCAAGGTTGGTCTCCTATTGCATCTCATCATTTGCAAGTAGAACTGGCACCGGGAGAAGAGCATACGCTAGTTTTTGTGCTTGGCTATTGTGAGGTTGATAAAACACAAAAATGGCAATCCCCCGGTGTTATCAATAAAATACCGGCCAAACAGCTGATAAGCCGCTACGACAGCGCGCAAAAAGTGCAGAACGCGTTAGCTGCTCTGGCCGCTTACTGGGATCAGTTACTCGGTAAATTTCAACTAAACAGTCCTGACGACAAACTTAATCGCTCACTGAATATTTGGAATCAATACCAAAATATGGTGACTTTTAATTTGTCCCGCAGTGCCTCGTTTTATGAATCAGGTATTGGTCGCGGTATGGGATTTAGAGATTCAAATCAAGATACCATCGGTTTTGCGCACATGGTGCCTGAGAAAGTACGAGAGCGCATATTGGATTTGAGTGCGACTCAGAAAACAGATGGTTCGGCTTATCACCAATATCAGCCTTTAACCAAAAAAGGTAATGCAAATATCGGCGGTAACTTTAACGATGATCCTATGTGGATGGTGCTATCTACAGTCAATTACATCAAAGAAAGCGGCGATTTTTCAATATTGACCGAAAAGGTTGCATTTGACGGCGACAACGAAGGGACTCCTGATCACTTCGAGCACTTACGCCGGGCCTTTGACCACGTAGTGAATCATTTGGGCCCCCACGGTTTGCCATTAATTGGTCGTGCCGATTGGAATGATTGTTTAAATTTAAATTGCTTTTCCGAAGACCCTAACGAGTCTTATCAAACTACGCAACGTGGCCAATCGGACGTGGCTGAATCGCTTATGATTGCCGGGCAGTTCGTGTTGTACGGGCAAGATTTTGTGCACTTGTGTCAACGAGTGGGCAAGGTTGAATTAGCGCAATACGCCCAGCAGCAGGTGGATACTATGCATGCCGCCGTTTTACAGCATGGCTGGGATGGAAAGTGGTTTTTGCGAGCTTATGACGCCAGAGGACATAAAATTGGCAGTCAGGAGAATAACGAGGGCAAGATATTCATTGAATCTCAAGGTTTCTGTGTCATGGCGGGCATTGGCATGCAAGATGGTAAGGCGCGCCAAGCGCTTGATTCAGTTGAAAAACTGCTGGCCACCCCCCACGGTATCATGCTCAATCAACCGGCATTTAGTGGCTACGACAAGTACTTAGGTGAGATTTCATCCTATCCACCTGGGTATAAAGAAAACGCCGGTATTTTTTGCCACAACAATCCTTGGATCATGGTGGCTGAGGCCATGTTAGGGCGTGGCAATAAAGCATACGAATATTTTGCTAATATTTCACCTGCGTATCTACAAGACGCACAGCAGAAGCATAAAACTGAACCTTATGTATACAGTCAGATGATTGCGGGTAATGACGCGACGACCCCAGGACAAGCAAAAAATTCGTGGTTAACCGGTACCGCAGCATGGTGTTTCTACGCGGCAAGCCAATATATTTTGGGTATAAAAGCAGATTATGCTGGTTTGCGCATTGCGCCTTGTATACCCGCTGATTGGTCAGGATTTACCCTTTCTCGACGTTTCAGAAAGGCCCATTACATCATTGAAGTACGCAATCCTAATAGGCTCTGCTCAGGAAATGTGAAACTTGAAATCGATGGTGAGCAAGTCAGCGGAACGCTTATTGATTACGACAGATTTAACAAAGAACATCATGTTATCGCTACGATTTCTCCAGGCTAACATTATCCGTTAAGTGGTTAAGTGGTTAAGTGTTCTAGAAATCAGCGGGTAGTTTCCTCATTCGCTCCCTCTTTGCATTATAATAATGTATTTTGGGAGCGTTTTTTTATTCTCAGAGCTAGGAACCCGTATAAGTGTTATACGCTTTTGTCCCCCACAAAGGTACCGTTGACAGACTGTGTTTGAAGCTACCAGAGGTTTCTTTAGTGGAGTATGAGACATACATTAATGTTTGACTGCGGGGATCGAAAATTCGGCGTATTTTCATGCTTTTGAAAAAGACACTTTTAGATTTTTTGAACACGACTTCGCCGGATGCCGACTTATCAATTTGAGCAATCATTTCTGGGCTAATTTCGCCAGTTTGCCGACAAGCTATTGAGCTATCAGAGGGATCGGAGAAACTTAGGTCGGCTTCAATACTTGCTACATGACAGGTTACGCCGCTGATCAGTGGATCTTGCAGAATATTAAGTTTGATATCTTTGGTGGTGAACAAACCTAAACTCACATCACCGACTTCATTGGAATCACAAGCACTTAAAAGCAGCGCACTACCCAGAACAGCTAATATTTTTTTCATACATCACTCACTAAAGGGATTTCCCCTAGTGTAATGGATTTTAGGTGTGATAAAAATCCTGTTAATTTTACAAGGGGGCAGGGCCGGTACTTTGACGAACCATTAACTGAAAAGGCAGCTCGACGTAGCGAGCTTGTTCTGACTTTCCATCAAGTTGTTCGAGTAACAGTTCAATGCATGCCTTGCCAATTTCTTCGAGGGGTTGATGAATGGTCGTCAATGCGGGGGTCATTAAACGTGCGTAACGAATATCATCAAAACCCATGATGGATATGTCTTGGGGGATGCGAAAGCCGTTTTCTTGCAATACACTCATTGCGCCTATGGCCATGTCATCACTAAAGCAAAATACGGCTGTAGGTCGCAAGCGGAGCTTGAGTAACTGCTCCATCGCACCGATACCTGAGTCAAGTCCATAGTCTCCACGAATGATAAGTTGTTCGTCTATTTCAATTCTGGCGGTAGCCAAGGCCGTTTCGTACCCTTTGAGGCGCTCAAGTGTGCTGGGCGTATCACGAGGCCCCATGACGGCGGCGATACGTTTGTGACCTAAACTTAGCAGGTGCTCAACAGCTGTGCGTGCGCCAGCGATGTTATCAATCATGACCTTGCTGATCCCCTCGATCGGAATGGACTCGCAGGAGTTCACGATCGGCGGTAATTGCTTTAATACGGGTAGGGCTTTGTTCAAATTAAACGGCATATGAAAGGTAAACAGTAATACGCCATCAGCTTGGCCTGATTGCGCCATATTGGCATAATGCTTCTCTCGTTCGGCTAGGCCTTGGGTATCACCGAGCAGAATAGAGTAGCCTGCTTTTTGCGCTTCGCTTTCAATCGCGCGAATGATACCTGCGTTGACTTGGTTAGTGATATCCGGCATGACAACAATAATATTACCGCTCTTTTGAGTGCGTAGGTTAGCTCCGAATCGGCTTGGGGTATATCCGCCTTCTTCTACTGCCTTCATGACCTTTTTACGCGTCTCTTCACTGACGATATCTGGATTGCGCAAGGTGCGGGATACGGTAGCAGGTGATACACCAGAAATGGCCGCAATATCTTTAATACCTAACTTAGCCAACGAGTTCTCTCTTATACAGGTTTAAACGAATAGCAGTTAGATTAGCTGCTGAATGGTTGACTGTAAACGTTTTCAATTTTGCGAAATTTCAGCTCGATGGCGTAGGATGTAAAAAGGTTTATTTATTAGATGCTTAGAGAAATTTAGACGGTTATTAAAAAGGTTATTTTTAAAAATGATTTTATTTTCATTTATATGATAATTAGACTGAGGCAGCATAACCACTACTTTCTGTGGTTATGCTGTAGTTCTAAAGTACGATGGTTAGTACTGCCAAGCAGCCTGTTTGGCTTCAAATGCACTGATTTTATCATCTAACTCTAAGGTTTGACCGATGGCATCTAAACCTTTGAGCAAATTGTTTTTATGGTGAGGGGCAATGTCGAAACCAATGACCTGATCATTAAAACGAACTTGCTGTTGGGGCAAATCCACCACGACTTGGCAAGTCGAATCTTGTTCAACTGCGGCAAAAACGGTATCGATTTGGGCACTGGTTAATTGGACCGGTAACAAGGCATTATTGATGCAGTTACCATAAAAAATATCCGCAAAACTGGTAGCTATAACCACTTTGAACCCGTAATCATCTAACGACCAAGGAGCATGTTCACGGCTTGAGCCGCAACCAAAGTTCTCTCGAGTAAGTAAGATGCTGGCACCTTGATACTCAGGTTTATTAAGCACAAAGTCGGGGTTTGGCTCCTGTTCATGTAAGTCTAAATAGCGCCAGTCGTGGAACAAATGTTTTCCGTAGCCGCTCTTAGTGACCGAGGTTAAAAATTGCTTGGGAATAATTTGGTCAGTATCCACATTTGCTTGATTTAGCGGAGCGACACGGCCGGTATGTACACTGATCCCTGCGCCTGCTGGGTTAGATTGATTGCTCATGTTTATTCCTAATAATTAATCGTTGGCAACGAAGTCGCGAGTATCGGCGAAGTGGCCTGCTAATGCCGCTGCGGCAGCCATGGCTGGGCTAACAAGGTGAGTACGTGCCCCGCGGCCTTGACGTCCCTCGAAATTTCGGTTGCTGGTTGATGCACAGCGATCCCCTTGACTCAGAATGTCGTCGTTCATACCAAGGCACATAGAGCAACCAGGTAAACGCCATTCAAAGCCTGCATCGAGAAATATCTTATCTAGGTGCTCTGCTTCAGCTTGTGCTTTCACCGCCACAGAGCCTGGTACCACAATTGCGGTAACATGCCCGGCCACTTTGCCTTGCTTAGCAATCGCGGCTGCCGCACGCATATCCTCAATACGACCATTGGTACATGAGCCAATAAATACGTGATTAACGGTGAGCTCTGATAGTTTCTGACCAGGCTTAACATCCATATATTTAAGCGCTTTGACTGCTGAATCGCGATCAATCGGGTCACTAAAGTCTTCTGGTGCTGGAATAGGCTGGTTAACACCAATAACCTGACCTGGGTTCGTTCCCCAGGTGACCTGAGGTGCAATATCGTTAGCCGCAAGCTCAATTACGATATCAAATTTTGCATCATCATCAGATTTTAAGGTTTTCCAGTAAGCAATTGCGGCATCCCAATCTGCGCCTTTTGGTGCGTATTCACGACCGGCTAGGTAATCAAAAGTAGTTTGATCAGGGGCGATCAAACCGGCTTTAGCACCGGCTTCAATGCTCATGTTACACACGGTCATGCGCTCTTCCATGCTCAAGCCTTCAATGGTGTCGCCGCAATACTCAATCACACAACCTGTCGCGCCTGCATGGCCTATTTTTCCGATAATAGCCAAGATAATGTCTTTCGCTGTTAGGCCTAGTGGACGAGCACCCGTGACCTTAACTTGCATGCATTTACCTTTACTTTGTTTCAAGGTTTGCGTGGCGAATACATGTTCTACTTGCGACGTACCAATACCAAAGGCAAGGGCGCCAAAGGCACCGTGAGTAGCGGTGTGAGAATCACCGCAGACCACTGTCATACCAGGTTTAATTAAACCAAGTTCTGGGCCCATAACATGCACAATCCCTTGTTTTTGATGACCCACAGGGAACAACTGAATGTTGTTTTTTTCGTCAGTTATCAGCAAGGGTTTGCAATTGTAGTTTGTTGGCAGGGCCGCAGGCGTCAATCGCCAACGAGCGAGTTGATATACTGTGATCCATGGTCGCAAAAGTCAGATCTGGACGACGTACGTTACGTCCTTTTTGCACTAGACCATCAAATGCCTGTGGTGAGGTGACTTCATGGATAAGGTGGCGATCGATATACAATAATGCATCGTCGCCGATTTCATCGACAATATGTGCCTGAAAAATTTTGTCGTATAAGGTGGTGCTCATGTCTGGTCTTTCCTTTAAGCGTTTGCGGTGGCGATTATATTGGCGATGTAATCGCCTACTTCACTGGTCGATTTGGCTTGGTCACGATTTTCAGCGCTGAGTAGTTCACCGGTTAAGATACCATCAGCGAGGGTCTTCACGACGGCAGCATCAATTGCATCGGCAGCTTCGGTTAAATTCAAGCTAAAGCGCAGTAACATAGATGCAGATAATATTTGTGCTATTGGGTTAGCGATACCTTTGCCCGCGATATCAGGTGCCGAGCCGCCTGCAGGTTCATACAAACCGAAGTTTTCACTGTTGATGCTGGCTGATGGCAACAAGCCCATGGAGCCAGTGATCATGGCACATTCATCAGAGATAATGTCGCCGAACAAGTTCGAACACAGCATGACATCGAAATCACTTGGGTAGCGCAGTAGCTGCATAGTCGCGTTATCGATATAAATATGCTCTAAAGTGACTTCTGGGTAGTCTTTCGCGACTTCCTCGGTGACTTCACGCCATAAACGACTGCATAACAATACGTTTGCCTTATCTACGGAAGTTACTTTCTTACCGCGTTTCTGCGCGGCTTCAAACGCACTGATGGCTATACGGCGAATTTCTTTTTTGCTGTAACGCATGGTGTCATAGGCAAATTGTTCTTCGCCTTCACCTTCAATGCCTTTTGGCTGACCGAAATAAATGCCGCTGGTTAGCTCGCGTATTACCAGTACATCAAAACCACTGGCCGCGATATCAGCACGCAGTGGCGACAACGCTTCTAAGCCTGGGTAGATTTTTGCAGGGCGCAAGTTACTGAATAAATCGAAGTGGCCGCGAAGAGCAAGCAGGGCTGCGCGTTCTGGTCGCTCTTCGAGTGGCAGACTATCCCATTTAGGGCCGCCAATTGAGCCAAACAAAATGGCCTGGGCATCTTCGCAACCTTTCAGGGTGGCAGGTGGCAGTGCTTGACCGTGATTATCGATAGCGATACCACCCACATCAAATTCTTTCAAGGTAAACGACAGGTCAAACGCCTGCTCTACTGCGGATAAAACCTTCTTTGCTTCTTGCATGACCTCTGGGCCAATACCATCTCCTGCCAACACGGCAATATTATAATTCGACATCTGTTCTTTAAACTCCGGCAATCTGTACTTGTTGCTTTTTCTGGTGATCAATTTGATCGGCTAAATGGGTGTTGTTCAATACGTGGATTAACGCTTTAACCCCTGACTCGACGATGTCTGTGGCTAAGCCAATACCATTAAAACGACGGCCGTTATATTCAACGACAACGCTCACTTGGGCAAGGGCATCGGCTCCTTCGCCTTTGGAGTCAAGTTTGAAATCAACGATATCTAACTGTTCATGGCCTAATACTTTGATAATAGCGTTATAAGCCGCGTCTACAGGGCCATTACCGGTACACGATTCTATTACTTCTTCATCGCCTACTTGTAACTTTACCGTGGCGCTGGGGATAATCTCTTTGCCCGAACTCGCCTGTAAATAAAGTAATTTATAATGCTCATCTGCTGGCTTTTGCTTATCGAAGAACAACAAGGCTTCAAGATCGTAGTCAAATACCTGACCTTTTTTATCTGCTAGTTTCACAAATGAGGCATACAGAGTATCTAAATCGTAGTCTTGGGTTTTGTAACCAAGCTCCTCAAGACGGTGTTTGATAACGTGACGTCCTGAACGAGAGGTTAGATTTAAGTTATTCTTGTTTATACCTACGCTTTCAGGGGTCATTATCTCATAGGTATTCTGCGCTTTTAAGACGCCATCTTGGTGAATGCCAGATGAATGACTAAACGCATTTGCGCCAACAATGGCTTTGTTTGCTTGGACAGGCATATTGCATAGCTGACTAACTAGTTTAGATGTGCGCGAAATTTCCTGGCTTCGAATGTTGGTGTTCAAACCCAGCATGGCCTGACGGGTCTGCAAAATCATGGCTATTTCTTCTAACGAGCAATTACCCGCACGTTCACCTATACCGTTAATAGTACATTCGATTTGACGTGCACCGTACTCTACTGCCACCAAGGAATTCGCCACGGCTAAGCCTAAATCATTGTGGCAATGCACTGAAATGATGGCTTTATCGATGTTCGGAACACGGTTAAATAAACTCTGAATAATGCCGCCAAACTCAGTAGGTGTGGTGTAACCCACCGTATCCGGAATATTCACTGTTGTTGCGCCTGCATTAATCGCAGATTCGACCATACGACACAAATAATCGATGGGGGTCCGACCGGCATCTTCACAGGAAAACTCTATATCGTCCGTGTAACGGCCAGCGTGTTTAATGGCTTTTACGGCCATTTCAACCACTTCGTCCTGGGATTTGCGTAATTTACTTGCCACGTGAATATCAGATGTAGCGATGAAGGTATGTATTCTAAATTGCTCGGCAACGCTCATGGCTTCACCGCAGGCGTCTATGTCTTTCTCTAAAGCACGTGATAATCCACAGACGGTGGCATTTTTTATTTCTCTGGCGATACTGCGTACCGACTGAAAATCGCCAGGCGAAGAGACAGGAAAACCGGCTTCTATGATGTCAACACCAAGTCGCTCGAGCGCAAATGCAATCTGTAGTTTTTCTTTCATACTCAAACTTGCTGCTAGCGCTTGTTCGCCATCACGTAACGTGGTGTCGAATATTTTGACTTGGTTGGACATGTTTTTTCCTCTTTTGGATAATGTGCGCTTTTTTGAGCGCCTTAAACGAAAAAACCCGTGCTGGGCACGGGTTTTTAGTTATTGTTTGCGTTTCGCTTACAACCTACCCGTGCAATCTTGCTGCCAGCAGTAGTAGAGTTGATAGTAATAAAGTTTTCATTATATATAAGCTCGAAACGTCAGTGCGGTATTTGTAACTCTTTGGCTCCCATGCGTCAACCTTAGTTAACAAATCCATATATAACAAAAATGCATATAAGTTTGATTTACTTAGTAAAAGATGAAGGTACGACCAGTTTTGGTGGCCATGAAAAATAGATTCTTTGCACTGCTATGGGTTGTTTAGCGGAAATTCTTCCAGTTAATACTGCCAGATAATAAAAGTTCTCTTAAGGTCAACGTTCGGGGCTGACTTCGTCCTCTGTGGTTCCAGGTGTGTCCGCTGCAGGCTGCACTGAACGCCGGATTATTTGGGCGTAATAATGTACACTCGTCAGCGGCTAATTGCATAGCTTTATGACTGTTACCGCTTTGTGCAACATTGCGTCCATCCATATGAAACCAACCAAATTTATTACTGTGTAGGCGTTGCTCCGTCTTGTCGATGCGATCAATAGAGTCTAATTCTAAGTATTCACCATTTATGTTTTGCACATAAACTACAACCGGTAAACCCGAGCGAGCATGTTGAGTAAACCATTGCTGGGCTTTATCTAAGTCGTGTTTCTTACCTATGCAGTGGGCACTTTGTTTGGCTTGCCAACTGGCATTGTGAACATCGACCGTTAAGGGGCCCGTGTGATGAATGAAATGATAGGCTGCGCGTTTAACGTGATGGCGTAGGCCACCTAATTTACGCTGTAATAAACTGATGTTCGTAAACGAGGCATGAGCGAGAGTTATGAGTTCGCGTTCATATAGGGCATTGCAGATTTCAGCAAAATGGGTCTGCTGCTGTGAGTCAGTGAATATATTTACTTGGGGCTGCGCGGGTGGCGTCACCATAATAAAGAAGGGGCAGCATTCGCTGCCCACTTACATCCAAAAGGCTTCAGCATTAGCAAAAGCCGTTCAGATATAGGTCTTATTGACCCTTTATTTCTTTACGCCCGCCGTAGGTCGCTGCATCGCCTAGTGCTTCTTCGATACGCAATAGTTGATTGTACTTAGCAACACGGTCAGAACGACATAGTGAACCTGTTTTGATTTGACCAGCAGCTGTTCCCACCGCTAAATCAGCGATAGTTGCATCTTCAGTCTCACCACTACGGTGAGAGATAACCGCAGTAAAACCAGCCGCTTGCGCCATACGAATGGCTTCAAGAGTCTCGGTTAAAGAACCAATTTGGTTGAACTTGATCAAAATCGAGTTTGCTACACCATTGTCAATGCCGCGCTTAAGAATTTTGGTATTCGTTACGAACAAATCATCACCAACCAGTTGTACTTTGTCACCGATTTTTTTGGTCAAACTTGCCCAACCGTCCCAATCACTCTCGTCAAGTCCATCTTCGATTGAAATGATAGGGTACTTAGCTGCTAGATCGGCTAGGTAATCACCAAAGGTTTCTGAATCGAACACTTTACCTTCGCCTTTCAGGTCGTACTTACCATCTTTATAGAACTCAGATGACGCACAATCTAACGCTAGAGTAATGTCTTTATTCATTTCGTAACCGGCATTCTCAACGGCTTGAATAATTACTTTCAGTGCTTCTTCGTTAGAGGCAAGGTTAGGTGCAAAACCGCCTTCGTCGCCTACAGCAGTGCTCAAGCCTTTTGCTGACAATACTTTTTTCAAGCTATGGAAAATCTCAGCACCCATACGTAAGGCTTCACGGAAGTTCGCCGCACCAACTGGCTGCACCATAAACTCTTGAATATCAACGTTGTTATCAGCGTGCTCGCCACCGTTGATGATGTTCATCATTGGTACCGGCATAGAGTACTTACCTGGAGTGCCGTTAAGCTCAGATATGTGTTGATATAAAGGGATTTTCTTATCAAGGGCAGCGGCTTTGGCCACCGCTAGGGACACGGCAAGAATCGCATTGGCGCCAAATTTTTCTTTGTTTTCAGTGCCATCTAGATCGATCATGATCTGATCAATTTTCTTTTGCTCATATGCACTATTGCCAAGTAATGCAGGGGCGATATCGTCGTTGATCGCGGCGACTGCTTTCAATACACCTTTGCCTAAATAACGGCTTTTATCACCATCGCGTAATTCCAACGCTTCACGAGAACCAGTAGATGCGCCAGAAGGAGCCGTTGCTCTGCCCATTACGCCTGATGCTAAATATACATCTGCCTCTACAGTGGGGTTGCCACGAGAGTCCATGATTTCACGACCAATGATTTTACTGATATTTGACATAGTTGTTGCCTTGTTATAAAAAATTATCGTATACCTGCAAGCAGATACGCTTAGTTTTCAATCGTTTACTAATTATTATTTTTATAATATTCGCCCGCGGCTTTAACAAATCCTTCAAATAAAGGGTGTCCGTCGCGAGGTGTAGAGTTAAATTCAGGGTGGAACTGTCCAGCCACAAACCAAGGATGATCTCCTAGTTCAACGACTTCTACTAGACGTTTATCAGTAGACAGACCAGTTACTTGCAATCCTGATGCTTCTAATTTGTCACGTAAATTGTTGTTCACTTCATAACGGTGACGATGACGTTCGTAAATCTCTGTTGAACCGTAAAGGTCGTGTACTTTGCTGCCTGGAATTAAATGGCACAGCTGGCTACCTAAACGCATAGTACCGCCTAGGTTTGATTCTTCAGAACGTTGTGCTGTGCTGCCATCGGCATCTAGCCATTCAGTGATCAAGCCCACTACAGGGTAGGGGGTTTGCGGATCGAATTCAGAACTGTTGGCGTTTTCAAGTCCTGCAACGTTACGTGCAAACTCAATTATCGCCACTTGCATACCCAAACAAATCCCTAAATAAGGAACTTTCTGCTCACGGGCGTACTTAGCTGCTGTAATCTTACCTTCAATACCGCGTTCGCCAAAACCACCTGGTACCAATATAGCATCACAACCGTTGAGGATGTGTTCCCCTTTGCTCTCAATATCTTGTGAGTCAATGTAACGAATGTTTACGGTTAGACGATTTTTCAGGCCAGCATGTTTCAATGCTTCGTTAACTGATTTATAGGCATCAGGTAGCTCAACATATTTTCCAACCATGGCAATCGTAACTTCGCCTGTAGGGTTAGATTCTGCATATAAGACCTGTTCCCATTCGGTAAGGTCTGCTTCGGGACACTCTAAACCAAAACGCTGAACGACAAGCTCATCCATGCCTTGGGCTTTTAGTGCAGCTGGAATTTTATAAATACTATTCGCATCTTTTAAAGAAATAACGGCTTTATCAGCTACGTTGGTAAACAAAGCGATTTTTTGACGTTCATTTGATGGCAAGGCGTTTTCTGAGCGGCATACCAAAATATCAGGTTGAATGCCGATGGAACGCAGCTCTTTAACGGAATGCTGGGTAGGCTTGGTTTTCACTTCGCCAGATACCGCAATGTAAGGCACTAACGTTAAGTGCATATACATAGCGTGATCACGACCTACTTCGGTACCCAATTGGCGAATGGCTTCTAAAAACGGTTGTGATTCAATGTCACCTACCGTCCCGCCTATTTCGACTATGGCTACATCTACGCCTTCAGCACCTGCGACAATACGGCGTTTAATTTCATTAGTGATGTGCGGAATCACCTGAATGGTTGCGCCTAAGTAATCACCACGACGTTCGCGTTTAATGACTTCTTCGTATACTCGGCCGGTGGTGAAGTTATTGCGTTTGGTCATACGGGTACGAATAAAGCGTTCGTAGTGACCTAAGTCTAAGTCGGTTTCAGCGCCGTCGTCGGTGACAAACACTTCACCATGCTGAATGGGGCTCATGGTGCCCGGGTCGACATTAATGTATGGGTCGAGCTTCAACATGGTCACATTTAGACCACGTGCCTCAAGAATAGCAGCGAGTGATGCAGCAGCAATGCCTTTACCAAGTGATGAAACGACACCACCTGTGACGAAAATATAGTTTGTCATGAGTACCCTAAGGCGTTGGAGTTGAATAAGATTTTTTTAATACTGAGGTAGTCTAGCACCCTGTAAAAAGGCGTAACATAATTCAGTACCGGACGGCGCAATAGTATACTCAATCACGCCCGTTCAGACAATTGAAAACCGCCTTAGGGTTGCAAAAAAATATACAGATAATGCTATTTTAATGGTTTACACTGTGGACCAAATAGTCAAAGGATTAGCTTTATGGATAAAATGCGTCCCATTTTGGTGGTAGATGATGTTGAAGCCATCTGCACTTTTATAAGCACTGTATTACAAGGGAATGGATATTTGCAGGTTGATTCTGCGAGCAATTCGGCTGAAGTGATGGCGCGTGTGTGCCGTAAGGATTATCAGCTTATCTTGATGGACATCAAACTTCCTCAAGTGGATGGTTTGGAGTTATTGAGTATTCTTCACGAAGAAATCCCTAAGGCAAAAATTGTCATGTGCTCGGCAGATACCTCAGAAGAAACAGTGAATCTTGCCTATGAAATCGGTGCGGTTGGGTTTCTTGAAAAACCAGTGACGCCCATGAGCTTGCTCAGTTTGATGGAGCGCTTGTAGCGCCAACAATCAAATTTTTTACCATTATCGTCAAACAGGCGATATTAGTGCACTGTATTCTTAGTGCTCAACTCAATAGTTTCGGATCCAGAACCACACCATAAACGATTTTCGATACGTTGAGTGCAACGTTTATGGTGAGTTCTCTATTGGGCTAACAACACGCCACTGGTTTTACCTGACCAACTTCTTTAATTGGTATAAATAATCGAGGGCCTGTTTGGGCGTGAGATCATCTGGCTGAATGGTCTGGAGAAGATCCTCAGCTTCACTCACAGAAGCTAATAAATCTAATTGCGTTTCGACTTTTTCCTGCGAGCAGACCGGGCTGGATGATGCAGTTGTTTCAGGAGACAATATCGGTTTATTAGCAGTCGCCCCCGTTTCTAATTCGTGCAGTTTGCGTTTCGCCGCTAGTACCACTTGTTTAGGTACCCCTGCTAATTGCGCCACTTGCAAGCCGTAACTTTTATTGGCTGCACCATCTTGCACTGCATGCATAAAACGAATGGTATCACCGTGTTCCACAGCATCTAAGTGCACGTTGGCCAGCTCTGGCAATGAATCAGCAAGACCAGTCAGTTCAAAGTAGTGAGTGGCGAATAAGGTAAATGACTGCAAGTTAGTCGCCAAATACTCAGCGCAGGCCCACGCGAGCGACAGGCCATCATAGGTGCTGGTGCCTCGGCCAATTTCATCCATTAATACCAAGCTATTGGCCGTGGCGTTGTTCAGTATATTAGCTGTTTCCGTCATCTCGACCATAAATGTAGAGCGACCAGACGCAAGGTCGTCTGAGGCGCCAATTCGGGTGAAAATACGATCAATTGGGCCAATCTTGGCATCTTGTGCAGGTATATAACTGCCAATATAAGCCATTAATACAATCAAAGCGGTCTGGCGCATATAGGTTGATTTACCGCCCATATTAGGACCTGTGATCACGAGCATTCTGCGTGCTGGGTTGACGTCAATGGGGTTGGCTATAAAGGGTGCATCTGATACTTGCTCTACAACAGGGTGACGACCCTGATTAAAATGAATGCCACTTTGGGCGCATAAATCTGGGCAATGATAATCT
>NZ_BAER01000125.1 GCF_000315055.1 Paraglaciecola polaris LMG 21857 | reverse complement strand
CTGTTGGCAACACTGAGCCTCAGCTGTCCTGCGGCAAGGAGACAGCTGGCGGATAATCTCGAGTGGAGGAAACCGCGGGACGTTACCTGTAATGTTTCGTTGATATGGGGATTTCGTTGGTGGGTCGACGGATAGTTGCTTGATCGTTGCAGAGTATGTTTTTTCGAACCAGTGATATTCGTGTTTTATTCATCTTTACTGCCTGTTTCTATCTTTTTTATATTGCTTCAATTGCCATGATTTCACGAATCTTAAGCTTTCAAACATAGCACGCCTCTCACCGCGTTTCGCCGATGATATTAATGTTGAGTTGATAGTGTGAACGTTTCATTTCTATTACTCACACTTGGCGGTGCTCTGGGTAAATAGGCGGGCAATGTTATCGCGACTATTACCATCGGTTGATGGCACTGACGACATTGGAACGGAGCGTTCTCCTCAACAACGGACTCCACTGTTGGTATTACATCAGGCGCAGGCACATTCAGCAACTGTCTGGCGAGTGCTAATTTAGCGTGACTGGCAAGTAACCCGTAATGGCGTATGCGATGAAATCCAGATGGCAGCACATGCAGCATAAACCGGCGGATAAACTCGTGCGTATTTAATTGCATTTCTTTGTGCTTAGTACGCCCTTTAAGTCGATAGTCTTTGTAGGTAAAGCTGACGTATTGGTCGTTGATTTCGCGCAATCGACTGTTAGCTATTGCTACCCGATGGGTATAGCGGGATAAATACGCCAGTACCGCTTCTGGCCCAGCAAAGGGGCGTTTGGCATACACCACCCACTCTCGATGTTGTTGCTCGGCGCACCACGTGTCGAATTGGACAGACTCACTCAGCCCATCCAATTCACCATGAAACTGCAAACGCCGCTCAGCAAATCGCTGTCGCAGTCCCGTCACAAACAACCGACGAAACAAGCGAGACAAGACCTTTACCGGTAAAAAGAAGCCCTTTTTGCAAGCTCGCCAGTGTTGTTTATCTGTACTTATCCCGCCACCTGGCACGATGCAATGCACATGGGGATGGTGCGTCATCGCTGAACCCCATGTATGCAATACCATTGTTGTCCCAATATCCGCGCCTAAGTGTTTGGGGTCTTGGGCAATGGTTGTCAGCGTTTGTGAGGCGGTGCTAAACAACAAGCCATACAGTTCAGCTTTGTTATAAAACGCTAACTGGCTAATGGCAGCAGGCAAGGTAAATACCACATGATAGTAATCTACCGGTATCAGCTGAGTTTGACGGGCGGTTAACCAGCGTTTAGCGGCGGATGACTGACACTTGGGGCAATGTCGATTGCGACATGAATTGTAGGCGATAAGGTTGGTATCACATTGCGGGCAATGTAATTGGTGACCACCCAGTTGTGCACTTCGGCAACGTGTAATGGCCGACATGACTTTAAGTTGATTGAGGCTCAGATGTCCTTGCTGTATTGCCTTGTATTGCTCACCATAAAACCGAAAGACATCAGCCACCTCAAGCGAGGGACGAGGCATATCATCTGACTCAATGCGTCAACGTCAGTGCATCGAGCGGACTGACGACCTCATGCAGTAACTTGGTTGCCACTTGCGCATACAGTGCGGTGGTTTCCAACTTACTGTGACCCAGCAAGGTTTGTATCACCCGAATATCCACTTTGGCTTCCAGTAAGTGAGTGGCGAAGCTGTGCCGTAAAGTGTGCATAGAAACCCGTTTATCAATGTCGGCATCGTGTGCCGCCGCTTTACAAGCACGGCTTAACTGACGTGTGGAGATAGGGTTAATCGCTTGTTGCCCTGGAAACAACCAACCGCCATTCAACATTAACTGCTGAGCATGCGCGTAGTGCCACCAATCGCGCAGGTAACCTAATAATACGGGTGATAACATGGCTAATCTGTCCTTGTTACCCTTGCCTTGTTCAATCCGTAAGACCATGCGTTTACTGTCGACATCAGTGACCTTCAATGCCACCACTTCGCTCACCCTTAATCCTGCTCCGTATGCCACTGACAAAGCGGTGCGATACTTTAGATTGTGAGCAGCCGCAATTAGGCGTTTGACTTCCTCTACGCTGAGAACTTGAGGCAATTTACGCGGCGTAGGCACCGTACTCAATTTACTAATAACATCAGGACGATTGAGGGTTTTACAGTACAAGAATTGTAAACCAGATAACGTGGCATTGATGGTGATGTTGGATGTACCTTGTTCGGCCAATGCAATCTGAAACTGCCGTAATTCCTCTGCCGTGGCGTTAGCCGGTGAATGTTTAAGGTAAGCGGCGAGCTTCGATACCGCACGGATATAGCCAATCTGGGTTTTAGGGCTGAGTCTACGCATGTTCATATCGTCTATCATGCGCTGGCGAAGGGGACTAACGGCTTGAATAAGCTGAGTCATAATAATACTCCAAAGTAAGTACAGGGCGACAATGCCCTTTACTCAGCTTAGAAGCGGGTCAGTAATGG
>NZ_BAER01000126.1 GCF_000315055.1 Paraglaciecola polaris LMG 21857 | reverse complement strand
AATCAACCTATTACTCGGTTTACTCAGTGTATTTTGGCTGGCCAGTGCAGGACACAAACTGGCTGATGTACAACGCTTTACCCACACCTTAGGTCAATACAAATGGGTCATACCCATCAAACCTGAGCTATTGGTAGCAGGCGTAATTTTAGCCGAAGTGGTAGCGGCGATCTTGCTGTTACTCTCAGGCTATCAACTGCTTGCGTTAGCACTTGCCGGTCTTTTGTTAACGGCATATACCGCCCTTATTGGACTCAATATTGTCAGCGGTAATCGAGACCTCGACTGTGGTTGTTTATTCGGTAGCCAAGAACAAGGCCTGAGCGCCAGTCTTTTATGGCGCAACGCTGGCATTTTATTGCTGCACCTTACTGCCGCGCTAAGCCTACAAGCTGGCGCACTCACCCACACCTCAGATGTACTCATCAGCTTGTTGTTTGGCGCTGTCGTGTTACTGGTCGGTGTGATTGCACATCAGTTAATTCGTAATCAATCCCACATCAACGCCCTTAAGAGGTAACTACTATGTCAAATTTATTCCTATTCACTTTCGCCCTTTTATGGGTACTGGTTATCGCGCTTGGCGTAGTCGTTTACGCCTTGGCCCGTCAGGTCGGCGTGTTGTATGAACGTATAGCTCCCGCTGGTGCCTTGGCAATGAATCAACAATTGAAGGCCGGTGATAAAGCACCAGAAATTTCAGTCAAAACCCTGAGCAAGCAAAAGTTAAACCTAGGTAAACCTGCCCTGAAAAACACTTTGCTGTTCTTCTTATCGCCAGACTGCCCTGTGTGCAAAGAGTACCTGCCTGTTATCACTTCGTTGTCCCACGCTGAGCGTTCTCATTTAGACGTGGTACTGGTCAGCGACGGCGAAGGCCCAGATCATCAAGCCTTTATCAAAGAGAAAAAGTTACAGAGCTTCCCTTATGTATTGTCTGAAGAAGTAGGCAAAAAGTATGGTGTCAGCCGCTTACCTTACGCCACGCTAATCAACAAAAGCGGCATTATTTCGTCAATGGGGTTGGTCAATTCCAGAGAGCACATCGAAAGCCTACTCAATGCCCAAGACTTAAATGTCGCGTCGATTCAAGAGTTTCTTGAAAAGCAAAGCAACCCCGAACGCACCCTTTATAAACAGGCTTAACGAGAGTATTCACTATGAAATGGTTTGATAAATTTTTTGAAAAAAGAACACGAAATATTGCTCGCACCAGCTCAAGACGTAGCTTCTTATCTAATGTGGGTAAAGCGGTAGTAGGCGTTTCGGTGATCCCAGCATTACCGGTTGCTAAAGCGGCCGGAGGCGGAGCCTCAGCTGGGGCGCACTACCCTGGTGTCGCGCCTCAGTCGAATGATAATGCGGCAGATCCTGGCGACCCAACCACATGTGAATACTGGCGCTACTGTGGGATCGACGGGTTTTTATGTTCTTGCTGTGGCGGCTCACAATCAGCCTGCCCGCCAGGCACTGAAATGTCACCAATCACGTGGATAGGTACTTGCCTCAATCCAGCCGATAACAAGCACTACATCATTTCGTATAACGACTGTTGTGGTAAAGCAGCCTGCGGTCGTTGTTTCTGTAACCGCAACGAAGATGACACCCCTATGTACCGAGCATTCACCAACAACGATACCAACTGGTGCGTGGGCGCATCGAGTGAAACATACGTGTGCTCAACGGCAGTGATCCTCGGCACATCGATTGAGCCCTAGTCGGGAGAACAACCATGCTTAAAACGTCCCGACTCAAGGCAGTGAAATCAGTTTTGACGCTGTGCCTGTTTATGTTGCTGCCTGTTACCAGTCACGCCAATGACGCGCAAACCAAAATGAAATACACCTTGTTTTGTAGTGGCTGTCATACAGCGGACGGCCGTGGCAGCGGAGATCCACGGATACCAGATATGCGCAATGCCCTGGGCTATTTTGCTGCAGTCGAAGGCGGGCGAGAGTTCCTCATTCAAGTGCCAGGGGTATCTACCGCGCCAATAAAAAGTAAAGAGTTAGCCAAAATCGTCAACTGGATGCTACGCACCTTTAGTGGGGATCAGCTACCGGATGACTTTAAAGAGTTCGATGAAAAAGAGGTGGAACGATTACGACAGTACGTTCTACGTAGCGAATTGGGCGACACGCGTAAAGCGCTGGTTGCCCGAATACAAGAGTATAAAAAAAATAATTAAACACAACTGGATTCGCACCTAGGAGACACAATGAAAACACTGAGCTACTCAACAATATCGACCGCGGTCATGCTTGGCCTCGCAAGCGTCGGTGCATATGCTGACGTATTAGAGGTCATTGAAGTGACCGCACAAAAGCGCACACAAAGCGTTCAGGAAGTAGGGATTTCGATCACCGCTTTTAGTGGCGAGCAAATTGACGCTTTGGGTTATGACAACGCCCAAGAAGTCACTGCGATGGCACCCGGCGTAACGGCTATTCAACCCAATGGCCCATCTGCGTTTTACATCAATATTCGAGGCGTAGCACAGAATGATTTTTCAGGTGATCATCAGGAATCTCCGGTGGCCGTTTATTTAGATGAAGCCTACATTAGCGCCTCTTCTGGGGCAGGGTTTCAATTGTTCGATATCGAACGAGTGGAAATATTAAAAGGCCCTCAAGGCACCTTATTTGGCAGAAATGCGACGGGGGGCTTGGTTCATTACATATCACGCAAGCCCACAGATACCTTCGAGGGATACGGTAAGCTCACATTAGGTAGCTACAACCAAGTCCTCACCGAAGGTGCCGTAGGCGGCGCACTCACCGACACCCTTTTCTCCCGCTTCTCATTCACCACCAACAATCACGACCCCTATATCAACAACACCCTAGGCAAAGATCTTAACAACGGTGACGATTGGGCTGCACGCTTGCAATTTTTACTTGAAGTCACCGACGACATCGAATGGTTGATCAGCGCCAGAAGTGGTGAGCAAGACATAGACAGTGGATTTTTCGAGCACACCAGTGCCAGAGTCAATCCTGCTACTGGGTTAGGTGAGCACTTCGATGGGCCAAACTTGACCACTTCAGGCTACCAAGAGCCAGATAACGGGGTATACACGGGCTCTTACGATAAAATCGGCTTTAACAAAGTGGAAAGTCAGGGCATCACCAGTAATCTGCAATGGGATTTTGGTGACATTCTGTTCACCGCCATCACAGATGTTTGGAGCCTAGAAAAAGATTATATCGAAGATTCTGATGCTTCCCCTTTAGACTACTACAACTTTTTTCTGCAATCCGACGTGGATCAGTTTTCACAAGAGTTACGTTTGAACGGGCAAAGTGACAACACCCGTTGGGTGACGGGTCTATATTATCTCGACATTGACGGTACCTTTGCAAATGGTGGCCAAGTACGCGGCTTTGTAGATCAATTGGCTGGCCCGGGTGCAGGAACGGGACCCGTAACAGGGGGCCCTGTCACGATTTGGACACCCTTTGATACCACGACCGAAACCTATTCGGTCTTCGCCCAAGTAGAATATGACTTGAATGACCAATGGACTGTCATTGGTGGCTTACGCTGGGCTAACGAAGAAAAGTCCATGGACTACTCGCAAAACTACGTTGAAATAGCCAATGGTTTAAATCCTTCCGCAGCCAACATTGTTGATGCTGATCCACTGGGTTTTGGCGGCCCCTTATTTGTATTTAACGATGACACGTTTGATTTCGCCAGCCTAGACGACGATTACGTAACGGCCAAAGCCGAAGTCGATTTCAGTCCGGCGAGGGGCACTTTATTCTATTTAAGTTACAACCGCGGCATTAAAAGTGGTGGTTACAATGCTCCGCTAGATATCTCTGATTTTCTTGATGGCAACCCAGCAACGGGCGGGCCTGAAGAAATGAAGTTTGATAAAGAAACCCTGCATGCCTATGAGTTCGGCATCAAACATCAGCTTAACTCAACCACCCGTGTAAATGGGGCGATGTATTACTACGACTACGACGATTATCAAGCTTTTCGTTTAGAAGGCCTTACCACCTTTGTATTTAACACCGACGCCAGTATTAGTGGTGCAGAGCTAGAAATTACCTCAAACCCAGTAGACAACCTCGACCTGCTATTGGGCGTAAGTTACATAGACAACAACGTAGAAGATGCTTACCAACTACCCAGTGGTGAACTGGTCGATCGCCGCGCAGTGGTGACCCCAGAGTGGAACATTAACGGCCTCGCTCGATACTGCTGGCAACTGGCTGACGGTGAACTTGCTGCGCAAATTGACTTCGTATATATGAGCGAACACTTTTTTCAATTAAAGAACTCACCTGTGGGTGAGCAAAGTGGTTATGCCCTGTTCAACGCTCGGGTTTCATATACCTCAGACGACGGCAAATTGGTTCTAGCAGGCTTTGTAGACAATTTATTGGATAAAGAATACCGCGTTATGGCCTTTGACCTGGCTGGCGGCCCTGAAGCAGGCGGCTTCGGAATGGTCGAAAATTATTACGGTAAACCAAGGTGGTGGGGTGTAAGCGCTACCTACAAATTTGAATAAAGAACACGATAAATTAGGAAAATTTTATGGCGCTTAAACAAAGCTATATATGTGGTAAATCCGACTCACAACTGATTTACCAAACCATTGGCGAATATTTCGATCACATTAGCCACGCCCAGCCTGATAACGAAGCCCTGGTGGTCGCCCATCAAGGTATTCGCTGGACGTACGCAACGCTGCAGCAAAAAGTGAATGAGTTAGCCGCTGGGTTACTTGCACTGGGGATTAATACCGGCGACCGCGTCGGTATTTGGGGACCGAATTCCTACGAATGGACGGTGACCCAATTCGCCACGGCGAAAATCGGCGCGATTATGGTGTGTCTTAATCCTGCTTATCGCATACGTGAACTGGAATATGCCCTGAACAAAGTAGAATGCAAAGCCATAGTCTGCGCAGAGCAATTTAAAAGCAGTTGTTATCCAGACATGCTGCAAGAATTGTTGCCTGAACTAGCGCAATGCCCGGCAGATAACATCCAAAGCGACGCTTTTCCCCATTTACGCAACATCATAAAAATGGGCGACAACGCAGTGCCAGGCATGCTTAATTATGCCCAGGTCACAAAAATGGGCGGACCAGCAGAACAGGAAAAGCTTAAAAGTATTGTCGGTCTGTTATTGCCTGACGACCCTATCAATATTCAATTTACCAGTGGCACCACAGGTCAGCCCAAAGGCGCCACACTGACCCACTGTAATATTTTAAATAACGGCTTTTTAGCCGGCGAGGGTATGCGCCTGACACCACCGGACAAGGTATGTATTCCGGTCCCTCTGTACCACTGCTTCGGTATGGTATTAGGTAATTTGTCTTGCATCGCGCATGGGGCAACTATGGTGTACCCCAATGACGCCTTTGATCCGTTAACCACGCTTCAAGTGGTTGAAAAAGAACGCTGCACCGCACTGCATGGGGTGCCGACCATGTTTATTTCAGAGTTGGATCACCCAAAATTTAAAGACTTTGACCTGTCTAGCTTACGCACCGGCATCATGGCGGGCTCACTATGCCCAGCGGAAGTAATGAAGCGCGTGATCAATGAAATGCATATGGAGCATGTATTAATTGGCTACGGCCAAACGGAGTTAAGCCCGTTAAATCACCTTACCCTACCAGAGGATCCCATCGAGAAACGTGTTGAAACCGTAGGCCGAGTGATGGCACGTATTGAGGTCAAACTAGTCGATGAACAGAATCGGGTTATCCCGGTCGGTGAACGTGGCGAAGTGTGCACACGCGGCTACTCAGTCATGCGCGGCTACTGGAACGATCCGGTGCGCACTGCCGAAACCATAGACCCAGGTGGATGGTTACACTCTGGGGATATCGGTGTCATGGATGCAGACGGTTACGTCACTATCGTGGGGCGAAGCAAAGACATGATCATCCGTGGCGGTGAAAACATCTATCCCAAGGAAATTGAAGAGTTTTTATATACTCATCCAGCGGTGCAAGACATCCAAGTGTTTGGCATTGCCCACAGTGATTACGGCGAAGAAGTATGCGCTTGGATATGTCTTAAGCCTGGCAGCAGTGCCTGTGTAAGTGAAATTACCGCCTACTGTAAGAATCAAATTGCCCATTTTAAAATTCCTAAACACATACGTTTTGTCGAAGAGTTTCCTTTAACCGTCACCGGCAAAGTTCAAAAATTCAAAATGCGCGAAGTCATGGAGCTTGAAATCTCCCAGGCTTCCCCTACACGTTAGAGGATCAGTTATGCAATCATTTTCAATGCTAATAAACGGCGAATTAGTGCAAGGTAACCGTCCATTAGAGGTAATCAATCCAGCCACTGAAGAAGTTTTTCAGTGCGTCACCTGTGCCGATGAAGGCCAATTTGAACAAGCTATCGCAGCGGCAAAAGCGGCTTTCCCACAATGGCAAAAAACCGATATGCAGACCCGCAAAGACTGCTTACTTAAACTGGCCGATGCCCTTGAGCAACGAACCCAGGAATTTGCTGAAATATTGACCCAAGAGCAAGGCAAGCCTCTTGCTGAATCCACCGCTGAAGTGGGTTTTAGTTGCGCCTTTATTCGCTATTTTGCCCAAAGTGAGTTGCCGGTTGAAACCTATCAAGATGATGCCACCGCTAAAGTCGAATTACACCGTAAACCCCTCGGTGTGGTGGCTGGCGTGGTGCCTTGGAACTTCCCGTTAATGATAGGCAGTTTCAAACTCGCACCTGCGGTATTGGCGGGAAATACCTTTATATTAAAGCCCCCGGCATCCACCCCTTTGTGTGTGCTTAAGTTGTCTGAAATCTGCCAGCAGATATTCCCTAAGGGTGTCGTTAATATCATCACGGATAACAATGACTTAGGACACATACTGAGCTCTCACCCCGATGTTAATAAAGTGGCCTTTACCGGTTCAACACCAACAGGTAAAAAAATCATGGCAGCGTCAGCAAATACGCTTAAACGCCTGACACTTGAGCTAGGTGGCAATGATGCAGGTATCGTCTTACCTGACGTGGATCCGAAGAAAGTCGCACCCGCTATATTCGCCACGGCGTTTATGAATTGTGGTCAAGTGTGCATCGCCCTTAAACGCTTATATGTACACGAAGATATATACGATGCTGTGGTCAACGAGCTCAGCGCACTCGCTAACAGTGCCGTTGTCGGTAATGGCTTAGATGAAGGCGTGACCTTTGGCCCTATTCAAAACAAAGCGCAGTTTAGCAAGGTGCAAGAATACTTAGCCGATGCCAAAGAAAACGGCGTGATTGCCGCTGGCGGAGAAGTGCTAAACGGCCCAGGATTTTTTATGCGCCCCACCATAGTGCGCGATATCACCGATGGCTGCAAAGTGGTTGATGAAGAACCTTTCGGTCCTATTCTGCCTGTGATCAAATACAAAACCATCGACGAAGCAGTCGAGCGCGCTAACAATTCAGTATTTGGCTTAGGCGGTTCGGTGTGGTCTAACGATTTAGATAAGGCCTACGAAGTAGCCAAACGCCTCGAATGCGGCACAACTTGGATAAACCAACATTTAGCCTTTGGCCCCACTGTACCATTTGGAGGCTCCAAAGAATCAGGAATAGGCGTGGAGTTTGCTCAAGAAGGCCTGCTGGAATACACCCAAGTGCATGTCATTAATATGGCCAAGCAAACATTTTAATACCTAAAACATAACTCGTACTGCCGCCGCCCTATACCAATAGGGGCGGCTTATTCAGCTTGCCTTGATTAAGCTGATCCCATCTTAGCGAGTGACACCCTTTAGGCGTTTCAAAAACGTGATTATGCCCAACAAGAAAGTAAACGGATCCTCAAGCAACACACGCTGCCAAGTCGTCCCAGACAAAGCTGAGCCTCAATTGATGAAAATAATGGTCTACATGATTACTCATTTTCATTGAGCTGCTTTCGATTCCCTGCACAACGCTTCGAGCAATACTTTACTTGCTCCCAGTCCTTTTGCCATTTTTTGCGCCATGCAAATGGCCGCTGACAAACAGGGCACATTTTGCTGGGTAAATTTATTTTTTTCATGGTGATTGCCTGCTAAAAAGCCGTTAATACATACCTTCTAGCTCAAACGAAAAACGTCAGTTCGACATTTGAAATGAAACTGGGTACCTGAACGCCCACTACGACATTCAGGTAGCCAGTTATTTTCTCGGGGTATGTGATTAATGAATGTTATTCAAAGAAGTAACGGAATGTCGCACCAATCGTTCTTGGTTGGTTAGTCGTGAAGGCAAGTCTTGCGCGTCAAGCAATGCACCAGTATATGGGTTCACATCAACCATGGTAAAAAACGGATTAAAGTACGCTTCACGGGCTAAATAAAGCTGCCTTACGTTAAAAGGTGAGCCTGAATTCAACTGGGACATGGTGTGTATTCCAAAGATATAACCACCAGAGCAGCCAAAAGTGTCTAAAACGGCAGCAAGTGTAGTGCAATGTCAGTCGTTAAGTCATGCGACAAAATGACGCACCAGCCCAGATAATAGGCGAAAAAAAGCCCCGTAAATACGAGGCTTTATATAAACACATTCAAAACGTCTTTACAAAAAAGACAACCCGGAGCCTAGAAGGGAATATCATCATCAAAATCAAAGTCAGGTTCAGCCATGGGTGCTGGTTTGTTTTGGCCACCTTGAGGGGCTTGGTTAAAACCTTGATTTGGCTGACCGCCTTGAGGCGCTTGATTGTAACCTTGATTAGGGGTCTGTTGATATCCTGGCTGTTGACCACCTGAACTCTGTGCACCTTGATTCGGGCGTTGCTGAGGAGCCGCTGCAGGACGTTGCTGTCCTTGGAAACCACCTTCAGACTGACCGCCGCCTTTGCCGCCTAGCATTTGCATTTGGTCAACAATGATTTCAGTGGTGTACTTGTCTTGACCTTGTTGGTCTTGCCATTTACGGGTTTGCAATTTACCTTCAACGTAAATTTGTGACCCTTTGCGCAAGTATTCACCAGCAACTTCGGCTAAACGGCGATACATAGTTAGGCGATGCCATTCGGTGCGCTCTTGCATCTGCCCTTGTTGGTCTTTCCAGCTCTCGCTGGTCGCGATGCTTAAATTCGCTACCGCATTACCATTTGGCATATAACGTACTTCGGGATCTTGTCCCAAATTGCCCACCAATATGACTTTGTTTACGCCTTTGCTCGCCATTTTAACTCCTATTTTCTGTCCTAAAGATCAGGTTTCAAAACATGTATTGCTTCGATAACAGCCTGATTTTATATATGGATATGTCTATTTTTCAATTAATTAGTGATCATTTAAACGTACTGCCAAATTGGCCAAATGTGCTTTTTACATCACCACTTAGCGCAAAATCTCAATGTCATATCGAACAAAAATGATTTTCACTGTGGGACACATTATAACGTTATTTATAAGATAGTTCCTTGGAAATTTGCCCTTGATCCATGTTCATTTATTGTCAGCCGTTGACTAAGATTTGCGCCTTATCTAACACAAATACTTTACCATCTGCTTTGATGTAAACTACCCCTTCATCTGGTACTACAGTCACATCAACAACCCCTTCTAGGGTCGCGAGCTGTTCGCCTATGGTCTGCGCCGAATAACGAGTAAAGTCAGGTTTGAGGGTATAGCGCTTCATTCGCTCACGTCCATCGAGTTTACGTAAACCAAACCACCACACTGCGCACACGCCCCCGGCAATCACAAACACCCACTGGGCGCCTATGAACTCACTGGCCAAGCCTGATAGGGTGCCGCCTAAAAAGGCACCTAAAAACTGAAAGCTGGCATAAATACCCATAGCAGAGCCTTTTTTACCCGCAGGGGCAATACTTGACACCAATGCTGGAAAACTTGCTTCGAGAAAATTAAAGCCGGTAAAAAATAACCAGCCAAATATCATGACGGCCAACACAGTACCATGCGCAAAATGCAGTCCAATCAACGCCCCGCCTAACAGTAATATGCATAATCGAATAACGGCTGCCTGACTCATTTTTTTGGTCAGCACCATGAGCGCGATCAAACCGACTACCGATGCGCTGAGTATGGGTAAATACAACTGCCAATGGCGTTCTAGTTGCCAACCTAAGGCACTGAGCAATATGGGCATTTGTACAAATAACACAGTGATCATCATGTGTAGCAACAACACACTAATATTCAAACGACGTAATTGTGGGTCAAAAAATAATGTTTTGACGTCGGTCAATACCGGTAAGGTATCGCCTTTAGGGGCATAATTAATGGCGCTGGGCACAACCCAAATCACCAGAGGAATACATAAAATAGCCAGTACGCCTGTAATAGCAAAAATACCATGCAGCCCATAACGATCGGCAATCACAGGTCCAATCAATAAGGCTATATAGAAGGAAAAGCCAATAGCAATACCGATGATCGCCATTACTTTTGGCCGCTGTTGCTCTCGACTCACGTCTCCTGCTAGGGCCATGATCGCGCCGGCAATAGCCCCGGCACCTTGTAAAAATCGACCTATCACTATCCACAGCATGCTGTCAGCATTCGCTGCAACCCCGCTGCCGATGGCGAACATCAGCAAACCACCTATGATCACTGGCTTGCGACCAATTTTATCGGACAGCACTCCCATGGGGATTTGCAAAATAGCTTGAGTCAGCCCATAGCCACCAATGGCGAGGCCAAGCATTAAGGCAGAGTAATCTGGGTAATGAATCGCTAGAATGGCGAGAACTGGCATTACCATAAATAATCCCAACATACGCAGGACGTAAACGGCAGCCAAAGCCAAAGAAGCGCGAATTTCTGTTCTGTTCAAATCAGTAACTATTCAATTGAGGATTAAAAGGCGCTGAAGTTTAGCATAATTATATCTCGTGCAACGACCGCAACTATGAGGCGTGAAAATAACATAAGTTCAGGGATATGCACCTGTTACAAACAAGAACTTACAAATTTAACAAGCGATCTTATTCAAGCCCAAGTCCGTATCTTTTAGCCAATAATCATCTGAGTATTGAAAGTATAATTGTTCAACCACATAGAGCTCTTATATCAAGTATGTAATACTCACTCTTTTGAGGTCGACTTTGGTCAATAATGGATAAAATAGCTGTACGTGGCGCGCGCACTCACAATCTAAAAAACATCGATTTAGATATTCCGAGAGACAAACTTACCGTGATCACTGGCTTGTCTGGCTCAGGTAAGTCATCACTGGCATTCGACACCCTTTACGCCGAGGGGCAACGTCGCTATGTTGAGTCTTTATCAGCCTACGCTAGACAATTTTTATCCATGATGGAAAAGCCCGATGTGGATCACATCGAAGGCTTGTCACCTGCTATTTCAATTGAGCAAAAATCCACGTCCCATAATCCACGCTCAACTGTGGGCACCATTACTGAAATATACGATTATCTGCGTTTGCTCTATGCCCGCGTCGGTGAACCTCGTTGCCCCACTCACCATGTACCTTTAGACGCGCAAACGGTCAGTCAAATGGTCGACCGTGTAATGGCGATGCCGCCTGACGAAAAACTTATGTTATTGGCCCCTGTGGTACAAGATCGTAAAGGTGAGCACGTTAAAACCTTAGAAAGTCTTGCGGCACAAGGCTTTATTCGCGCACGTATCGATGGCGAAGTGTGTGATTTATCCGATCCCCCTGAGCTAGACTTACATAAAAAACACAATATAGAAGTGGTCATTGACCGTTTCAAAGTACGGGATGACTTAGCGCTTCGTTTATCAGAGTCATTTGAAACAGCGCTCAATCTATCCGCTGGTACCGCCAAAATTGCCTATATGGATGATCCGCAAAAAGAAGAAGTGGTCTTTTCATCTAATTTCGCATGCCCCCATTGTGGTTATTCAATGGCAGAACTCGAGCCAAGACTATTCTCTTTTAATAACCCTGCAGGTGCGTGCCAAACCTGTGATGGCTTAGGTACACGACAGTTTTTCGACCCCCAACGTATTATTGCTAATGACGAGCTAAGTTTGTCTGGTGGTGCCATTCGTGGCTGGGATAAACGCAGCTATTATTATTTCCAGATGTTGCAAGCCGTGGCCGATCATTACAAGTTTGATTTAGCCAAGCCCTTCGCTGAATTGGATGACGAAGCCAAAGATTTAGTGTTAAACGGCAGCAAAGGCACGTCAATTAACTTTAAGTACATCAATGATCGCGGCGACATCATGGAACGCAAGCATCCTTTTGAGGGGATCATCCCCAATATGGAGCGCCGTTACCGAGAAACTGAATCAAACGCAGTGCGAGATGAACTAGCCAAATACCTCAGCCAACAACATTGTACTAGCTGCAACGGTACCCGATTACGGCTCGAAGCCCGTAACGTCTTTATTGGTAAAACCGCGCTACCTACGATCACCGCCATGTCTATTGCAGAAACCTTGCAGTTTTTCAGCGAAATAGAACTGACCGGCAAACGCGAAAAGATTGCGGATAAAATTTTTAAAGAAATTAATGACCGTTTGAATTTCTTAGTCAACGTAGGTTTAAACTACCTGTCTTTATCACGTAGCGCCGACACATTATCTGGCGGTGAAGCACAACGTATTCGCCTTGCCAGTCAAATCGGTGCGGGTTTGGTCGGGGTCATGTATGTTCTTGATGAACCGTCTATCGGTTTGCATCAAAGAGATAACGAACGTTTGCTGACCACCTTGGAGCATTTACGAGATTTGGGTAACACTGTAATAGTGGTTGAACACGATGAAGACGCCATTCGTGCTGCTGACTTCGTGCTAGATATCGGCCCTGGTGCGGGTGTGCATGGGGGCGAAATAGTCGCCCAAGGTACCATTGAAGATATAATGAAAAGTGAGCATTCACTGACGGGTAAATACTTATCGGGTCGTGAATGTATTGCCATACCTGCTAAACGCACCGAGATTGACCAAGACAAGTGGATTGAACTGTGCGGTGCGTCCGGTAATAACTTGCAAGATGTAGACTTGCGTATTCCATTTGGTTTGATGACCTGCGTGACAGGTGTCTCTGGCTCAGGTAAATCAACCCTGATCAACGATACCTTTTATCGTATTGCCCACCGCGAACTAAACGGTGCCACCACAGGCGAACCCGCTCCGTACAAAACGATTACCGGTATGGAAATGCTCGACAAGGTGGTCGATATCGATCAAAGTCCCATCGGCCGCACACCGCGCTCAAACCCAGCAACCTATGCGGGGATTTTCACCCCAGTACGTGAACTATTTGCAGGCACCCAAGAAGCACGCTCCCGTGGTTATAAACCCGGTCGTTTCAGCTTCAACGTAAAGGGCGGGCGCTGCGAAGCCTGCCAGGGTGATGGGGTCATAAAAGTTGAAATGCACTTTTTACCTGATGTTTACGTGCCCTGTGATGTATGTAAAGGCAAGCGCTACAATCGAGAAACCTTGGAAATCCAATATAAAGGCTTGAATATTCATCAAGTTTTAGATTTAACCGTAGAAGATGCCCGGGAATTTTTTGACGTTATCCCAGCCATTGCCCGCAAACTGCAAACATTAAAAGAAGTCGGTTTGTCTTATGTGCGTCTTGGCCAAGCCGCAACCACACTTTCTGGTGGTGAAGCTCAGCGTGTAAAGCTCGCCAAAGAGCTATCAAAACGCGATACGGGTCAAACCTTATATATATTAGATGAGCCCACAACAGGCTTGCATTTTCACGATATTAAACAACTGTTACAGGTATTGCATCGTCTGCGTGACCACGGCAACACAGTAGTGGTTATTGAGCATAACCTAGATGTCATTAAGACGGCTGACTGGGTCATCGATCTTGGTCCAGAAGGCGGCTCAGGCGGGGGCCAAATTATTGCTCAAGGCACACCAGAACAAGTCTGCGAAGTTGAGGTGTCTCACACAGCACGCTTTCTTAAACCTTTGCTATCAACCAAAAACAAGGAATTGAACCATGTTACTTGAAGAATTTAATGTACGCTTTTGCGAAACGGATGCCTTAGCCCATGTGAGTAACACAGTGTTGGTTGATTGGTTCGAAATGGCTCGGGAGCCCATTTTTAAGATCTTTAGTCCAAATCTAGATCTACAAAACTGGCCACTTATTTTAGCCAGTTATAAAGTCGACTTTCTCGATCAAATGCATTACGGCCATCCTGTTCAGGTTCGCACCTATATCAGCCGTATCGGTGGTAGCTCGTTTGATGCGTATCAAGAACTGTGGCAAAGCGGAACCAAGCGCGCCACTGGCACAACAACCATGGTTCAGTATAACTATGCAGATAAACGATCTGTGGTAATCAGCGATGATATTCGCGCGCAACTTACCGAACATGCCATTCCTAGAGGCGTGAATGGCTAAGCCCGAGACCTTTATTCAGGTTATCGAGCATGCCATCAGTGACGAGCTGTGTGATCAGTTCGTCACTCAGTTTGACGCCAGCAAACACACTCAACCTGGTCGCACGGGCGGGGGCATAGATATTGATAAAAAACGCAGTGTCGATGTTTCAATCATTCAGCATCCTGAATTCGAAGCACCGTGTCAGGCGTTATTGCCCGTAGTTGGGCAACATATATTGCGCTATTTCGAGCAATACTTCTTCGCCTTAATCGGCCCCATTGGCCTGACCGTTAAACACCCAGAAACCGGCCAACCCGTTAAGCTCACCCAAGAAAATTTTAACGAGGTGGGGCTGCCAAATCTAGCCAATTTGATGACCTACTTATTTCGATTAGGTGACATAAACGCCCAAAAGTACCAGCGTCAGCAAGGTGGTTATCCTTATTGGCATTCCGAGGTCTTCCCGCAAACCAACAGTACAGACGCCTTGCATCGTATCTTGTTGTTTATGTTTTATTTAAATGATGTGGAAGAAGGTGGCACAACGGATTTTTATTATCAGGACCTGAGTATTCAGCCACGCAAAGGCACTATGGTCATAGCACCCGCATACTTTACCCACACCCACAGAGGGCAAGTGCCCATTTCAAATGATAAATACATACTCACGTCATGGGTGTTGTTCAATCAGGCAAGCGCCATTTTCAACTAAAATGGCGTGCTAGAAGCCTTTACACCTTAAACTGCTGCGTGATCCCTTCAAGATGCTTAGCCAACTGAGCAAGCTCACTACTCACGGATGCTAACCGACCTGAACTTTGTGCTGTTTCCTCAGTACGTTGATGAATTTCATCGACGTTGTGGCTAATCACCCCAGCAACATTTTGCTGCTCGCCGGTCGCATGGGCGATTTGGTCATTCATTTGCGTAATACGGCTGATGGTTTGCGTGATAACCGTCAAACTTGCACCGGCTTTATTCGCCGTTTCAACACTGCTCGTAGCTTGCTCGGTTCCTTTAGCCATAACACTAACGGCCGAACGGGATGCGTTTTGCAGTTGCTCAATCGTCTTCTGAATTTGCTCCGTTGATTGCTGGGTGCGAGAAGCAAGGGTTCGCACCTCATCGGCTACCACGGCAAATCCACGTCCATGTTCACCTGCCCGAGCGGCTTCAATTGCAGCATTGAGTGCCAACAAGTTGGTCTGCTCAGCAATTCCTTTGATCACGTCTAGCACAACACCAACCTGTTTAGAATCCGCCTCTAACTGCTTGATAACCTCGGCAGAACTGTCCACGTTGGCGGCCAACTCACGAATACTTTGCACCGTATGATTAACCACAGCTTGGCCATCATCAGCGGCGGAAGAGGCATCGCCTGCGGCATTCGCAGCTTCCGCTGCGCTTTCTGCTACCGCATTGACGCTGCGTGCCATGTCGTCTACTGCTGACTTGGCTTGATTGGCTGCACTTTGCTGAATATCGATAGTACGGTTGGTGTCATCGGTTAACTGATTTAAGTTTTGCGCTAACTGGGACAAGGGCAAAGACGCATTCACTATGTCTTTTACCACCCCTTGCAGCTTTTCCATAAACTGATTAAACCAATGTACCAGATCTCCTATTTCGTCTTGATTCCGGCTTTGAATACGTACGGTTAAGTCTCCGTCTTCTTGCGCGATATCTTTGAGTGAACTAACCACCTGATCTATGCTGCTGCGAATACCAGTCACAATGGGTACCGCGGTAGCAAATAACAAAACTATGGTTACACCCGCCATGATCGCCCCCACAGACAACATATTTTTTAGCGCTTCATTTGATTCGGTAATCGCTTGCTTAAAACCGTTCACACGAGCATCTCGGAAGGCACTCAGGGCAGACGTAGCATCGTCATAATTGTTATTCATTCTGGTAGATAAATCGCCGATTTTAGAAAAGTCAGCGGTATTGTTTACCATGGATTCAGACACCTTATAAGCTAGGTCGAAGTAGGCATTAAACGATTGGCGAATACGATTGGCTTCAGTACTCAGACTGGGCTCGATTGCGATAATTTTATCCAGCAATATTTTGGTTTCCGCGGCCTGCTGTTTCGCAGCGGCCAAGCCCTCCTCATCGCCGGTGGTCACCGCACTGCTAAGGATGTCTTTTACCTTTTCCATCTTAACCAGCGCGCTACTGGTGGCCTCTAGTGCTGGATATTGCACCTTTTCAGCATCTTCAAGCAATTCAATATTATTCATTGCTGTGTGAGTGGTGACCCATAAATAAACCAAAAAACCAATTGAGCCAATGATCGGAATCAAATACAGCTTTTGTGCAATCGACATTTTTGTTAGGAAACTCATTTAATTGGCCTTTAATTCCAAGGAATATTTTGGATTGTCATTGCAAGTGTAGTTAAAAAATGACGCTTAGCCGCGCAGACTCGGTTTATTCGGGCTAGCCATCGTAAGGTGTCACTTCAATGCCTTGCAGTGTATAACCGACCGTTGCTAAGTCACCTTGCCAAACTTGTGTGGCCAGAGTGCCAGTAACCCAGACCGCATCGTATATGTTATCTATCGGCACACCGGTAGAAAACTTCACATAAACAATTTGATTGGGTGGCGGGGGTGGAACATGGATACAGGCACCAAAATACGGAACCAACAAGAACTCAGTGGTGGTGTCACTACTGCCTTCTAGCGGTACCACAAAACCCGGGATTTTAACCAATTTACCATCCAGTTCATTCACCACAGGTGCATCTAAACTTTGCTGGATCATGCTGCCATCGTGGTTCACATCTTCTTGGGGAGCTATATAGTTTTTAGGGATCATATCTTCCCAAAATAACTCTTGCGGCTGTTGGCCCAAAGCGGCAAACGAACTTATTGCCAACAATAACACTACATACTTCATGAACGCTCCTTAACAGCTATCTCAACGGGCGAATTTGCCCAACGTAACATATTTACTCTCACTTCATTCCCATTCGTTGGCATCACAGGAATATTCAACGCCAGAATCAAAGAGCATACTGCAAACCCCGCCCCAATATAGAATACTGAAGAAGGTGAGGTTAACCATACGACCCCCAAGAATGCAGGGATCACCACGGCCGCAATATGATTAATGGTAAAACTGACCCCAGCTGTAGAGGCAATATCTTTATGATCCGCAATTTTTTGGAAATAGGTTTTAACCGCAATCGCCATTGCAAAAAACAAGTGATCGATAACGTACAGCCCAGCTGCTAGCTGACTATTCTCAACCCATGCATAACCACTAAATACCGCGATTAAACCCGAATATTCGATACACAAAGCACGGCGCTCACCAATTTTATGGATCCAGCGGCCTATTTTCGGGGCGAAAAATAAATTAAACACATAATTGAGCATATACAACAGGCTGATATCCCCCACTGAATAGCCAAACTTTTCCACCATCATAAATGAGGCGAAAACCATAAAAATTTGCCGCCTAGCGCCGCTAAAAAATACTAATCCGTAATAAAGCCAGTAACGCTTGCGCAAAAACATATGCTTATGCTGTACCGAAGATTGGGTAAATTTGTCAAATCCAAACCACAGGAAGATTACAACGACCAAACCAACACCGCCCGCCAACATGTACATGGCAGCGTAGGCTAGCCCTGCCCATTCCATCAATAGCCAAATAGCACCATAGGCGAGTAACGAGGCGAAGCTCTTCACGGCCAACTGCTGCCCCATAAAATGGGCGCTTTTATCCTTATCTAACCACTGTAAGGTGAGTGATTGATTGATCGTCTCGAAGTAATGAAACCCAATAGACATCAACACAGTAGTGCAATACAAGCCAAGCTCAAAAGGCAGCCATCCCGTGATGGCAACACCAATACACATCACCGCCAACGAGACTAACGCCAGGGTTTGTTCTTTTAATACCAACAACAAAAATACCGCGCTAAACGCCAAAAAACCGGGCACTTCGCGCAAGCTTTGCAGCATGCCTATTTGCGCTCCATCAAAGTGCGCTTTTTCTACCACAAAGTTATTCAATAGCGCATTCCACACCGAAAAAACCAAGGGCATAACAAAGGCCATAGCCAGTAAGAAAGATTGTGGATTAGCGCTAAAGGAACGATTGGATTTCATGGGATGTAGTCGGCTCAAAAGAGGCTTAGTGTCTCATAGACGTCACTGAGGACAAATAAAAAAGCCGACAGACAGTCGGCTTTCAGAGATAAACTCGCAGTTTGTAAAATAGGAGAATTAGCCTTCGTTATTGTAACGTTCTACGCTGCTTACAAGTTCAGCTTTAGCTGACTCTGCATTTTCCCAACCATCGATTTTTACCCATTTACCTGGCTCTAAATCTTTGTAATGTGAGAAAAAATGCTCAATTTGATTCAAGGTCAATTCATCGACTTGGTCAATATCCTTGATACCACGATAAATGGTCGATAATTTATCAACCGGCACCGCTAAAATTTTCGCATCCGTACCTGACTCATCGGTCATTTTCAATACACCAACAGGACGACATTTAATCACTGAACCCGCTAACAATGGGAACGGAGCCATGACCAATACGTCAGCAGGATCGCCATCTTCAGACAAGGTCTTGTTCACATACCCATAGTTAGTAGGGTAATGCATACACGTCGCCATAAAGCGGTCGACAAAGATAGCACCTGTGTCTTTATCCACTTCATATTTAACGGGATCTGAATGTGCAGGGATTTCAATGATTACATTAATTTCTTCTGGTAAGTTTTTACCAGCGGGAACATCGTTAAGACTCATAGACTTGACCTATAGATTGATGAAAATTGGCACGAATTATAGGGTGATCAACCGCAATATGAAACGCCACAAAGGCAATTAAGCACCGCTTTTACTCGTTATTCCGCAAAAACATGCAAAAAGTCTAAATAATTGCGACTGATCATTAACTTTCACTCAAGAACGTTATCCAGTGAACGGATTATTTTCAATATCACTGAGCATGGTGCGATAATCATGGGTTGCCAAAAATTGTGTAACATTTTTTATCGGTAATTGACTATCAGGATTACTCACCGCAAGTAAGTGAGCGATACCAAAATCTTTGGCTGACTGCAAAATAGGCATGCTGTCATCCACAAACAAAGTATGCTTAGAAACAAAACCAAGACGCTGTTGAAGCTTCTGCCATAACACCTGAGATTCCTTAGTTACACCAAATTCATGGGTCGAAATAAGCGTGTCGATATGACTATCAAGAGCGGTGTGCTCTATTTTCAATGACAAACTATCTGGGTGGGCGTTTGTCACTAAAATGACCTCTCGCCCAGATGCTTTAAGGGCATCCATGAATGGGATACTGTCATCACGCAGACTAATCAAGTGCTCGACCTCGCGTTTAGCTTGCATAATATCTAACTTCAATTTGTCAGCCCAGTAGTCCAAACAATACCAATCTATGGTGCCAAACACTTGGCGATATTCAGCCATCATATATTCTTTGCCTTGGGCTTCGCTTATCCCCTGAGCCCGGGCATATTTTCGCGGTAAATGCTCTAACCAAAAGTGACTATCGAAGTGTAAATCGAGCAGAGTACCGTCCATATCGAGTAAAACGGTTTTAATTTTGTTCCAAGGTAAGTCAGGCAAGTGGCATGTCCTTAAGTTAAGCGTTATATTCGTAGTTACAGTAGTTTACGCGTCATTGGTGCAATTAGTGAGGCTATGATAACGTGATAGGAAGATGATCAAAATAGACCCCAACAAACCACTCCCACAAATTCATCAACGACGTACCGTTGCCAAAAGCGGGTTATTTACCGTTGAACAAGTTGACCTTGAGTTTTCTAACGGCGAATTGCGCACTTTCGAGCGTATGGCTGGCGGCGGACGCGGCGCAGTGATGATAGTCCCTTTTATCAATGAACATGAATTCTTATTGGTCCGTGAATATGCCGCTGGAATGCATTCTTACCAACTGGGTTTCCCCAAAGGCCTGATCGATGCTGGTGAAGAATCAATTGAGGCAGCAAACCGTGAGCTAAAAGAAGAAGTGGGTTACGGTGCAAAGCAACTGCATTTTTTACACAATGTCAGTATGGCTCCAGCATTTTTTAACGCCCACATGGATATATTCATTGCCAAAGATCTCTATGAACAAACCTTACCCGGCGATGAACCCGAGCCGTTAGATGTCATTCCATGGTCGATACACGATCTTGATGCGCTACTTGCTCGGGATGACTTTATCGAAGCTCGCTGTATAACAGCGCTTTTTCTGGCCCAAAAGTGGTTAAAGGAACAATAATGCCCACCGACCAAATATCTGCGTTACTCGAAATAGCCAAAACTGCTGCTAAGGAAGCCGGTAAAGTTGTCATGGAAATCTATGAAAGTGGTGACTTTCAAAGCTATCAGAAAGAAGATGACTCCCCGGTGACATCTGCTGACTACAAGGCCAATGAAATTATCCTGGCGATCTTGCAGCGTGAAACACCGCATATTCCTATCATGTCGGAAGAGTCTGAAAACGGTGAATTAGCCCAACGCAAAGACTGGCATCGATACTGGCTGATTGACCCCATTGATGGCACACAAGAGTTTATCGCCAGAAGTGGTGATTTTGCGGTCAATATCGCCCTTGTTGAAAACAATCAACCTATCATAGGGGTGATTTATTGGCCTCCGGGGGAAACCTTGTATTTTGCCTCAAAAGGCAATGGCGCGTTTAAAGAAAGTCTGTCGGAGAGTAAACAGATTTTTGTGCGCAAATTTGATGACCTTGAGAATGATGCAGTCATGATCGCCATCAGCCGACGACAAGCTCGGGAAAAAGTCATGCAAAGTATGAGTAATCACCGCACGTACCAAACCTATCCGACCGGCAGTTGCTCGCTTAAATCGTGTTTTATTGCTGAGGGCAAAGCGGACGTCTTTTTACGGGTAGGTCTTACCGGAGAATGGGATACTGGGGCGTCCCAATGTATTGTAACGGAAGCCGGTGGCAGTATATTAGCCCACGATTTTTCGCCCCTGAGTTACAACCAACGCAACTCTGTGACCAACCCTGATTTTATCGTCATGGGCGATCAAAGCGTAAATTGGCAAACCATAGTGAAATACACCACAGGAGAGAACAAATGAAACTGATCAAGCATGCCAAGTTACTCAAATTAGCCGCACTGTCAGGCTTACTATTATGTGCAAATGCATCTGCCGATTGGCAACTGCTTAACAAAGACTCACAGTTAAATTTCATCTCGACTAAAAACGTCAATGTCAGCGAAATTCATCATTTTTCCCAGCTGAATGGCTCACTGACCAGTGCTGGGCAGTTAACGGTAGATATTGATTTGTCATCAGTAGAAACGGGCATTGATATTCGTAACACGCGCATGCGTGATAAATTATTTATGGTGGATAACTTCCCCAAAGCGACCTTAACAGCCAGCCTGCCCAAAGAGATGGTTAACTTTACTAAAGGCCAGTCTGGTACGTTTACTATTCCCGCCAAGCTGACACTCTTAGGACAAGAAAACGACGTGCAGGTAGCAGTGCAAGTAACCAAAACGGATCACAACCGCTTTGTGGCAACGAGTGTGAAACCTGTGCTCATAAGTGCCGGAGATTACGGCTTACAATCCGGCATCGACTGGTTACAAAATGTCGCTAAGTTGTCGAACATCAGCCCAACAGTTCCCGTTACCTTTAATCTAACCTTCATCGAATTAATGTAACTCGCGCAAAGACGTCTTTACTCCATTGCCTCATCGGTCAGCGAAAGCTGATCTTTGGGGATGATATTGACCGTTTCATGTAACTCCGAATACACCAGCAACGCCTCACCTGATAGCAACTGCCCCCGCACCTGCTCAACTTTATCCGCTAAACTGCAGTCAGCTTCACCATACTCAGTACCCTCACGTAGTACAAAGCCCTCAATCAAATTACTTAAAGCATCAGTGCTGATTTCGTTAATAGGTATGATCATAAATTATTGTGTCTCACGCTTTCTCGCGCAAAATCTCCTGGAAATACTGGTTAACACGCTCATGTGTCCAAATACGCGGCTGCCATGGTGTACCTTGCATAAAGCCAACGTGACCGCCTTTGTCGCTGAGTTCAAGACGCACCGCTGGCGATAGGTCATGGGCTTTTGGTAACACAGACTCGCTCATAAACGGATCATCTTTAGCGTGAATAATGAGGGTAGGCGCGGCAATACTGTGCATAAAATTAATCGCGCTACATTTTTCATAATAGTCATCAGCGCTAACAAAGCCATGTAGAGGAGCTGTTACGTGCTGATCAAAATCTTTAAAGCTCTTTATTTTTCGTGCTTTGACATCATCGATTTCTAGGTGGTCGGAATAATCTACCGTGCGCATTTTATCCACCAGATTATTCACCATACTTTTGAGCAAATAAGACTGATACATGCGCGACATGCCTTGATTAATACTCAACGAGCATTCAGCCAACTTAAAGGGGGGTGAAATAGCAATTGCCCCACGTAAAATGCTTTGTTGTGGCTTTTCACCTAATAGCTTTAGCAGCATGTTGGCGCCTAACGAAAAACCCATCGCCACCTTTGCTACATTTGGGTAGAGTTCGGCTAACCAATTTAGTAAGTACCATGCATCTTGAGTTTCACCTGAATGATACGCTCGGGGCAGGGTATTATGCTCACCACCGCAACCACGAAAGTGCATTAACACCACCACATAGCCCTGGGCAACCAGGTTGGCGGTCATGTCGTTTGCATAGTGGGATTTATTCGAACCTTCCAAACCGTGAAAGATAACCACCAAGCCTTTACTTTCCTTAATATTATTACGCTCACCGCTCCACGCTAAATTCACGAAGTCACTGTCAGGCAAGATCAAACGTTCTTTTTGCCAATGTACCTTTAAGCGACGCTGGAAGAAGCGCGGCCAAATCGTTTGAACATGCCGATTTTTAGCCCACCAAAGCGGCGAGAAAGCGCTTTTAATAATCTCGCCACATAGGTGATTTTCAGTAGCGGGTATCAATTGCTCTGGCGAGCAGGAAGAAGACGAAGGCTGAGGCATTGAGTAAAGTATGCATTCCAGTTTGCAAAGTGTCATTACCCTGAGTATACCAAGTACTTAGATATATGTAAGCAAGCTACTTTTACCCTTGTTCTGACTCATGTATGCAGAATACCAAACGAGTGTATTAGCCGTCAGGGTTAAAACAAAAAACGCCCCTTGCGGAGCGTTTATAGAGTGCTATCCACTTAGAAAATGTAGTTGACCGCAAAGCGCAATAAGCCGGAATCTAAGCTATCGTCAATATCACTGGTGTATGAGCTAATATCAGCCTTAAGGGCAATATTGGTGTCGTAGTCGTAACGTACGCCCAGTGTTAACACCTCATACTCGTCCGCCACGGCCTGTTGTAATCCCACCACAGCGGCGGTCGCCGCAGGTTGGAACGCCACTGGCAATGCAGCAACCTTGTCTAGGAAGCGGATCTCACCACGACCATCGAGTTTTTCATAAGTCACCGATGGCGTAAATGCGCCAAAGCGCAGGCCGGCCGTGATATAAAAGGCTTTATCTTCAGGAGAAAACGAATCCTCAGCATTAATAGAGGTAAATTCACCACTGATGAACCAGTCGTAGAAATCGGCTTCTAAACCGACACCTAAGAATAAACCGCTGTCATCACGAAGGTCTAAGTCGTTTGCCAGCTCAGGAGATATTTGCGCCAACGCATTGATGATATTGCTCACCGCATCCGCATCGATTGTTGTTTTACCACGTCCAGCAACCACTCGCGCTTTAAACCAGTCTTTTTGTACTTCTGCCGTGCCCACGATAACGTTTTTCCCTTCAACATCACCGAGATCGTTGTCACCACTGAAGGTACCGACCGCAAGTTGTAAGTTGTACTCCCAGTCGCCTGCATAGTTAGCATAATCAACACGCACACCATCTAGGTTATTAAAGGGCACAGCGTAAACTGCCCGAGGGGTATTCACCCAATGATAGGAGTAACCAACATCCCGAGATGCCGAGTATTTGAATAAGGGCAGGCGTAAACGCCCCGCAGAAATACTCACATGATCAGTCGCGTTAAAGGTAAAGTATGCCCATTCAAATTCGGCGTCATAATCGTCTTCACCACGGGCGATGATTTGGCCGGTCGCCGTCATTTTATCGTTAATGTCAGCACTAACTTGTAAAGCAAACGAGCTTTCTGACTTAAACGAGAATGAATCATCATAACCATACAATGCATCGTCGCTGCTGGTGATCCCGCCCACTAAATTAGCGAATCCATTGATTCTGACTTCCGCATTGGTTGCCGCTGCGAAACCCAAAGATGTTAGCAATACCACTGTTTTGCTGAAATTGTTCATTATCGAATCCTTAACTAATTTAGTGCAATTGCTTTAACTGAAGCGGTAACTGAACCACTGTCCACGTAACCAATCGCATCTGGATTAGCCGCTACCATAGCGATAACTTCGGCGTCATCAGCCACTTCCTTTGGTGGTATACCTTTTCCGGTAAAAACCAGCTTGGACCAATAAGCAGACACCTGGGCAGAATTTCTGCCAAGGGTGTCATTATCAAAGCTATTACGGCTAGCAGTACCCGCAGCCTGATTGATTGGAATGGCTTCTTTGCCAGTAGAAAATTTCTTCTCTTTGCCTAGAAAAATTCGTTGGGTAGATTTGGCATCAATGCTAGCGCTATTAGATGGATGCACGATAACAACAACCTCAGCAAAAACTGAAGTACTGCCTAACAAAAATGCGGCTGTTAGCGCAATTTTTTTAACTGTGTGTTTCAACATGGTGTGTCCGGTAAGTGATGTTTACGAAGGTAAATTTTCGGAGCGCGTACGGTATAGATTTTGTAACAAATATCCAGCCCTAAGCCGTATCACTGGGCACACCTAGGTATATTATTTAATCCCTTATGATCATTATCTTTAGCAAAAAACTGCATCGTAAAAAGATAATTAAATGACACGTGAAATTCAAATATCACTGACTATCAGTAAGTTGCAATCTTGATTTCACCCGCGAATTTGCAATAAGCAGGTGTACAACAAGCGCTTTGAGGAAACACAGAAAACGTCGAATGCCAGTAAGAAAAGTGAAAAATTTTGCGCTGTTTTGTTATGCCTAACAGGTAACCCGAAATAGGCATAACAAATTTCCCGTAAATTAAACGGTGAGAGTGACCTTATTTAAACCTTTAGGCGTGTCAGGATCACAGCCCAACTGCAGTGAAATATCCGCAATATCTAGATAGAAACGCTGCATTAATACTAAGGCGGCAATGCGCGGATGTAATCTGTTAGGAAATTGTCTCAGTGTCACCACACCCGCTCCGCGCTGAACTAGATCATCGACTTGTTGTTGATGAGCCTCAAAGGACTCATCCCTTAACATAAGGCTTAATACCTGTAACGGCTTTTGCGCTAAGGCAACTGGGCCATGCACGAATTCAGCACTGCTAAACGCTTCGGCTTGTATGGCGCACACTTCTTTAAGTTTTAAGGCTATCTCTTTGGCAATCGCATAGCCAAAACCGCGCCCCAACACGATACACTTGTCCGTATCTCTAAACATTGACACCTTGAGCTGCGCTGGCCCATCAACGGCCTCGGCCAGAGCTTGAGGTATATTTTCAACTCCTGCGATTAATCCTGCATCATCTTTGCAGTAAGCCACCAATTGCAATAATGCACTCAAACACGCTAGATAACTTTTGGTCGCAGCAACCGCGATCTCTTGCCCAACACGCAAAGGCAATAGCTCATCAACCAATGCCGCCAGCGGGGAGCTTTCATCATTAACCAAGCCTACGCACAAGGCGCCCGCATCTTTTGCCATCTGCATATGTTGCACTATGTCTGGACTGCGTCCTGACTGCGAAATACCAATCACCAAGGCATTGCTCAGCTTGAGTTGCTTATGAAAAATAGTCACCACAGAAGGCGCAGCAGCAACCACTGGTATGCCTAATTCAATTTCAATCAGGTACTTGGCAAAGACACCCGCATGGTCCGAAGACCCCCTTGCTACTATGTATACGACGCTTGGATTAAACTGGCGTATTTTATCAGCAAGACGCTGACAAATAACTTTATTCAGCTTGAGTTGCTCTGCGAGTAACGCAGGCGCAGACGCGGCTTCGGTTGCCATAATACTGGTCATCGACTTCTCCAAAAAAGTGGTCTTTGAGAAAGAAAGGAAGGTGGCACGGATGGCCACCTTAAAAGTATAGCCTGGGGGTTAGAAAGTGAAGACTAGCTCACCGCCCTGCATCACATCGTTATGGCTAATTGTATTCATATTTACCGGCTTGCCGTTTAGTGTCGCCTGCTTGACATAACCATCTGAGGTTTCGCCTGATAACACGCTTTTTACTGTAAACGTTTTATTCTTCGGAAGTTGAATATCCACTTGCTCAAATTGAGGCGTGCCTAATACGTATTGGCCATCGGCCGGATTTAAAGGATAAAATCCCAAGGCACTAAACACGTACCAAGCTGACATCTGGCCTACATCATCATTACCCGAAAGCCCATCAGGATCATCCCGGTACATGGTGTCGCGAATTTCTTTGATACGTTGTTCGCCTTTCCATTTTTGCGATGTCAGTGAGTACATATAAGGCACATGATGCACAGGCTCATTTCCATGAGCATATTGGCCAATCAAACCAGATATATCAGGAGATACGTCACCTTCCATAAATGAATCTGTGCTAAACAAGGTATCTAATTTTTCCAAGAATGGTGCTTCGCCACCAAATAACGCCATTAATCCATTAACATCATGGGGCACAAACCAAGTGTACTGCCATGCGTTAGCTTCGGTGTAATCAGTGGTTCGATGATCCACGTGCGTTGGGCTGAAGTTTTGCACCCAATCGCCGGTTTTAGTTTTACCGCGCATAAAGCCTGTTTGTTTATCAAAAAGTGTTTTAAACGACTGTGCTCGCTGGCTGAAATACTGATAATCTTTTTCTTTGTTCAGCGCCTTTGCTAGACGGGCAATCGCCCAGTCGTCAAACGCGTATTCGAGGGTCTTTGATACCGCCTCAACCTCTAAATCTGACGGTACGTAGCCATATTTAGCAAACAAATCGATACCGAAGCGCTCTTGCATAGCTGAGGCTTTTAATGCTTGAAAAAGCTGTTCAGGCGCAACCTTGGTCAAGCCTTTAAAGTATGCGTCAACAATGACAGGAACGGCGTGATAACCGATCATTACGTCGGTTTCGTTAGCCATCAGATCCCATGAGGGTAATAAGCCTGTTTCGTCGTAAAAAGCCATCATGGAGCTCACCATATCGTTCACCCGCTCGCCATTTGAAATGGTTAACAAGGGGTGTAACGCACGGAATGTGTCCCACAATGAAAATAACGAGTAACGCTTAAACTCTTGGCTATTATGGGCACTGCCATCGGCTCCAAAATAGCTACCATCTATATCGTTGAACGTTTGTGGTGCTAAAAATGAATGATATAAAGCCGTGTAGAACTTACGCTTCGCCTGCTCATCATTATCCGTTACCTTAAATTTAGCCAATTGAACAGCCCACAGTTGTTGGGCTTTTTGTTTGATGTTATCAAAGTCGAAATGAGGTACTTCAGCCGCTAAATTCTGTTTAGCACCATCAATACTCACGTAGGACAACGCTACTTTAGCAACTAAGGGTTGATTGGCGATATCACCGAAATTTAATACCACTTCACTCTTTTCAGTATTAATAAAAGGGCCAGCTTGGGGCTCTCCTTCCCGATAAAACTGATAGCTGAAAGGCTGATTAAACTGGGCAATAAAATAGGTAGGCTGAAAGTCTGACCAACCGGTAGATATGCGATACCCCACTAGAGTATGGTCATCTAACACGCGCATAAACGTGGCAACAGATTTATCAAAATTCTGGGCATAGCCCAAATCGATTAATACCTTAGCATCGTCATGGCCTGAAAACGTATAGCGATGCACACCGCTGCGCTCGGTAGCCGTTAATTCAGCTTCAACTTGCTCATCAGGTAACGAAACCTGATAAAAACCAGGAGACGCCGACTCGTTCTCGTGTGAGTACTCACTGACAATTCGACCTAAGTCATTATCTGCTCGCTGGTTATATTCACCACGAAACGGCATGACCAATACATCGAGTAGATCACCTACACCCGTGCCTGACAAATGGGTATGACTAAAACCTAATAACTGGTTATCGCTGTAGTTATAACCTGAAGTCCAATCCCAACCTTTAGATGGGTTATCTGGGCTAAGTTGCACCATACCAAAAGGCACAACGGCCCCCGGGAAGGTATGCCCGTGTCCACCCGTGCCAATGAAAGGGTCCACATAACCCAATGTTTGAATATCAAACGAGCTAACAACCGGCTCAAGATTGTTATCGTCAACCGTACTGGTAGCACAACTTGTTAGTCCACCAAATGCGCATACAGAGAATGCGCCTGCTAAAATATGTTTTTTCATACTACAACTCACTCAGGAAGTTTATCTAACCAGTTCTTTTTCAAGACCCAGCTTGTGACAGCAATGACAGCAAAGGCGGCCAACATTGACCACCACTGCTGGATCACCAAATAAATAGGCATCACCACTAGGGCGAGCTGCCAAACAATACCGACCACTACGTTAACCAGATCCCGTGAGAACTCCTTGTTTGGCACAAAATCAGGATCTTGCTCCATCACTTTGTCCCGGATCGGCCCCCAGAACCCCCAGGGTTTAACGGTACGGTAGAATTCACAGAGCACCTCATCAGATTCCACCGGTGTTAACAAAGTGCCGGCAATCGAGCCGATTAGGCCGAAAAGTAACAGTAGTGGGAATGCCATAAGTGGCTGAGTATCAGGTAATGCAATGGGCAGCACCAAGGCCCCAATGAGACCAGCCAGCATGCCCCAAAAATAGCCGTAGGCGTTGAATCGCCACCAATGCCACTTCAATAGATTTGCTGCGGCGTACCCACCGAATAAAGCAGCAAAAATCCACTGCATAATGGCGTTAATACTGCCTAGCATCAGGCCTAACCCCATACCAAGCACAACCAGAAGCACCGATACGATGTAGCTCATGCGCACATAAGCGCGACTGTCGGCGTCAGGGCGAAAATAACGGCGATAGATATCATTGACAAAATAAGCGGGGGCGGCGTTAACCGACGCCGCAAAGGTCGACATAAACGCGGCCAATAGCCCCGCAATGAGCAAACCGGTTAGCCCCACAGGAACAAAATTATTGATTGCAAAGGGCAGTATCTGCTCAAAATCGAATTGCTTACCTTGGGCTTGAATGTCAGGCCCCATATATACAATGGCCAGAATCGACAGGCCCGCCACCATCATGTAGCGAGGGAAAAACATCACCAAAGACACCAAACCACTCATTTTGGCGGCATCTTTCGGGCTTTTAGTCGCCAAAATACGTTGCATATCATAGTTGGGCACCGGCCCTGCCATGCTAGATAACACGCCTTTGAATAACATCATCATGATCATCAACCCGAATAGTTCAAGACCATCCTCTTCGACCTTCACATTGACGCTATCGATTAGCCCTTGCCAGTTTAGGTCAAGTTGCCAACTAAAGAGCAGACTGTCCCAGCCTTCTGGTGTCGCAGCTGCTAATTGCTCAGGTGACACCATATACATGGCAATCACCCCCACCGAAACCGCCGCAATAGTCATAATGATAAATTGCAAAATTTCGGTAAATACGACGCTGTACATACCACCTTTAACCACATACACGGTCGTTACCGAAAATATAATCAAGGCGTAGATATCCGGAGATATCTCCCAGGGAAAAAAGATCGCAGCAAACTTACCTATGCCTTTAAAAGCATAAGCGATAAAGCCAATTGCACTGACTAATGCAAACACCACTACCACCATCTGGCTCAATTGTGCGCCTTTGCCAGTGCCGAAACGGGTCTCCATCCACTGAGCGCCAGTCATCACATTTGAACGACGCAGCCAAACTGACAGATATATCATTAAAAATATTTGATTAAATATCGGCCAGATCCAGGGTAGCCAAGCACTCTTTAAACCATATACAAAACACATGGATACTAGCCACATAGTGCCGGCTATATCGAACATACCAGATGCGTTTGATACCCCAAGTGCCCACCAAGGAATGGTTTTTCCACCTAAGAAATAGGAGTCCATGTCGCGACTGGCACGCTTAGAAATATATAAACCGATCAACAAAACCGACACTAGATAGGCCAGGATGACAACAATATCGATCCAACTTAAAATCATGGTTTTATTCCAACCGAACTTTCAATCTCGGACTGTTGCGACGCAAAACTATCGATTAACGAACTCCAGCTCAGCTTCTCGACTAATGCTGTAATGTCCTTGTTATTCATTCTAGGCAAAGACAAACAAATGGTCTTAGGCTGCATAGGTATAAGATCAAAGAAGTTATCGTTAAAGTTACCATCATGCCCACTGACGCTGACATACAACTGGCGAACAAAGGTATCCGTGTCAAACGTCAGCGTTAACTGCTCATGCGCTATCACCTTTGTGCATACAATATTGGCTGACTGCAAAGCCAAGTCTTTGTTCGGTGCGAAAAAGTGCGTATTTTGCGCTAAAGTTTGTGCGCTTTTCACATCAACCAGACTAGCAGTCATCACAGAGCGGCTAAGCTGCTGAGCTGTAACGAGCTTGGCAAATTCAAGACTGAAGATCTCTTGAGAAGCATTGGCTGCTACCTTGACACTTTGCTCATGGGACCACAGAACCTCACCATTAAACTGATATAAACTAACGTGCAATTGCGCCGAAAAGGACGTTAAGCGGTCAGATATCAGGGTAATATCTAGGCTGTCATCGTTTTGCTCAATCACCAACAACTGCTGAGCAAAACTGCGTTTGGCCTGATAATGTAACGCCTTCCAGCGCCCGTAATAGTCAATACCAGACCAAGATGCCGCTGGCCATGTGTCATTCAACTGCCAATATAAAGTGCCCATGCAAAAAGGCATCGCCGCGCGGTGGGCTTCAAAGGCCATTTTCAGCCCTAATGCTTGTTGCACCTGACTGAGGTAAAGCAACTGTTCAAAATCTTTTGGCGGATTAAACTCTTCATCCATATAGCTACGAATTAGCTTGTTGCCCCTAGGGTGCTTTTGATGCACTTGCATCACGGTCGACTCCAACTCTCGGTCCTCTGGACGCGTAAAGCGATGGGTAGACTCAGCAATGGGGAACGATTGAAAGCCATATTCACTCATAAAACGTGGAATACGCTTTTTGTATTCACTGAAGGGCTCTTCCCCATGCCACACGCCCCAATAATGATGATTAGCCTTGTTGTCTTCATCATTTTCCCAAAAGCCTATGGGGGAAGAACGCAGATAAAAACGCTGACTATCCAGCTCGCTCACCACACTAGGCAAGCAGTCATCAAAGAGCGACATATAATCTTGTTTCAAGCGGGTGTAAAGCTCATCTGAATAGGCGAATTTTTCTGCCCACTGCCATTTTTCAATGGCCATATCCACTTCATTATTGCCACACCACATAGCGATACACGGGTGGTTCCGTAGGCGTTTAACGTTATATTCAGCTTCCTGTTTTACATTGTGTAAAAAGGCTTCATTGGCAGGATACAAGGTGCAGGCAAACATAAAATCTTGCCAGATTAAAATGCCGTTACGATCGGCTAACTCATAGAATTTATCGTCTTGATAGATACCACCGCCCCACACTCGCAACATATTCATGTTGCCAGCAACAACCCCGTCAAATAGTTGCTGATGGCGCTCAGCTGTCACTCTATGAATAAAGCTGTCATCAGGGATATAGTTTGATCCCTTCATAAACACCGGATGGCCATTTACTTTAAAATAAAACGATTCACCCATGTCGTCAGTTTGATTGACGACTTCTATCTCCCTTAAGCCGATAGCTAAAGAGTGCTCGGCAAGCACCTTCTCGTCGGTTATCAGCTCAAAGTTAAAATCATATATGAAAGCATCGCCCACACCATTTGGCCACCAGCGCTGAGGATCTGTTAATGAGAAATCCAGCGATATCGTTTGCCCAGCCGACGCCGCTAAAACGTTAATCGACTGAGTTTGATTTAACTGTGGCGCTTGGGCGCAGGTTACCCTGACCTGACCACTAAAGTCAGCCATTGCAGAAACATCTAGATCGAAGCGGAATTGAGCACGCTCAGCAGATAAAGATTGCTGCACAAAATGCACATCTTTTATTTCTAGCGTATCAATAAAAGCCAAATAAATATCACGCCAAATACCCGAAGTAACAAACTTTGGTCCCCAGTCCCAGCCAAAGTGACAAGGGGCCTTACGACAAAAAACACTGAGCTTCTCATCACTTTTGTCATTTTCGGCTGGGTAGGTAAAGCCATTGGCGACAAACTGTGGATACACTTCGTTCATGGGCGAGCGGAAACGCACTTCTATTTCATTTTGTCCTACGATTAACAAAGATCTGCATGCCAAATGTTGACCCACGAACATATTCTGACCGCTGGCTAAAGGCTGACCATTAAGATAAATATCGCAAAATGTATCTAGCCCTAACGCCACCAGCTTGACTTCACTGTGCGCCAATTGCGCCGCCGTAATATTAAATGCGCGACGGTAATGCCAGTCCTTTTTTTCTATCCACTGCAGATGAGACTCATTATCTTGGACGAAGGGATCATCAATTAATTGGTGCGCTAATAGATCGGTAAAGTTGCAACCTGGAACGGTGGCACTTCGCCATTGCTGTTCATCAGCCTGGCAAAATTGCCATTGCCCATTGAGTGCCAGCGTCGTCATTTGTGTCTTATCTTGTTTGTTAATCATATAAACCAGTATTTAAAGTGGGGCGAGATGTCTAACGCGGGCCCGCCCAATGAATAATCGCCCGCGATAAAAATGTTTGTTTATTAACGGTTTGTCACTACGCGTAGTTCACCGCTTGGTACAGTTGCCTAACTTTGCTTTCGTCCACTAGACCATGGGACAACACAGATGAATAAGCATGAAAAGAGTAGCCAACACTCGAGGTCAGTTTTCCGGCTATGGTCGTCGCGTTAGTGGCATTGACACTGCCCGCAATAACCAACTCCAAGCATCCGTTTGCACCATCTAAATAGCTTTGTAAGGAGCCCACATGCTGTGCCGCGTTACTCTCAGCCCCCCAAGGTGCGCCAGCGCTTAAAATTCGCTGCACGCCTAGTTCGGCTAAGGCCATAATGGATGCAACGGGTGTCCGTAATGCATCAAATGCCCGGTGAAATGTCACCTGTAGCTTTGCTTCGCTGGCAACCGCTAACAGTTGCTCAAGGGCTGGAATATCCAACGCGTTGGCCCTGGTCAGGGCGCCGAGCACAACGCCATGCATACCGGCTTGGCTAGCAAGGGTGATTTCGCGCTTCATCTGTTCTATTTCGCCCATCGAATAACAAAAATCACCGGCTCTGGGACGTATCATCGCCAGCAGAAGCAATCCTTCAGGCGCCGCTATTTTTGCTTTGTGCAAAGCATCTGTGCTGGGGGTTAGTCCCTCATGCTCCATTGAACTGCACAGCTCCACCCGAGTCGCACCGCCCGAATATGCCGCCTTAACTTGCTGGGCAATATGCGCGCTATCATCACAACCTAAGCAGATTTCAATTTCGACCATCACTTAATCGCCAGCTCGCCCAAATTAACCGAAACATCTGACGACTGAGCGGAGAAAGACACCCCTAATTGCACAATATGCTGTGCTGCTAGCTTATTAAGGGGAATGGAATAACGGTACCATTCTCCTTGGTGCTCACTCTTAGGGCTATAGTCCGACAAGGCGTATATAGTGCGTTCACCGCTCGCCGCCTGCAGATAAAAAGACATGCTTTGGCTACCACCTTTTATGGTTAACGTAGCGACCTGCTCGTCACCGAGAACAAAATTGGTTTGATACAAAGGAATACGCGCATCTTGTGATTGCAATTTCCCCTCAAAAGCCAATGAACTGCCACCTGAATAAACGTGCTCAAAATCGTAATGTGGATCTAAGTTCTGACTGCCATATACCGCAAATTGCCAAGTGGGTAGCAAGTCTTGCTTGCTCATGTCTGTCCATCCATCGGCGGTTTTTTGCCCATCCTCGATCAGTACCTTACCTTGGCCAGTATTAAAGTGAGTGATAAACGGCAGGTTTGAAATCGTTGTTTTAGCAGGCAAATAGCGGCCAATCCCAGGCCAACTTTTTTCATCGTTGACGGCAAGATTCAAATCATCGCCAGTAAACAGGCGTTGCTCTGTCTGGTAGAAGCTAAGGGGATCTTGGGCATTATCTTTAAAATGGCTAAAAATAGGAGTGTGGTCTTCACCCGCAAAATTGAAATTAAAGTTCGGTGCGAACAAAGCAATGGACGTAAGCCCGTGACCCGATTCGGTATCGAATAAATCATTTAGCCACTGGCTGCGGCTAAATGCACGCTGGGCATTACGGCTGGGCCATAAGTCGGCTCCGAAATATAGATCATAGCGCGAGCGCCCCAGTTGCTGAGCAATCTCTACAGAGCTCTCCACCATGGGCTTATTCCACCAGTAATTCATAAACATGGCATCGGCACTGTGAACACCTTGACTGAGGAATGCCTTATTTTTGTCATTCAGCTCGTTTTGCCAGCGCACCTCACCATTTTCAAGCATGGAATCATACCAATGGATTTCCATTCCTTGGGGGGCGATAGCGGTTAGGTATTGCATAAATGCCAGTATTTTTTTGCCTAAGGCCGCGCCACGCTCAGGGTCTCGCTGACCTTCAACCAACTCATTGTTTGCATCTTTAATGGCAGTGAGATTGGTTTCTTGATTCATCAGCCAACCATCAAAACCATAATACTGAGCAATATCCACCAAACGATGGGCCATGACAAAACGGCCTTGTTCATCCTGTTTGAGCAGTTTCTCAGCAGTGTCTGGACTACCGCCATATTTAGCAATAGCCAAGAAAATTGACCCTATAACCTTCACCCCATTTTTATGGGCAGTATCAACCCAGGGTTTAGCCGGAAGTTGCACCACATGGTCCGCCGTGCCCGCAAACCAGTTCAATACGTCGATTTGTGACCAGTGAGTAAAGTTGTACAAATTAAATTTAGGCTGGGTAACTAAGTAGTTTGCGAAGTTATTCATGCCATCTGGGGCATATAGCACCTTGGCCCGGGTATCTAAACTCCCTCGGGTGTCGTCAAGCTGAGCGGGGTAACGTCTGGCTAATGGCACAGTAGAAATATTAGCCGGCGAGGTAAACTCACGCTCAGGTGCCCAGTTCATTGCTTGCTCTAATGTTAACGCGAACGGGGCTTCATTCGCCCGAATCGTCAGCTCATCAGCATTAACCGCAAGGGCGCACAATACCAATAACAACCCAGCAATTTTGCCCATTACAAAACCTCTCCTAATAAGTTTTTGCCGTCGTTTAAACGTGTACCGTTACTGTCCTGCACCGCGTAGTTAAAGCCAGGTTGAATGCAGTATGCGCCGTACTCACCGGCTTTATTAAGCGCAATAAATCCGACCTGAAACTCAGCAAAATTATCTAATCGGGTAGCGATGCGCTCTACCGCCTTTTTGCACGCTTCTTGAGGAGATGCCCCTTGGCGCATTAATTCGACGACCAGATGACAACCGACCGTTTTCATCATCAGTTCGCCCATCCCCGTTGCGGTGGCACCACCGACTTCGTTATCCACATATAAACCGGCACCTATGATAGGAGAGTCACCGACTCGTCCAGGTAACTTGTATGCCGCACCGCTTGTGGTGCAGGCGCCACTTAAATTCCCCTGTGAGTCGAGGGCTAACATGCCAATGGTGTCGTGATTTTCAATATTTATCTGTTTTTTACCCTGACCGGATGCACGCCAGTCTTGCCAATCTTTTTTGGCTTGTGGTGTTAATAAATCTTGTATATCAAAGCCTTGTTGTAATGCGAAGTCTTGGGCGCCTTGGCCCACTAACATGACGTGAGGGGTTTCCTCCATCACCTTTCGTGCCACAGAGATGGGATGCTTGATGCCCTGTAGATAAGCCACCGAGCCACAATTCATGTTCTCATCCATGATACAGGCGTCTAATGTCACATTACCTTCACTGTCTGGGTAACCGCCGTAACCCACTGTGCGCACGTTAGGATCCGCTTCGGGTACACGCACACCTTGCTCGACAGCATCTAAGGCACGGCCACTGTTATTGAGCACCTGCCATGCGATTTTATTGGCTGCCAGCCCGTGTTCCCAAGTCGAGATCACTATTGGCTTGTTTGTCTTCTGAGCTGCCAGAACCGATTGACTACTTGCGGTTAGCGTTGCAAAAATACCGCTCAAAAACGAAAATCTTAAAAAGCTTCTACGTGTGGCTGTCATTTTTTATCCTTTATTGTGCTGCTTATGTAGGCTAGACACCGGTTAAACTCGTTTTAGCTAGCAGCATGGCACCAAATTCAGCCGACGCCTTACCTGCAACAATACTGTGGGAAAAATTCTCTTTTAGGCGGCTTTGCAGACGATGGGCGACGCTGCCAACCAGCACAATGTCACTGACACCCATTGCATTTAATTTTCGGATCACTCGCTGTAGAAACTCTGTTGCCTGTTCAACGATTGCCTTAGCAAGCAGATCGCCTTGAGCGGCATGCTCGAACACTAATGGCGCAAAGGTAGCAAATTCCGTTGAACTGCCCTGATTTAAGCGGGTAGCAAGGGATAATATGTCTTCCTGCTGAGTCATAGCCTTTAGCATGCTGGTTGCTGGCCCTATGTCATCATAAGCCAGTAAGGCGGCCTTCACCGCTTGTAAACCTAACCACGATCCACTGCCTTCGGCATTAATTGGAAACCCATAGCCACCGATTGAATGCTGGACACCATTGACCATACCTAGGGCACTGAAACCCGTACCGAGAATAATGACACCGCCATCTTTACCTTGATGCATGCCGGTTACCGCTGCATGCAAATCTGTGGTGCAGTAAAATGATTTAAACGGATGCTGCCACAGTTCCATGGCTAACTGCATACTGGGCAAGTGCAAGCCAGCAATGCCGGCACCCACGTTTAGTTGGCTAAGCGCCACATGCTTTAATTTAGCATCATCCAGCGCCTGCGTAGCAGCCTGTAAAATGGCGTCTTGCGCTAACGATAAACCGTTAACGGGATTTGCTGGCCCGCCAATGCCAGAACCAAGCAATATGGAGTCTGAGCTGTATATAGCGGCTCGGCACTGCGTACCGCCGCCATCAATTCCAAGGTAATAATCATCATGCATAGTAAATATTTATATGTGTCTATTGGAAATATATTAAGGGTAATAAAAAGCCCACCAAATAGTCAGTGGGCTTTTGAGTTTCACTTACGTTTACTCAGCGGGACCAATCAACTCAATTTCGGTAATTTGCATTAAATTACTGTCACCTTTGTTTTTGGTGATATTGATTCGATAGCTGGAATACGCAAAACCGTTTTGCATTTCGAACAACTTACGCTCAAAGCGGCTATCGAAGCTTTCGCCAACCCAAGACTCAACTTCTTGCCAAGTTGCTCCGCCGTCATTTGACCCTACAACCGTGAAGTTTTCTGGATCGCGTTCTGGTGCGTCATTGGCACTGGTGATAGCAATACTATTGACGATTTTGGCGGTAGCAAAGTCAAGTTGCACCCAAGATGGTTCCTCAACAGAGGGCACACCGCCATTATCTAACCACTTAGTCGTAAGCAGGTCATCAAAGGCCATGGTTTCAGCTTCGTTGTCACTGATACGTGCTCGACCTGTAATTGTCGTACCGGCAGTTGATGAAACATCAACAGACGTGAACTGAGGTCCAATCAATTCAATTTCAGCTATTTGCATCAAGCTGTTATCACCTTTATTTTTAGTGATATTGAAACGATAGAAGTTAAAGCCAATGTCATTGGCAAAGGTGTATTGCTTGCGCTCGAAGCGCTCGTCGAAGCTCTCACCTAACCAGCTGGCGAGTTCAGTCCAATTTTCATTGTCGTTTGACGCCCACACCGCGAAGTTTTCAGGATCACGCTCAGGAGCATCATTTGCGCTAGTAACGGCCAGTGTGTTGACTGCAGCCGCTTCAGGCAAGCTGACCACAACCCATGATGGCTCTTCAACAGAAGGTGCACCACCATTATCTAACCATTTGGTTTGAACGTCATTGTCAAAGGCCATTGCCCCTGCTTCACCGTCACTGATGCGCGCGCGCTCAGTGTAAGTCGCTCCTGCACTATGGCTGTGTTGAACACTTGGGATTTTAGGCCCAATCAGTTCAATCTCGCCTAATTGCATTAAGTTGCTGTCGCCTTTGTTTTTGGTAATATTTAGGCGGTAGGTGCTATAAGCCAAAGCGTTATCGGCACTAAATAATTTACGTTCAAAACGCTCATCAAACGACTCGCCTAACCAATCACCGATCGTTGTCCAAGTGACACCACCATCGTTAGAACCCACTAAGGTGAAATTTTCAGGATCCCGCTCTGGACCATCGTTAGCACTGGTAATGGCTAATACGTTAACCGCTACTGCTTCAGGGAAATCCACTTGGACCCATGATGGTTCTTCAACACTCGGTACCCCGCCGTTATCCAACCATTTACTTTGCGCATCATTATCAAATGCCATGGTTTCAGCTTCGTTATCGCTGATACGGGCTCGACCTGTTATCGCGCCGGTTCCCACAGGATCAGTATGATCTGTACTCGCATAAATTGGGCCAACCAACTGAATTTCGGACAACTGCATTAAGCTAGTATCACCCTTATTTTTGTTGATATTTAAGCGATAGAAGGAATACTCTAAACCATTAGAAAATGAAAACTCTTTACGTTCAAAGCGTTCATCAAATGACTCACCTAAAAAGCTGGCCAAGGTAACCCAATTTTCACCGTCATTTGAGGCGAGTAAATCAAAGTTTTCAGGGTCGCGTTCAGGCGCATCGTTAGCACTGGTAATAAACAAACTGCTGACAGCATGTCCTTGGGTAAATTCAAGTTGAACCCAAGATGGCTCTTCGACGCTAGGTACACCACCGTTATCCAACCACTTGCTGTCCAGATCTTTATCGAAAGCCATGATTTCTGCTTCACCATCACTGATACGGGCTCGTCCAGTAATAGTCGCGCCGGCTAAATTAGCTAAGGTCGTGACTTCTTGCACCGGACCGCTATTTTCATCTGCGATAGCAAAAGATAACCCCACATCGATAATGCTTTCAGGGGAAATACCCAACTCAGACAAAAACGGCACTGCGCTGACAGAAGCAAACAGGCGCTCTCGGATTGGCGTCAAGGCTAACGTGTCGCCTTCGATAGCAGCCGTAATAGCCACATTGACTGCGTCAAACCGTTCGTTAAAACTCTCGGTTTGGGCAATATTGGCAAAAGCTGCATTCGCTAGCGACATTGTGATAATGGCAGGCGAGGCAAGTACATCAGTACATTCTTCTAGCGCAACATCGTTACCGTCAGCATCAGTAGTGGTCACTGTTGTGCAGTCTTCACCCACCACAAAATTAGCGTAAGACTCACCGCTAATTAATTTAGTTTCGAACAAGTTAGTACTGGCAACTGATACGCCTAAGGCACGTAGTGCCAGTTCAGAGGCGGTCACCGCTTGCAAGTCAAACAATACTTTTTGGCTGATATTCGCGCCATTGGCAACCGCGTTTTCAACTAGCGGCGTCGCTATGGTCGTCAGCGCGTTGGCTTGAAAAGGTAAGTTACTGCTATTGGCTTGTGCACCATAAGGCACATTGACAAAAGATAAAGATTTAAGCACGGTGCCAGTTAACGGCTCACCACTTAATTCTTGCCCCATATCAACTCCGGCGCAATCGATAGCATCACACATCATACTTGTGGCATCCGTGGCTGTAACCGACACCTTAAAAGGACTGTTGATGCCGAAACCAAGGTCGCTTTGAACGACCACGTTTACGTTTCCCGAGGCATCAGTGAGTTCACCACTGGTGATGCTAATGGGAGAATTGTTCATTTGGGCAACGCTGATTTGAGCACTGTCTAAGCTGCCTTTTACCGCAGTACCTGTCAGGGTAGCCGCAGTCGTAACACGAGTGTCTACTGCGTCATTAGGGTTCGGGTCATCAGCACTGCCACCGCAACCGTACAAGGTGCTCATTGCCATCAGCATAGCCGCTGTGGTTTTATTCATTGTGAGCTTTTTCATTATTATTCCTCAATTCAATCTGTCTATTACGTTCCATTGCACCAGCCCTTTAGGACTGGCTGCACGCATTAAAATCTGTAGTTGATGCCGGCGAAGAGTCGACGACCACTGTACGAGTTAGTTAAAAATCGTACTTTCGTGTCATCCCCTAAATGGACGTAGTCTTCTGACTTGGTCAGATTGATGACCGATGCACTCAGCGTAATATCTTCGGTAATGCTGTAGCTGGCGTTCACGTCTATCTGATCATAGGTATCGCTGAAACGGTTTATATCCCAATCTTCAGCCAAGGCACCAATAGTCGGACCTCTGCGGTTATACGAAATACGAACGCTATAGTCATCGTTTTCATAGAAGGCAGATAAGTTACCTTGATATTTAGAGCTGCCCGTTAAGGGTGACTCACCCACAATTTGCCCGTCAGCTTCAACGGTCGCAGCACTCGTGATATTGCGCGTGTAGTTACCCGACACACCAAAACCATTGTCAAAGAAGTGCTGGAATGAGAACTCGACACCCTTAGATTCAGCGTCTGTGCCGTTTGCAGAGGTATCAAAATCGCGCACCACAATATCGCCACCAACACTGACCGTGCCGCCACCTGATTCGACCAAGGTGAAAGTCTGGTCTGGCACACTGGTGTTAACATCCAGTACGAATGGCACAACAAAGTTATCGATATTTTTCAAGAATACCGCCAAGCTAACGCCTGAGCCTTCGCCGTAGTAATACTCTAAAGACAAGTCATATTGCACGGACTCAAGAGGACGTAAAGATGCATTACCTCCGCCACCGGTCCAACCTTCACGGTCACGAATAGGATCAAAGTCAGGACGGTCGCTAGAGTCCGCCTCCCATTCACTTGAACGGTAAGTTAGCGTTTGGAATTGACCAAGATCGGCATAATCAGGACGAGAAATCACTTTTGCCGCCGCACCGCGTAATACCCAATCATCATTTAAATCCCAAGCAATGTTAAAGCTTGGCAATACATGGCTATAAGAATTTTCTTTAGGATTGACTATGATATCGCGCACAATGCCATTCACTTGCGCTACGTCTTCGCCTTCCAAATTAACGCGGTCTAAGGCAAAAACGAGACGATCACTGGCGGTATTGGTATTCACTGTGTCAACAAAGCGTACCCCGAAGTTACCCCGGAATTTTTCCCATTTGTAGTCAGCTTGGACATAGGCCACTTTGACTTCTTCTTCGACTTCGTAAACGAAATCAGGCTCAAAACGGGTATAACGTTGAAAATTATTCTGTAATTCGCTTTGGTATTTATTCCAATTCACCACAGGGAAGATATTGGTATTGATCGAACCACCAAGATTACCTAAAGGTTGATCAGCAATAACGGTCGTTAACAGCGGAATACCGCCGTTTCTAGAGTAATCATCATCCAATGTAATGCCACCAGGGCGCGCTTCGCCCGCGGCTACATCAAAGTCTTTATCTAAATAGTAAGTGTTACGTGTATCACGGTGAATAGAGCCTTTACGATATTTCAGTCCAAAACGTAAGGTCTCAACTATGCCCCAGTCCACAAACCAATCTGTGTCAATTTGAGCGTAATCTTCTTCTTGTGTGCCACCAACAAAACTAGAATCTGTGGCACCAATATCTGCTTGGCCGCCTTCACCCGCTTTTAAGCGATTGAATATTTCAGGGTCGATATTGGTGATCAAGTTTTTGTCTTCAAAGCGCCAGCCCCAATAATCTGCTGTACCGCCAGAATAGTAAGCTGCACGGTATTTTTCACTCGGTCCACCTTCCGCTTCAGTATGGCCGGCTACAAACTTCACATTGAAATCGCTACCTTCATACTCCATGAAAAAATCGAAAGTATCAGAAGTGGATTCTTCCACTATATATTCACCGTTCATCCGAGGAATTTGAGTATCCAGTGCTTCTCCTGAGACCGCTCGACTGTAGTCGATACCAGTAACATATTCGGCATCCGCATCCACAAAGATGTCAGTCCAATATTGGTTGGTATCGTGCCACTCAGGGTATTCAAGTTGATGTAAAATGGAATCAAGTCCCAACTTAAACTGAAAGTAGTTAAAACCCACTTCAAGGTTATCAGTAGGGCGCCACTGTGCGGTGAATTGCACACCGGTACGTTGTCTGTCTTCTTCTAGTACTTCTTGTACAAAACTCTGACGAGCATAGCCTTGGGCACCGCCCTCTACGTCTTGTCCATTTCGACGCTCGGTATACTGGAAGTTCTGGTTAATAATGTTAACCCGAGACGTTTGCGTACGGTTGGTTCTGTCTTGTTGCGTGAAACCCACCAAAAAGCCGAAGTCTTCCTCATCTGTTTTCCACGAATAAATGCCACTTAACTGGGGCTCATACTTATCGGTAATATCTGCGTAGGTATACTCTAGGCTGACCACACCAGAATTTTTCTCCATATCCAGTGGCTTGCGGCTATGTACGATAACCGTACCACCAACACCCCCTTCATCGAGACGCGCTTCTGACGATTTAAATAATTCTACTTTGCCCACTAAATTCGACGGCAATAATTCATAAGAAAACGAACGAGAAGGGTCACCCGAAGAGGCCGCGATGAAGTTTCCGTTTAACTGAGTAAACGTTAGGTTAGGGGATAGACCACGAATACTCACACTTGAGCCTTCACCGCCGTTGCGTTGAATGACCACACCAGGGACGCGCTGCAAAGAGTCTGCAACGTTCTTATCTGGGAACTTACCTATGTCTTCGGCCGTAATCGCATCGACCACTGCATTCGATAAGCGTTTAATGGCTAAGTTTTCCGCTGCTGATGCGCGAATACCACGAACCTGAATCACTTCGGTTTCTGCATCACTTGTGCTGGAGTTATCATCTGCTTGTTGCGCAAATGCATGCGAGGGCGCGACGCCCAATGCACACACAACTGCTAAACTCAGCATGGATTTACCAAATATTTTGTCACTGGTGTTGTTCATATGTGTTTTCCTAATCGCCATCGGATATTTCCGCTTTAACTAAATGTAACCGTGAACATAAGTCACGGCCTACTTCAGTAACTGCTTATTTTTTCTTTATTCACGCTATCTATAGGTCATTTCATTGGTAATTTTCTCACCAACAAAATGTAATCGATTACAATTTACTGGAAAAATATAGTGCCCCACACTTCACATGTCAACAACACAAGTTAAAAAATATACAAAAAATTAACAACCATGCACTGAAAAGGCTTTTTAATATTTACCTATTTCAGTCATAAAACTCAGCTTAAACCTTATTTAAACGGGGGCGGGACCGCTACTTTGACGTTCAAGTAATTGAAAAGGCAACATTTCGCTGCTTCGGGTAAGGGGAATGCTATTAATGAGGTCGCTAAGCACTTCCATGCCTCTGCGTCCCATTTCGTATGCGGGTTGATCTATAGTTGTTAATGGCGGATTCATGAATGCCGAGACTTTAACATTGTCAAAACCGACCACCGAAATATCATTAGGAACATGTAATCCTTGACGGTGGATTTCATGCATCGCACCAATCGCAATATCATCATTAAAGCAAATCACAGCGGTAGGGCGAGTCGGTTTTGCCAGTAGTTGACGCATACTCTCAATGCCATTTTCAATGCTATAACTCTGTCCCACGATCATGTCTTCGTCAAACTCAATATCCTCTTCAGCCAAGACACTGCGTAGCCCAGAGAGACGATCTTTATGTATTTGACTGACCACTTGACCCACAATGACGGCAAACCGAGTATGCCCGTAACTGACCAAATGATGAACCAAAGCTCGGCTGGCAGCATAGTTATCAAGGGATACTACAGGATATTTTTTTTCAGAATGGATACGCTCACAGACACTGACCATGGGAATGGTTTCAGCCAATTTGGCGTCGTCGTCAGAAAAGGGAAACGAATGGTCGAGTTGAATCAGTCCATCTGCACGATTGGTCAATACCATAGAAGCGTAATCACTTTCGCGCTTGCTGTCGCCTTGGGTATCACAAAGCAGTACCGTAAAGCCGCGCTCTTGAGCAGCCTGCTCGATCCCTCCAATGATGCGCATAAAAAACGGGTTGACCAAATTAGGCACTAAAACCACTATGGTGTTTGTGCGTCCAGTTTTCACACTAGTTGCTAGCCAACTTGGTCTGTAGCCAGCTTCTCGCACGGCTTTCATTACTTTTTCTTTGGTGCGAGCAGTGACCATATCGGGCATTTTAAGTGTGCGTGATACCGTTGCTGTTGATACTCCAGCGAGTTCACTTACTTTTTTTATATTCGTCATCTACGACTTCACTTCCAAGAAACAGGCTGATCCATGCCCGAGGTTATTTTATGACACTGCCATACCAACAGTCTTACTTAATTTAAATACCTGAATATGTAAATAATATCAATAAAGTAGCAAAAGTAATTATTGTAATCGATAACAAATATACCAGAAATAGCACTTAAAGTGACCAT